>JAIJMN010000365.1:0-1410 GCA_022735715.1 Prevotella sp.
GCTCGGACAGGCCATCGACGGCAAGGGCGAGATTGACATGACAGGTGCTTTCGAGATGCCGCTCGACCGCAAGGCTCCGGGCGTTATCTATCGCCAGCCCGTTAAGGAACCGTTGCAGACCGGATTGAAGTCGGTTGACTCGATGATTCCTATCGGCCGCGGACAGCGTGAGCTTATCATCGGCGACCGTCAGACTGGCAAGACAGCCATCGCTGTCGACACAATCATCAATCAGAAGAGTTTCTACGAGGCTGGCAAGCCCGTTTACTGTATCTATGTAGCCATCGGCCAGAAGGCTTCTACCGTTGCCGCCCTTGTCGAGAACCTCAAGCAGCACGGCGCCATGCCCTACACAATCATTGTAGCGGCTACAGCTGCCGACCCTGCCGCCATGCAGTATTACGCTCCGTTCGCAGGTGCCGCCATCGGCGAGTACTTTCGCGACCGTGGCTACTCGGCCCTCGTTGTCTACGACGACCTCTCAAAGCAGGCTGTTGCCTACCGTGAGGTGTCGTTGATTCTGCGTCGTCCTTCAGGACGTGAGGCTTATCCTGGCGATGTGTTCTATCTCCACTCACGTCTGTTGGAGCGTGCTGCACGTATCAACGACCAGCAGGAGGTAGCCGAGCAGATGAACGACCTGCCCGAGTGCATGAAGGGTCACGTCAAGGGAGGCGGTTCGCTCACAGCCCTGCCTATCATCGAGACACAGGCTGGCGACGTTTCTGCCTACATTCCTACCAATGTGATTTCAATCACCGACGGACAGATCTATCTTGAGAGCGACCTCTTCAACCAGGGCTTCCGTCCTGCCGTCAACGTAGGTATTTCCGTTTCGCGTGTAGGTGGTTCGGCACAGATCAAGAGTATGAAGAAGGTGGCTGGTACGCTGAAGATTGACATGGCTCAGTATCGTGAGCTCGAGGCTTTCTCCAAGTTCTCAAGCGACATGGATGCTGTGACAGCCATGACCATCGACCGCGGACGCAAGAACAACCAGCTGCTCATCCAGCCGCAGTACAGCCCGATGCCCGTAGGCGAGCAGGTAGCCATAATCTATTGTGGCACCCACGGCTTGATGCACGACGTGCCCGTAGAGAAGGTGCGCGAGTGTCAGGAGACATTCCTCGACAAGATTCGCTCACAGCATGCCGACGTCATTGACGCTCTGGCAAGTGGAAAGATTGACGACTCGCTCACAGCCGTTCTCGAACAGACAATGGCCGACGTAGCAGGTCAGTTTAAAAAGTAATAGCTTATGCCGTCACTCAAAGAAATCAAGAACCGACTCACATCCGTCAACAGCACCCGCAAGATTACGAGTGCCATGAAGATGGTGGCTTCGTCAAAGCTCCACCATGCCCAGCAGATGATTGAGAACATGCTTCCCTACGAGACGATGCTCGAGCA
>JAIJMN010000366.1:0-1390 GCA_022735715.1 Prevotella sp.
GCACTATGCTCTCCCAGTTTATGGTCTTGTATGCAGCTTCTACCGAGCGTATGCAGCCGGTGATGACCATAAGCAGTCCTGCCACCATAACGGCCGTGACGGGGGCTACAGGTATGAAGTCGAACACCATAGTCAGAATCATCAATAGCATTATGGCTGCTGCGAGCGGTGCCTTGTAGTCAAGTGTTACGCGAGAAGCTTCTTCCAATGGTTGTCCCATCACAACTATGCCGTCGGCTACGTCGGCTATGCGCGAGATGTTCTTCCATTTGCCTTGTATCAGAATGATGTCACCTTGGCGGAATGTCATGTCTGCAAGTCCATCGGTTATGTAGTTCTCGTCACGACGCACACCAAGTGCATTGACGTTATACAGACGTCGCAATCCTGTCTCTTTAAGAGTTTTGCCACACAAACGTGAGTTGTGCATCAGCACCACCTCGGCAATGCCGATATCGTAAAAAGCCAGTTCCTCACTTGTCTTGTCGAGCTTCATGTCGGCAGCGAACTGCATAGCTTGTGCAGGATCACCACTTACGTATACTATGTCGCCTTCGGTGAGCTTGGTATCAGGACCTGCAAGACGCTGTTCCACTTCTTTCATCAGTGGTGAACGGGGCTGCTTTATTCTGCGTACTTCAAGTACGGTCAGCCCGTAACGGTGATGAATGTCAAGTTCGGCAAGGGTCTTATTGTTGGCTATTGACAGCTTGCCTACGGTGAATACCGAGAGATTTTCCTTCAGATTGTATTCTTCCATAAGGTCATCGAGCGATTTAGCGCGCTTCTTGCCAGTCTCGCCGTCCTGACGTTGCTTACTTCCATTGAGGAAGTGCTTGCTCAGCGGCAGCAGTACCACTATGCCTACGATTATGCAGACAATACCTACGGGCAGGAAACTGAAGAACTTCAATGGCTCAAAACCATTCTCGGTCAGCGCTTCCTGAATAACAAGGTTGGGAGGGGTACCGATGAGTGTAAGCATACCGCCCATACTGCTGGCAAAGGCAAGAGGCATGAGCAGCCGGCTGGCACGCATCTTTGCCTTCTGCGCAAGGCTGACTACTATAGGCATCATTAGGGCTACGGTTCCGGTATTGCTCACGAAGGCACCTATCACCGCCGTTACTACCATCAGCAACAGAAACAGACCGAGTTCGCTGTCGCCTGCCAATGTCATCAGCTTGCCTGATGCTTTCTTTGCCAATCCTGTTTGCACGATGGCACCTCCTACAACAAACAGTCCCACCATCATTATTACTACAGAGTTGGAGAATCCAGACAGGGCTTCTTGAGGTGTGAGTATTCCGGTGAGCAGTAGGGCGACGAGAGCGCACAATGCGACGAGGTCGGAGCGAACTTTGCCCATGGCGAAGAACACAGCCGAAAG
>JAIJMN010000367.1:0-1389 GCA_022735715.1 Prevotella sp.
TGGAATTCCTAACTTCGAGGTGAAACAGGCTTTGAACGAAATAGTGTTGCCAACGTTATCCATGCGCAAGAACCATGACCTACAATCAACACAAGCGTTGATGCCGCAACCGAGCAAATAAGAGCCAAGCAATATGCCGAGCCTTTCAATGCCGACAAGCACAAAGTGATAGCACTTGCCATAGAACTGGACGATAAGGGAAAGGGATTGATAAATTGGAAGGAAGTATAAAAACAAAACGAAAATACCCCATGGCATTGATGCCATGAGGTATTATTATTGAAGGTGAGGCTTCTTTTAATCAGCCCAAATGCTGCCACTTGCATCGCGATAATCTCTAACCGACTCTTCGCTATAATCCTCTTCTGCAGCTTTCTCGATATAAGAGCCTGCGAGGATGGTTTGTGTCTCCGTTTGGTAGACACTCAGTTCTGGCTTTATATATTCTTTCTTTTTCATAATTCTCAGTTTTTTATTTGATGATAACTTTCATTGTCTTACCGCCACGCTTCACGATGTTGATGCCCTTTTGAGGCGCATTGAGGCGATGGCCCTGCAGGTCGTAGTATATGGCATTGTCGTCTGCAATGGTATTGAGGTTGTCGATGGCTGTAGTAGCGTCGTTGTCGAAGCCGATACTGAACATCTTGGCACCAGCAGCAGGAGCAGTTGAGTTGTCTATCATGTAAGCACGGAATGGCTTGCTGCCAACAGTCTTATTATTGGTATTCTCCAACAGCTTGGCAGGGTTCATCAGCTTGTTACCCTTCACGATGTAGCAGTTGTTGTCGGCTTCCTTGTCGAATACCTTTTGGGTATAGATACCCTGGAGCTGATAGTCACCATCAGCAGCAGACACTACCTCGTGCGCTATCTCATTGTTGGCTACAGAGAAGTTGAGCTCGGTTTCTCCCTCATTCATCTTGATGATGACAGGAGTACCAGCTGCGATGCTTGTCGTAAGCTCTTCGAGTTCTACAACGTCAACGTCGACCGAAAGGAGCTTGAAGGCACGGAAGTTCTTACCATCGAGCGACACATCGAAAGGCAGGCATAGCGTAGCCCATGTGGTGCCAGTAGTCATCGTGCGGCTATAAGATGCAGCCTTGGCTGCGAACGGCTCGAAAGCCACGAAGTCCTTGTCGTCATCAAGAGCGAGATTATCTACAGTAAGCTTCGTCGTTTCTCCTGTAACACCGTATCTCTCATCTCCATTCCTTACTACCAGCTTGGTGAAGTAGCCAGTCTTGTAGTTGGCGTAATCGCTGCTTGTCTTAGTTTTGTCATACGCTGGAAGAGCACCCTTGAGTGCTTCACAACCTGTAAACAACCCCGTTTTATAATTTTTATTTGTTATTCCTGTCACAACAAAGTTGTCGCTGGCATAGA
>JAIJMN010000368.1:0-1389 GCA_022735715.1 Prevotella sp.
TTAATCATTGACAACAGTCAACTTGTCTTCGTCTGCTTTCTTGTCAACGATGATGGCATCACCAGTATTGACTTCACCAATCAGAATCTTTTCGCAGATTTCATCCTCTACGTATGTCTGAATGGCTCGCTTAAGCGGACGTGCGCCAAACTGTGGATCATAACCCTTCGTGGCAAGGAATGTTTTAGCTGCATCTGTTACTGTCAGAGCATAACCATTCTTTGAGATTCGCTTGACGAGTCTGTCAAGTTCTATATCTACAATTCTTCTTATGGCCTTAGCGTCAAGCTGGTCGAATGTGATTATCTCGTCAAGACGATTCAGAAACTCTGGGGCAAACTGACGCGAGAGAGCCTTCTGAATGATTGAGCGGGCATATTCCTTCGACTGCTCATTGGCTGCACCATTTATCGACATGGCATTAAAACCTATTCCATGGCTGAAGTCCTTGAGCTGGCGTGTACCGGCATTTGAAGTCATGATGATAATCGTGTTGCGGAAGTCGACAATTCGCCCGTTACCATCGGTCATACGACCTTCGTCGAGCACCTGCAGCAAGAGGTTGAACACATCGCCATGAGCCTTCTCTATTTCGTCGAGCAATACGATAGAGTAGGGGTGGCGACGCACACGCTCTGTAAGCTGTCCTCCCTCACCATAGCCGACATATCCCGGAGGAGCGCCAACAAGGCGTGAGGTGTTGAACTTCTCAGAATATTCGCTCATGTCAATACGTATCATAGCATCCTTGGTACCGAACATTTCTTCGGCAAGGCGTTGTGCCAGATAGGTCTTGCCTACACCAGTAGGTCCGAGGAACATGAATACGCCAATCGGACGGTTGTGACTGCCAAGTCCAAGACGGTTGCGCTGTATGCTTCTTACCACCTTGCTAATTGCCTTCTCCTGAGCTATGACCGAATTGTTGAGACATTCACCAAGACGGCGCAGACGGTCGCTCTCCTTTTCCGAAATGCGTTGCAATGGAATACCGGTCATCGTAGAGACTACATTGGCTACATCAGCCGAATCTACAGTCTCGCGTTTTCCGTCGTCGCCTGTAGCCCAGTCTTCATTAAGTTTCTTCAATTCTGCCTCAAGCTGGCATTGACGGTCGCGATAGCTTGCAGCAAGTTCAAAATCCTGATCAGCAGCAGCTGCATTCTTCAGTTGTTCAGTCTGTCGGATTTCCTTCTCCTTGTCGATAATGGCAGGCGGTATAACTGCATGTTGCAGATGGACACGTGAGCCTACCTCATCAAGTGCGTCTATTGCCTTGTCGGGATACTGGCGTTCGGTAATGTATCTTCCGGTAAGGTCGACACAAGCCTTTAGGGCATCGTCTGTATAGCGTACATGGTGATGATCCTCGTAGCGTTCCTTGATGTT
>JAIJMN010000086.1:0-10037 GCA_022735715.1 Prevotella sp.
CCACCATATACATATATAATAGTAGGATACTTCTTGTTGGGGTCGAAGTTGGTAGGCTTTACCATACGCCAGTAGAGATCGGTCTGACCGTCAGCTGCCTTCACAGTACCACAGCTGTATTCAGGCACATTGTAGCCCTTCCATGGGTCTTCAGCCTTGAAATAGCTCAGACGCTTTCCGTTTTCGGTATTGACGATGGCAATATTGCGAGGAACGGTAGGAGTAGAGTACCGGTCGAATACATACTGTCCGCTTGCGCTAAGTGTGGCTGTGTGCCATCCCTTGCCACCCTCGTCCATAAGAGTACGCTTGCCGTTGCGAGTGTCTACTACGAAGATGTTGCGCTGTATCGGGCTAAGCTCGTTAGAAGCTATGACAACACTCTTGCGCTTGGCGTTGAAGCCCAGCACCTCAAGCACAACCCACTTGCCCGAAGTGAGCTGCTTTATCTCGAGCGACTCTGTATTGTGTGCCATACGGCTGCCATGCTTGCCAAGTGTGCAAAGGTAGAGATGGTTGTAGCCGTCCTTCTGGCTCTGCATAAGGAACTTGGTGTTGTCCCATGGCAAGAACATGATAGGATGCTGCGGCTCAACATACTTCTCGTCGGTTTCACGATAGAGTTCGCCCGTCTTCTCGCCTGTAGCAGCATCGTAGCTTACAAGACGGCAGTCGTTCTGGTCGCGGTTGAGTTCGAACATATAGATAGTCTTGTCGTCCGGGCTCCATGCTATATTAGTAAAATAACGGTCGGTTGGGTCGCCAGCCTTAAGATACACGGTATTGCCGGTCTTTGTGTCGAATACGCCAACAGTCACCTTATGTGAAGTTTCACCAGCCATAGGATATTTGTCTGGAGCAGCCTTAGCGCAGCAAGTCTGTGTCTCGGGATGCTTGAAATAATCAATCTCCGGAATGTCTACCTGCGGATAGTCGGTTACCATCGACTGGTCCATACGATAGAAGGCAAGCTTAGTACCGCTGTTGCTGAAGTAAGTACCCTTATGAATACCGAACTCATCGCGATGAACGCTTTGTCCGTAAACGATCTCACGTGAACCGTCCTTAGAGAGCTGCCACTCCTTCACGCCAAGGCGCAAGAAGAGATTTTTATTACGCAGGATAGCCATAGCTCCACTCTTATAGTTCATTTCAAGAACATTATCGCCCTGACCTATCTCGTGGCTGCTTACAAGGCTGTGCTTCTTGAAGTCGACAACATAAATATTGCTGCCATTGCCCAACACCACTTCCGAGCGGTCGGCATTAGGAAACTGGGCATTGTAGAGCGAACGTACCTTGATGTCCTTGGTGTTTGAAATCCATTGGTTGATTTCGTTTACCGAGAACAGCTTTGTCTCTTTTCCGGTCGACTTGTCTACCAGATAACACTCTGAAGCGTCTTGACGCACAAGCTGGTCGCCCCACCATGTGCAATAGCGGTTCTTGGGCACCATGTTGTGGAAGTTCTTGCCACCGAAGTTAAGGTCTTCAAGTGTGAACTCCTTCTGCTGGGCACTCACAGTCAAGGAAGCCAACAGCCCGAATAACAATGTTGACAGATACTTAATCTTCATTATCAAATCTTTTTTTATTAAAACCTTTGCCACCCTTACGGTCGCTCTTAAATCCCTTGCCAAACGACTTCTCGCCATCGCGTCCACGTCCGAAAGATCTGTCATCGTCGCGTCCACGTCCGAATGACTTGCCTCCACGCTTGCCAAACGACTTGTCGTCATCACGGTCGAAACGCTTGCCTCCACCACGACGGTCGTCATTGTCCTTACGACGCTCCATAGAGCGGAACTTAAACGAACGTATGTCGGCCTCAGCATTCTCTTCGTCCTCATCAAGACGCTTCTTAAACTCGCGGTTCTTCTTGAAGCGATGCTTTTCGGCCATCTGTCGCTTCTCCTCTTCGGTCTTTACTATGCCACCTTCCTGACGGAAATCCTTCATAGTGCCGTCGAAGATGCTGTACTTGCGGAACTCGCACTCCAACGATCCGTTGTACACGGGAATCTTGATAGAAGGCTTCAAGCCGATAGCCTCGAAGCACTCCTGACGATAGCTCAGCACCCAAGCCTCGTTACCCATAAAGGCGTGCTTCAGACGCTCGCCTATCATCTTATAGGTATTGAGTAGATTTGGTGTAGAGATACGCTCGCCATAAGGCGGGTTTACTACGAGAATACTCTTCTCGGCAGGCTTTGTGAAGTCCTTGAAGTCGGCACAATCGATAGTAATGTCGTTGGTAAGACCGGCAGCACGCACGTTAAGACGAGCTGTATTGACAGCCTTCATATCGATGTCATAACCATAGATATGGTGTGTAAACCCACGCTCCTGCGAGTCGTCATTATAGATAGTATCGAAAAGCTCGGCATCGTAATCGGGCCACTTCTCGAAAGCGAACTCCTTGCGGAACACGCCAGGACTCATGTTATGGGCAATAAGAGCAGCCTCGATGGCGAGTGTGCCCGAACCACACATAGGGTCAATGAAGTCGGTCTCGCCATGCCATCCGGTCATAAGAATCATACCAGCAGCAAGCACCTCGTTGAGCGGAGCCTCTACTGACTCCTGACGGTAGCCACGACGATGGAGCGACTCGCCACTTGAATCGAGCGACAATGTGGCAGCAGTCTCGGCAATGTGTATATTGAGACGGATGTCAGGATTGCTCACCGAGATATTAGGACGGGTGCCTGTCTTCTCACGGAACTGATCGACAATAGCGTCCTTCACCTTATAGGTTACGAAACGCGAGTTGCGGAACTCCTCAGAATAGACCACAGAGTCAACCGAGAAGGTTTTACCTTTCTCGATGTACTGGCTCCAGTCAATCTTCTTGATCTCTTCATACACATCATCGGCCGAAGCAGCCTTGAACTTGGCGATAGGCTTAAGAATGCGTATGGCTGTGTGAAGCTGGAAATTGGCACGATACATCATCTCCTTGTCGCCGGTAAACGAAACCATTCTACGGCCTATTTCCACATTGTTGGCACCCAACTGGGTGAGTTCTTTTGCCAGGACGGGCTCAAGTCCCATGAAGGTCTTGGCAATAAGTTCAAATTCATTCATTTTTATTTCGATAATATTTTTATTGTTTCTTACTGTTTTTAGCGATTACTTGCGATAAAACCATTTGTCTGTTTGCTGTTTACGTGCTATTTAGCTTGGTTGTCGTTGGGCTGTCTGCCATTGGCAACGACATTATTGGGCTCAACATCCTCTGTCACCCACATATTAGCTCCTATTATGCAGCCGTCGCCAATCTTTACGCGCCCCAGAATTGTGGCGTTTGCATATATTATGACATCGTTGCCGATGATAGGATGGCGAGGAATGCCCTTTATAGGGTTGCCGTTGCAGTCGAGCGGGAAACTCTTGGCACCAAGCGTGACACCCTGGTAAATCTTCACATTGTCGCCTATGATACATGTAGCGCCAATCACCACACCTGTACCATGGTCGATTGTGAAGTATTTGCCTATAGAGGCTTGCGGATGTATGTCGATACCGGTTTCTGAATGCGCCATTTCGGTCAGCATTCGCGGAATCAGAGGTACTCCCAACAGAAAAAGTTCGTGTGCTATACGATAGTTTGCAAGAGCCTTGATGATTGGATAGCAAGCTATCACCTCGCCAGTATTGCAGGCTGCGGGGTCGCCGTTATAGGCAGCTATGACATCTGTGCTGAGAGTCTCACGTATTGCAGGCAGACGTCTTATCAACTCCGTAGCTACTTCCTTGGCGTGCTCTTTAAGGCTATCGGTAGGAATGTCCGAATCTGTATCCAAGAAACACAATCCGGCAAGTATCTGTTCTTTCAGAAGTCTGTAAAGACGCTCTATGGAAACTCCGATATGAAATGGAAGCGTGTCGGCATTGACACTCGAATTTCCATAATATCCCGGAAAGAGTATGGCTCTCGACAAGGATACGATTTCTTCGAGAACCGCTCCGGAGGGCAACGGGCAATTGTCTTTATGCGAATGAAACATCCCCTTACAAGAGTCGGGAGATGAAAGTTGTTTCACCATTAAAGCCAAAAATTGTGTCAAATTCTTGTTAACCATCAGCTGATTTGAGTATAATTTTTATTATAGAAATTATGGTTACAAAATTAACAATAAAAATTCACACAGACAGCCATTTTCCCGATTTTTATTGGACACATCCTAAATTTAAAGCAACAAGTTACAACATCACCCTACCGATGGTATCTTTTTTCTCTGCCGAGCAAATAATTGTTTCCTCGGGAGGAAATAAAAATTACTTCCCGAGGAAACAAAAAATCCATACAAAGCGGAGTGGCAAGCCCATACTAAGCGGTTTGTCATTTCATAGCTCAACAATTTCAGATTTTGACATTTTGACATTCTCCAATACCATTTGCGGTACGAACAACTTTATCACGAGCCTGGCGTCGGCATCATAATAAGCCTGTATTCCGCTTGCACGCATGCCGGTAAAGTCTCCTATGTCGCGCATAATCTGACAACACACGAGATAGTCGAAATCGTCGGTATATGGAGTGAACAGCTTGTGGCTATCCACCCTTTCTGTGCATCTGTCCAATGTTGCGGTCAGCTGTACATAAGAATTGCCATAGGGCGTGGTGGAACGCAGGGGAGGAACGCCTCCGTTTTTCCGCTTGAGTATGGCAAACAGATAATTCATCATCGTAAGTATCTCGTCCATCGAACAGATACGGTAACGGGTGTGTACGGTCTGATTGATGAGTGCTGTATAGAGCATACGGTAGTAATTGGCAAGCTCGCGCAAGGAGACGAGCACTTCCGGTGTCAATTCACCGCTGTCGAGCACCTGCCTGATTCGTGACGGATAATACATAGTTTCGTGCTTGAGCGACGAGAGGCAATTGTCTACCACACTATTAGAAACATAAAGGCGGTCGCACTCCATAGTCTGACGACGCAAAGCATCCTTGGCGAGCTCTTCCTGTTCATGCATTTCTCTCTCACGGTTCAGGTCTTCCTCCACGCTATTACGTATGGCTTTCACCACATTGTGCAACTCCTTAGGTCGGCGGTCGGCAGTACGTTTTGCATTCTTACCGGGCGAATCTTCGGGCCATAACATGTCAATACGTTTCAGTTTCTCCTCCGACGGTATTGTCTCGTCAGTCAGCACACGGTTTATCTCAGCTATCTTGTCTACACACAGACGGTAATACATACGATGCCGGTAATAGAGCAGATAGTAGGCGGGGAAGATGCTCACAAACATCACTATAAGCATTATCATAGCCACACTACGGTTGCTTTCGGCCTGCTGCATGGTCTTCACATACGATGCTATTGTGTTGTCGGCACTACACTCGCGGAAGAGCTGTATGTAGACGGCATTGTTGTACGAATACAGATTCCAGTCGCGTAGCGCCAAGGCAGCCACGGCAGTCTCATTACGCAAGTCGAGTATCGTTCCGTAGTTGGCTTTCACGCTGTCGCGAAACCATTGCAGTTCGGCAGCAACAGCAGGATAGTCGCCGTTGAGTGTCATCAGCCTTTTTCTTCGGGATGCGTTCGGGATGCGTTCGGGATAAATTCTGTTGAGCAGTCTTATACAACTGTCGGCAAATACAACGGTACGCTTATACTGGCCCTTAATATTGCAGTTGTAGGCGCTGTCGGCATAGGCTCTGGCTCTTGTTTCCATGTCTGCAATATTGTTAAAACGTTCGGTTGAAGCAAGCGTCATAACACATTGGCACACAAGAAGCACAGCAACAGTCAGCATACGCTTAACGCCCTTGGGCAGACGGAAGAAGAAGCGGCTGCTCTGCCCCACTTCGCTTTCTGCCGAGATAGAGCAAACGCTGAATATAGAACTTGTCTTGCGATACTTGTCAATAATTCCCTTGCAATTGATAAGTCCGAACCCGTGTCCGCCTTCCGTCTTATCATTGGTTGAGTCTTTTATGATTTTTCGGGTGAACAGTCCGTCAAGCTGTTCTTTACTCATTCCACTACCATTGTCGGCTATGGATATTTCCACATAGTCGTCGGCTTCCTCGGCTGTGACCTTTACCTCACCACCTTCTGGAGTATATCGGCGTGCGTTTTCGGCTATGGTATTGACCATGAATAAGGTAAGTACCGGGTCGGCTTTCACAACAGCATCGTTATCGTCGACATGAAGTGTTATTCCATGACGCAGATAGTCAGTCGCATTTCGTCTGATTACGTCAAACACGTCCTTAACCATAAAGCTCTTGATGTTAAGTTGAAGTCCGCCCTGCTTCAGGCGAATCCACTTGGTAAGTTGCTGGTTGCACTCGGCTATGGAGTCAACCAGTTGGCCTGCATAAGCAAGGTGTTCGTCGCGCGACTCAGGAGTACAATTTCCCTCAGACACAATATCAAACTCACGTGTCAATCGGTTGATGAGCGGAACCACGCTCGAGGCAATCATTATCTTAGTGCGCTGTTCGACGCTTATTTCGCCATAATGTTCTTTCTGGCTTTTCTTCATGCTCGCCTCGTCTTCGGTCTCTTCTATCTCCTCCTGCTTCTCCTCATACTTGGCCTCACATTTCTGCTTCCATTCGTCCAGAGGCGCCAGCAACTTGTCGGTCGACACCATTCTGCGTTGCTTGTGGCGCAGATATCCGAAATATGACAGTAATCCAATGATAATGGCTATCAGCACTATTACGGCCACAATCATAAAGTCGAGCTGGCGCAGGGAAAACGACAGCTGCTCGGCTCGTGCCTCAAGCTGCCTATCCTGTCGGGTGCGTTCCTGAAGATCGAGATAGATGTTGCGGTTGTAATCGCTTCGTTGCTTGTCGCCCATTGCCGAGCACACTATCGACATCTGCTCGCGTATTGAAGCCACAAGGTCGGGCGCAGCATTTATTGCCGTATCCTTCTCCAGCGCATTCGTAAGGCAGGCATAAGCCGAATTGTAATCGCCAATATTACGATAGGACGTGGAAAGTGTACGCCACGCTCCCGATATCTGGTAGACGTCACCATAAGCTTCGAAAAGTGTCAACGCACGTTGTGCAAGATTGCCCGAAAGCAGGCTGTCAGGCATCTGGTCGACGTTGACAAAGTCTATTTCCTGCAAGTTGTCGGCTGTCAGTCTGCGTCTGTCGTCGTCGTTCTGCAGGTGCTCGCTTATTGCCTGTAGGGAGTTGGCTTCCCAATATCGGTAATGATACTGTCGCGACAAGAGATAGCACCTCATAAGATTATCGAATTCGGCCTGCACAACCCGCTCATGAGTCGTGCCCGAAAGAATTCCTCCCGAACCTACATTATAGTAATAAGCCAGCAATTGGGCAGTATCCCTCACTACGTCGCCACCCGCATCAATCGACATCAAAGCCTCGGTAGACTGGCGTAGCTGCCCCAAGTAATAAAGATAAGCCGAATAAACTATGGCGAATTCGCTTCGGGCGTAGATGAGTCGGGCACGCTGGCGCTCGTCGAGCAACCCTTCGTCCTCGTGTATCCGTTTAAGGCAGTCTTGAGCATGCTGCAGATAATGATAGAAGTTCTTATTCTCCGAACGGCGCTGGCACAGGCGCATAAGCTGAACATCGCTCACAAGCTGTTCTATCTGATTGTCAGTCTGTTCGGGTATGCTTGTAAGTATAGTGAAGGCCCTGGCGTAGTTCATACGGGCTATCTCTACAAATGCCAGATTGTTCAAGGCTTCGGCACGCCCGTCGTCATAATTTTGCGAGAGTTCAAGCGCACGTTTGGCATACGCTCGTGTGGAATCCAGATTCCGGTAATGATAGCTGTACGAAACCTCGTTCAGCCTGTCCACCTCGGCACGATTGCCCGTATCGGAGCACGCCACCGATAGCAAAGCCGCTACCGCCAACGGCAATAACGTCAGGAGGGTATGAATATATCTGTAGAGTATTGTCTGTATCTGCATAAGTTGTTATAGGGAAGCTTAAGTTGTAATAAGAACAAGCGTTCATGACCTTGGCCTTTTAATGCAAATTTAAGTATAAAAATCGGAAATGACATTATGTTGTTACATAAAAAACACGGTTTCCAATATATACGCCACGGAAATTGGTCTTTTTTTATTAATTTTGCACAATCGAACACAATAAAGACATTATATATTATGGATATAAAGAAATCAGAATTTACGATATCGGCAGCTACAGTAAGCCAATGTCCTATGGACACAAAGCCCGAATTCGCCTTCATCGGCCGTTCCAATGTTGGCAAGTCGAGCCTTATCAATATGCTCTGCAATCACAAGGGACTTGCCAAGACTTCGGCTACCCCAGGCAAGACGCTGCTCATCAATCACTTCATAATCAACAATGAATGGTATCTTGTCGATCTTCCGGGCTACGGATTTGCCAAGCGCTCGAAGACCGTACAGAAGAAGCTCGACCAGATGATAACATCGTACATACTCCAACGCGAACAGCTCATCAACACGTTTGTGCTTATCGACATACGCCACGACCCGATGAAGATTGATACCGACTTCATCAACTGGCTTGGCGAAAGCTCTGTTCCATTTGCCATCATCTTCACCAAGGCCGACAAGCTCGGACCCGTCAAGGCCAAACAGAACGCAGCCAAATGGATGAACTCGCTCAAGGAGCAATGGGAAGAACTGCCACCTTATTTTATTACAAGTTCGGAGAAGAAGACCGGACGCGATGAGGTGCTGACCTACATCGAAGACATTCTGAAATCACTTAAGGAGGGAGAATAACAGAATATGACACCAATACTTGACGTTCAAAACGTGTCAAAAGCCTTCGGGGCACACGTACTCTTCGAGAACATCTCGTTCTCGATAAGCGAAGGCCAGCACGTAGGACTCATAGCCAAGAACGGTACGGGCAAGACCACCCTACTCTCGCTCTTGTCTGGCAAGGAGCCAGTCGATTCAGGCAGCATCATATACCGCAAGGATGTGCGCGTGGGGTTTCTTGAGCAGCAGCCCAAGTTCGACCCGGAAGAATCTGTGCTCGATGCCTGCTTCAACCACAACGGCGACCCCGACAAGATTCTCAAGGCAAAGCAGATACTTACGCAGCTGCGCATTACCGACCTCAATCAGCCAATGGGACAATTGAGCGGCGGTCAGCAGAAACGCATAGCCCTTGCAAATGTCCTTATTACCGAGCCCGACCTGCTTATACTCGACGAGCCTACCAACCACCTCGACCTTGAGATGATAGAATGGCTCGAAGGCTACCTCTCAAGGGGCAACAAGACGCTCCTGATGGTGACACACGACCGCTATTTCCTCGACCGCGTGTGCAACCTCATTCTCGAACTCGACAACCATACAATATATTCCTATCGCGGCAACTTCCGCTACTATATGGAGAAGCGTCAGGAGCGCATCGATGCCACACGTGTCGAAATAGAGCGTGCCAACAATCTGTATCGCCGCGAACTGGAATGGATGCGCCGACAGCCCCAGGCACGTGGACATAAGGCACGCTACCGTGAGGAGGCGTTCTACGACCTCGAAGCCAAGGCTAAGCAACGCATGGAAGAACGACAGATGCGACTCAAGTCGAAGAATGTGTACATCGGTTCGAAAATATTCGAGTGCCAGTATGTGTCGAAGGCTTTCGGCGAAAAAGTCATCCTCAAAGACTTCTACTACAACTTCCAACGCTTCGAGAAGATGGGAATCGTCGGCAACAACGGCACGGGAAAATCTACGTTTATCAAGATGCTGCTTGGCGAAGTAGGCCCCGACAGCGGACAGTTTGACGTAGGCGATACGGTACGGTTCGGCTACTTCTCGCAGGACGGAATGAAATTCAACGACCAGCAACGCGTAATCGACGTGATATCCGACATAGCCGAATACATCGACTACGGTGGAGGCAAGTACATTACGGCAGGACAACTGCTGCAACATTTCCTCTTTACCCCCGAACAGCAATACGACTATGTGTACAAACTCTCGGGAGGCGAACGACGCAAGCTTTACCTCTGTACGGTACTTATGCGCAATCCCAACTTCCTCGTACTCGACGAGCCTACCAACGACCT
>JAIJMN010000369.1:0-1380 GCA_022735715.1 Prevotella sp.
ATGTATATTACCCAAATCTACACATTATATAAATAATGTAAGACTTGCTTCTTGTACTACTTGTCTGTTTATGTAAATCTTTTCAAAGAACTCTTTCTTTTTGCTTCTCGAACACTACTTAATCTCGTTTTGCTTGAGGTTTCGTTCGTTCTCGAAAGCGGGTGCAAAGGTATAACAAAAAGTCTTACCGTGCAAGAGTTTTGACGAAAAAGTTTCAAGAAAACTTGCATTTTCGGTTTAGAATTGACCAAAATCAAGGCAAAAGCACGTTTTCAAGCGCTTTTACCTTGATTTTCTTTATTCAACCACAACTTCGTCAATAAAGAACCAGGCTGGATATCCAACACCATAATGCCATGTTGGGCATAGACCGATGGTCTTTACCGCCACGCGGATGTATCTTGCCTTGATAGGTTTGTCAAGACTTATGGTAGCAGGAACGAACTTCACGCTGATGTCGCGGTCTTCAGCAAACTCATGATTGCCTATCAAAGTGTATGCCTTACCGTCCTCGCTGGAGTGATAAGCCACGCTCTTTGGCATCAGAATCCACGCTCCGAGCTGATGCAGGAAGTCGGTGCTGACCTTTTGAACAGTCTTCACCTCTCCCATATCCAGCGTAAAGTCGGCATCCTTGCCTTTCCATCCCACCCAACTCTCAACAAAAGTGGTGCCTCCATAGAGTCCGTCGGTGAGAGCCTTGTCGGCAATAGGCAGGTATTTTTCGTCTGGCGGCAGGTTCCAAATCACCTTTGCGCCAGCCGCCTTGTTCTTAGTATCAGTAGGAAGGAAACGCTGACGATAGAGTCGGCAATAGTCTTCCACATTATTATTACGTTCGTTGAGTGTCGTCACTCCGTACATAGCACAAGTATTCTGGAACGTATCGATCGCCTTCTCAGTATACGCCTTGTCGCCACCATTCTCCGTGCGTGCAATCTCCAGTTCGCTATATCGCAGCGGCAGTCGTGCTATGCGAACATGCGCCAGCCTTGCCGAGTCGGCAGCCACAGCCTTCTCAGCCTCATCGAAGAGTTCGTTGTATGCCTTGCGCAGGTTGGCGTTCAGCATACCGTTCTTATGAGTTATCGGCGAGTCGTATATCCACAGCGGAGTGCCCGACGACAGCAGCGCACCGGTAAGCATCTGCTGATACCTATATAAATAGGTGGCAGCCGGACTATAATATCCCTTCATGAAAGTCTTCATCAATGAGTCGGCGTCCAGTTCTGGATTCCACATCAGCTTACCAATCATATAAGCCCTCATCTCCGAGAAGTCGGTGCCAAGCGAACCGTTCACCTGTTCGAAGAGCATTGTGGCATGATTGCGCTTGAAGAGCTGTATGTTCTTCTTCAGGATATGGAAGTTGGGGAACGG
>JAIJMN010000370.1:0-1370 GCA_022735715.1 Prevotella sp.
GTAATCTTAGCCTGATTGAACAGCATCTGTATCTTGTCTATCTCCGCCTCGTTGCAAGCGCCACGTGCCAGTTTGTTGGTGGCATCATAGTAGCGGCGTACAATCTCGTTCTTGGAAGCTTCGCAGCATGCGTCGTCATCGCTGATGCAAAATCCCACCATGTTAACACCCATGTCCGTTGGCGACTTATATGGATTGGTGCCGTAGATACCCTCGAAGAGAGCGTTGAGCACGGGGAAGATTTCGATGTCGCGATTGTAGTTGATGGCAGTCTTGCCATAAGCCTCAAGATGGAATGGGTCAATCATATTGACGTCATTGAGGTCTGCTGTGGCAGCCTCATAGGCAATGTTGACGGGATGCTTGAGCGGAAGGTTCCACACGGGGAATGTCTCGAACTTGGCATAACCGGCATGTACGCCACGCTTGTTCTCGTTGTAGAGCTGGCTCAAGCATACTGCCATCTTGCCACTACCAGGACCTGGGGCTGTGACAATGACCAGCGGACGCTCTGTCTCTACGTAATCGTTCTTGCCGAAGCCCTCGTCAGAAGCGATAAGACTTACGTTGTGAGGATAGCCTTCGATAAGATAATGGTAATAAGTCTTGATGCCTTCGCGCTCCAAACGTTGACGGAAGGCAGTGGCAGCAGGCTGTCCATTGTAATGAGTGATGACAACCGAGCCTACCATAAAGCCACGGTTTTGGAACTCGCCACACAGACGCAGCACGTCTTCGTCGTAAGTAATGCCGAGGTCGGCGCGCTTCTTGTTCTTCTCGATGTCAGAGGCACTGATCACCATTACAATCTCAATGCTGTCGCTAAGCTTCTGGAACATGCGCAACTTGCTGTCGGGTGTAAATCCAGGCAGTACTCTACTTGCGTGATGGTCGTCGAAGAGCTTGCCTCCAAGTTCAAGATACAGTTTGCCATCGAACTTTGAGATACGCTCCTTGATGTGCTCAGACTGAATCTTCTGATACTTCTCGTTGTCAAATCCTATTCTCATACTTTACTAAATCTGAAATTCGGGTGCAAAATTACAAAAAAATAAGCAAACACGAATAAAAATCACTACTTTTCAGATGTAGTCCTTTTGGCTTTCAAAACGAGTCCTTTTGGTCGGTAAAAGGACTCGTTTTGAAGAGCAAATGTAATCCTTTTGCACTCCAAAAGGACTCCTTTTGAAAACCAACGAAATTTCAGCGTCTACACCTTATTATATATATAGCATTCAGGCACGACCAGCACAGCACATTGGCAAGAAAACGCTGTCTGCACCACCCCACCCTCCTACAAATAGTTTTTTTATAGGAAAATTACGCTAAAATCTGCCGAATAACTTAAAATGAGCTATTTATGAGTTTTT
>JAIJMN010000087.1:0-9942 GCA_022735715.1 Prevotella sp.
TATCTTTTACTGCTGCTCTTTAGCACTGAGCCTTACTGGGCCTTGATGGGCCTTCCTAAGACTTGGCGGAGTAGCATTGTTTGTATCTGTTTCAGAACGAGCTTCCAAATTAGAGTTTAAAGCCAAACAAACTTGACGGTTCGTTTTTCTTCTACCCAAGAATGAATCTCTTCATTCTCGCTTCTTGTACTACTTTATCTGTCTTATGTAAATCTTTTCAAAGAACTCTTTCTTTATTCGCTTTCCCGAACTCTTCTCAATCTCGTTTTGCTTGAGGTTCCGTTCGTTCTCGAAAGCGGATGCAAAGGTATGACTTTTATTTGAATCTCCAAAACTTTCACTGAGAAAATACTTAATTTTATCAGCATTTTAACAGTTATTTGCATATAGAAGTCTATTTGGACTGGCTACACATTATATTATATATAGGCAGATCATGTTATATTTAAACAGAAAAGACTTTGCTTTTAAAAAGGGGTCCTTTTGGAAAATGTTAAGTGTTAAGTGATAAATGTCAAGTGACAAGTGATGGATGTTGAGTGTTATGTTTTGGAGATTCTACTGCTGTTCTTTCCAGCGAGAATAGGGATTTATGAGGAGTTGGGAGTTGTAGTAACGGCGGTCGCCGGTCACTTCCTGACCTATGAAGTCGGGTTTGCTGAAGGGTTCGTCTTCTGACGCCAACTCTACTTCGGCTACTACCAGTCCGGCGTTATCGCCATAGAACTCATCCACCTCGAACGTATGCTGTCCGTCGGGACTCTTCACCAGCCAGCGACGTTTGTCTATCACGCCACCCCGACACAATTCGAAGAGATGCTGCGCTTCGTCGTTGCTGATTTCTTTTTCAAACTCATAGCGTGACAATCCGGCACGGTCGCTATGGCTCTTGATAGTGAGCCACGAGCGGTCGTCGCGGGTACGCACGCGCACTGTAGCCGACTCGCATGGCATATAGCCTTGCTTGATATGGCTTGAAGAAAAGGCGGCTTCCTTCCATGAGCCGCCTTTGCGTATAAGGAACTTGCGTTCTATTTCCAGTCCACTCATTGTTGTATTGAATAGTGTGTTGACGTTAAGCGTTCATCGTGGTCCAGATCATGAATGCCACCGCCAATATGATGAATGCCCAAAGGATGTATTCCACTACTTTCTTGCCTTTACGCTCCTGTTCTTTGGCGTAACGCTGTTTTCTGACTTTACTGTTCTGGCTCATAGTAATATAAATTTTGAGTTTTGATTTTTGAATTTTGAGTTATTCTCGGCTTCGCCTGCGATTGTGAGTTTGGAATTTTGAGTTTTTCGTTTTGACTTTTGAATTATTGCCCAACCAATTCAAAATTGAACAATTCCTAATGCGTCGCAGACGCACCAATTCAACATTCGTAATTCAACATTCCTAATTACCGAAGCATTACGCTTCGACCACTGGGAATTCCATGAGGTATGCTTTTATGAATCCGTCTATCTTTCCGTCCATCACCCCATCGACGTCGGTGGTCTGATAGTTGGTGCGATGGTCCTTGACTCGGCGGTCGTCGAAGACGTACGAGCGTATCTGACTGCCCCACTCTATCTTCTTCTTGCCTGCCTCGATTTTGGCTTGCGCCTCAAGTCGTTTCTTCATGGCACGGTCGTAGAGTTGCGACTTGAGCAATCGCATGGCGTTGTTGCGGTTTTCGAGCTGCTTTCGGCTTTCGGTGTTTTCGATGAGGATTTCCTCTTCTTCTCCAGTGTCGGGGTCGGTGTACTGATAGCGCAATCGCACGCCTGTCTCTACCTTATTTACGTTCTGACCGCCTGCTCCACCCGAGCGGAAGAGGTCCCAGCTCACCTTCGACGGGTCGACATACACCTCGATGGTGTCGTCGACGAGCGGCGAAACGAACACCGAAGCGAACGATGTCATGCGCTTGCCCTGAGCGTTGAATGGCGAGACGCGTACCAGACGGTGTACTCCGTTCTCGCTTTTCAGATAGCCGTAGGCGTATTCGCCGCCCTCTATCTCCATAGTTACGCTCTTGATGCCAGCCTCATCGCCCTCCTGGAGGTTGCTTATGGCCACCTTGTAGCCGTGAGCCTCAGCCCAACGCATATACATACGCATGAGCATCTGTGCCCAGTCCTGGCTCTCGGTGCCGCCAGCACCTGAGTTTATCTTCATCACACAGTCCATAGGGTCTTCCTTCTGGCGCAGCATATTCATCAGTTCGAGGTCTTCTATCGCCTTGATAGCGTTGGCGTAGTCGGCGTCAACTTCCTCTTCGGTCACGAGATCCTCCTTGTGGTAGTCGAAGGCGAGCTGCGTTTCGTCGGCAAGACGTCGCACCTGCTCATATCCCTTAATCCACTTTTCGAGTCCCTTCACCTTCTTCATCTGCTCCTCTGCACGCTTAGGATCGTCCCAAAAGTCGGGAGCCTGAGTGCGCAGCTGCTCTTCTTCATATTCTACTTTCTTCTGGTCTATGTTGAGATATTGGTTGAGCGCGTCGGCACGCTCAAGCAAATCCTTCAGTTGGTCGGCTGTTATCATTTATGAGTTTTGAATTTTGAGTTTTGAATTTTGAATTGTTGCCTTGCGGCAATTTTGAATTTTGAATTTTGAGTTTTGAATTATTCTCGGCTTACGCCTGCGATTGTGAATTTATGAATTTTGACTTTTGAGTTGAACAATTTAAAATTGAATAATTCCTAATCGGCGTAGCCGACCAATTCAAAACTCAAAATTCAAAACTCAAAATTCGCTATACTCATTCTTCGTACATTTTATCTATCACTTCCTTGAAGTTCTTATATATCACCGGTCGGCGTATCTTGAGCGTATTGGTCAGCTCGCCCGACTCCATCGAGAAGTGGTGGGCGATGAGCGTAAATCGCTTTATCTGCTCGTAATGCGCCAACTGCTGCTGCAGTGTCTGTATGCGGTCCATCATCATCTTGTTTACCTTGGCATTGGCACAAAGGTCCTCGCGGCTCTCGAATGCTATGCCGTGGTCCTTGGCCCATTCCTCTACGAGGCGGAACTCGGGCACGATGAGTGCCGACACGAACTTGCGCTCGTTGGCTATCACTACCACCTGGTCGATGAACTTGTCAACAAGCAGCAGCGACTCTATCATCTGCGGAGCGATGTACTTGCCGTTGGACGTTTTGAAGAGGTCCTTGATGCGGTCAGTAAGGAACAGCTCACCGTTCTTCATGTATCCGGCATCGCCTGTGCGGAAGAATCCGTCTTCGGTGAAAGCTTCCTGATTGGCAGCCTCACGCTTGTAGTAGCCCGGCGTGATAGTGGGACCCTTGAGCAATATCTCGTCGTTGTCGCCTATCTTCACCTGCAATCCGTTGATAGGACGTCCTACCGAACCGATGGTGAACGGCATGTCCTCGCGGTCGCAACTTACGGTGGCAAGACTCTCTGTAAGTCCGTAGCCCACTATCATATTAATGCCTACCGAATGGACGAAGCGCTCTACTGCGGGCGAGACCGTAGCGCCTGCCGTGGGGAACAGATGGGCGTTCTCCAATCCTATCTGCTTGCGCACCAGACGCAGAATCATCTTGTCGACGAGCTTGTATTCCATGGCCAGCAAGGGCGACGGACGCTTGCAGCGGCTCTTGCAGTCGATGTTGTATCGGCGGCCTACCTCAAGGGCGTGACGGAAGAGACGCTGCTTGGCAACGCTCGAACGGTCGATCTTGTCAAGCACAGCCTGGTAAACCTTCTCCCAGAATCGTGGCACACTCGACATGCATGTAGGATGCGTCTCGCGCATTGACTGCTGTATTTCGTGCGGATTGGTATTGATGATGATGTGGCATCCTTCAGAGAATGCGAGGTATGACCATCCGCGCTCGAAGATGTGAGTGATGGGCAGGAACTGGATGACGCGGTCGCTCTCCTTGAGAGGCACCACCTCGTCGTTGGCCTTAATTGCTGCATCATACTGTCCGTATGTGAGCATCACACCCTTCGACTCGCCCGTTGTGCCCGACGTGTACAGTATGTTGCAGAGGTCAGTGTTGTTGGCCTGTGCGTATAGTTGTTCCACCTCACTCTGCCGTGGCAGTCCCTCGCCGAGCTTCAGGAAGTCGTCAAAGTAGAGCGCGGCAGGGTCGTGAGTGGAAATGCGTACCGAGCGGTCGAATATGATGATGCGCTCGAGCGTGTTGCAAAGGGCGAATATACGGTGCGCCTTGTCATACTGCTCCTGCTCGCCTACGAAGAGGAAGCGTATGCCGGCATCGTTTATCATGTATTGTATCTGCTGTTCGGAAGCCGTGGCGTAGAACGGTATGGAGATTGTACGCACGCCATAGGCACCAAAGTCGGTGATGAGATACTGTATGGTGTTCTGCGAGAACACGCCGATAGCGTCCTGCGGCTTGATGCCGAGGTTGAGCAGAGCGTTGGATGCTTGCTTCACCAGCTGGGCGAAACGATTGTAGCTCATCTGCTTCCATACAGTGCCTCCAAAGTCCTTGTAGGTGAAGGCTGCACGGTCGCCATACTTCTCAGCCAGCTTCAGGGCGAGAACAGAAAGATGACATCTTGTTTGCATAATCTTAGGTTTTTAATGTGGCAGGTTGACTTTACCACATATATGAATATGCAAAAATACGCTAAAAAAGGCGAAAGGCAAAACAATTAACGAAAAAAAGATGATTGTTTTTTGCATAATACACTACCGACAGACTTCATAACCACATCAAAAACGCCAACTGCGGAAGTAAAAACGCGCCAACTGCGGAAGTGAAATCGTGCCAACTGCGGAAGTAAGGCGATGCCAAGCCCTTTCATTTCTCATGATTCTTACAGCTGTAGGTGACTTTGCCTACCAACGCAAGGACGGCGTGTATGTAGTACTAATAAATACACCACATCACACGTAGATTTTATGTGCGTTCTGATGCCAAGTACTATGCAATACGATAGTATGCACCTTTACAATCGTGACACTAATGCCTGGGTCGTGACATAAAGAAACGTTGCGTATCTTGAAACGATCGTATCATGCCTTGATATGACCGTATCATGCCTTGAAATGACCGTATCATGCCATGATACGAAGGTTTTTGCAGGATAATTGCCGAGCACTTGGGGCGAAGTTGTCGTCACGCGAAACAACAACAAAAAAGAAAGCGTATATTCCCAACCAACAATGTTGCGGGAATATACGCTTTCTTTATATTACTCTATTTATGTTCTGTTGCTATATATTAGTAGCCAGGGTTCTGCTCATTCTCGAGATTATGGTTAACCTTGATCTCGTATGCAGGGATAGGCCATACCCAGTGGATGTCGTCGGCAGACATTGCTCGCTTCTCATAGTAGTCGCCCTTCAGACAAGCATTCTTCTCGTCAACAGCCGGTTGAGCATAACGTGCTGTATAACCCTTGCCCCAACGCTTGAGGCAGCTGATACGCAGGCCTTCACCAACAGTCTCGCGGAACCATTCGTTCTCGATATTATCCTCTGTAGCTTCTGTTACTTCAGCCACACGTGCGCTCTGCAAAGCATTGAGCGCTATCTTAGCCTTTTCGGCATCACCGCCCTTGAAGTAAGCTTCAGCAGCGATAAGATAAGCCTCGCCAATCATAAACGGCTTGACATGTTGGCGTGCATTAGGTACAGAGCTTGAACGGAGTGCAGGGTTACCAAGATACTTAGAGAACGCATAGATGTCCTTAAACTTCTTGCCTCCGACTTCTATGAGGTAATAGTTCTTTGTAAACCACTGATTAAGGCGCAAGTCTGATTCAGTGTAGCTGTCAATCAACTTACCTGAAGGCAGGAAGTAAGGAGCGAGATAGATACCCTTGCCTGGGAATCCGTAAGCTACAAACTTATTGTTGTTGCTTGCTCTGGTATAATAGCTGTTCGTACCTGATCCATTCTCTGTGATACTTGCTGGCAGCTGCATGATAGCCTCGGTTCCGTTGTCGTTGGTATACTCAGCCTTCATGGCATCAGCATTGGAAGACACAACATACTCAGCTGCTGAGTTGATGACTTTCTCGGCATACTCAGCTGCCTTTTCATTGTTCTTCGTGTCAAGATAGTAACGGGCATAGAGCATGTTCAGAACATCGGAGGTCACCCACTCTGAACGCTTTGCGCCCGGTTTGTCAGCAATGCCATAACTTGCAGCAAGGTCAAGGTCGGCCTTGATCTGCTCGTACACCTTAGCAACAGTAGCACGGTGCGGTTTCTCCAGCTGGTTGTAAGCAAGCACCAATGGCACACCAAGGTCAGAACTTGCAGTAGCAGTATTGTAAGCCTTGGCAAAATGACGTACAAGTTCCATATAGCTGTAAGCTCTGAAGCACAGTGCCTCGCCTGCATATAAGTCGGCAGCAGCCTTTGAGGCAGCATTGGCATTGCCATAGTTCTGTGCCGAGTTGATGAAGATGTTGTAGTCCTTGATAGCGCTGTACATCGACTCCCACAAGTCCTCAGTATCATAGTCGGACGAGGTGAATGTCATGTCGGTACGATGGATTCCGCCGTAGTTATTGCCATAACCTATAGCTGCATTAAATCCATCGCACATAACCTCCGACGGCTGACTGTTGACACCATAGAATGTCGAACGGAACGAAGAATATATACCGTTGCGCATAACATTCAACTCAAGGTCGGTTTTTATGGCATTGTTTGTATCTGCTGCTTCTACATAAGATGAAGGAGCGATGTCCAGGTTGCAAGAGGTGAGGGCCGTCAGCCCCACACCTAATGCTATGATGAAATATCTGTTCATTTTCATTTCTTTAATCTATTATAAGTTATACACCTATGTTAGAAAGTAAGCTCTACGCCGAAGAGGAACTGCTTTGAGTTACCAATAATACCACGTACAAGATTGCCGTCAACCTCAGGGTCAATACCGCCATAGTTGGTCACAGTAAAGAGATTGCGGGCTGTTGCTGTAAACTTAACATCGCTCAGCACATTCTGCCATGCGAGAAGCGACTTGGGCAGCTGATAGCCAATCTGCAGATTCTTCAAACGCAGGAACGAAGCATTCTCAAGCATGCTATCGTCAAACTGCAATGTGTAACCTTCTTTCCAGTTCGGGAACTTAGCATTCTTATTGTCCTCTGTCCAGTAGTCGGCTGTGTTCTTTTTCAGGTTTGTCGTATAGCCTCCAACACTCGGGTCATTGTAGAACATTGCATCGTTATTATAAAGATACTTGCCGAGAACATAAGAGAAGTCAGCCTGCAGACTCAATCCCTTCCAACCTGCTGCTATGCTGAAACCGCCATTTACAGGAGCATAAAGATTCTTACCCGAATTCTGTGTGAGTGCAGCTTCGTTAAAGTCCTCGGTCGTCTCCTTCTTTGTAGTAACATCAGGGTTGTCACCAGCCTTATACCACATCGGAGCACCATTCTC
The DNA here is from genome assembly GCA_022735715.1 of Prevotella sp. Taxonomy (GTDB): domain Bacteria; phylum Bacteroidota; class Bacteroidia; order Bacteroidales; family Bacteroidaceae; genus Prevotella. The sequence continues at coordinate 7,398 of JAIJMN010000087.1, forward strand.
CTTGTTTATACCAGCATATAATGGCAGATAGAAAGCAGGAGCCTTGCCTACAACGTAAGCAGTCAGGTAACCAGGCATTTCCCAACGCTGACGTCCGTCGAACAGCTTTGTCACCTTCATCGCATTGTAGTTGAAGGTTGTTGAGAAATTCACGAAGTAGTCCTTGCCACGTACGATATCGACTCCGAGTTTGACATCAACACCCTGATTCTGAAGTTCGCCAACATTGTTGTACATTGACGAGAAACCAGTAGTGTAAGGATAAGGAACTTCCATAAGCATGTCGCTGGTTTTGCGCAGATAGTAGCTAAGGTCGAAATCGAAACGATTCCACAAGCGTCCGCTGATTCCGATGTTGAGAAGTTTCTGAGTCTCCCATGTCAGTTTCGGGTTGCCAGCCTGAACATAGTTCATTGCAAACTTATCATTAAACGATGTTGTCTTACCAACAAGACCGAGTGCAGTATAGTCTCCGATAGCGGCATTACCCTGTGTACCGTAGCTTACCTTGAAGTCAAGGGAATTGATCCATGTGTAAGGCTGCATGAAAGCTTCGCTCTTTACCTTCCATAATGCACCCACTGCCCAGAATGTAGCATTACGGTTGTCCTTACCGAATCGTGAGCAGGCATCGTTACGTACAGTCACATCGAAGAAGTAGCGGTTGTTATAGTTATAATCAACACGTCCGAAGAACGAGAGAAATCTGCTCTCAGTTGCATCCTCAGATACCTTATATGTGCTCTGTTCGCCATTCTGCAGATTCATAAGAGCATCAATCACCTGCCCGTTGCTAGATGCAGTAAACGTGTCGTAGCTGCTCTTGATACCCTCCTGACCGGCGAGTACTGTAAACTGATGCACCTTATTGATGTTGAAGCCATACTCGATGGTATTTGTTATAGTGTGCGAATAGTTGTAAGCAGAAGATCTCTGACGTGTACCCTTGCCGGCTGCCGGCGCATATGACGGCTTTTTATAGTAGTTGTTGCGGCTGAAATAGAGGTCGGTACCTACACGCGAACGAATCTTAAGATTCTTTATCGGTTCAAGCTCAACATATGCATTGCCGTTGAGGCCATAGCGTGAAGTGACATCCGAGATGTAACGGTTCTTGTATTGGTCGCTATATGCACCGAATGGGAAGCGGTCAAGTAGCTTGCCATTCTCATCATAAGCAGGATATAGAGGATTAAGCATGTACGACAAACCGCCATTGGTATAGCTTGAAACACCCTCAGAATTACCCCATGCAGAGTTGCGCTGCTTCTTATCGTAAGAAAGGTTGATGTTTACGCCAGTGCGCAACCATGTCTTAGGACGTGCATCAAGATTTGTGCGGAATGTGTAGCGGTCGTAGAAGTTGCCGATGGTAGTACCCTTCTGGTGGAACTGCGAAGCACTGATGTTGTAAGACATACGGTCGCTACCGCCCTGAATACTCAAGTCGTTCTGAGTCTGCGGAGTATTAAACTGCTGATAAATCTCATACCACTTTGTATTGCTGCGATAACCTTCATCATCATATAATGACTTCATAGTTTCTTCTCCGAGCAAGCCGGTATAAAAAGCATATAGCTCATCGCCAGTCATCATGTCTTCATAGAAGCCCTTGTTTGCCAAGGTGTTCCATCCATACTGCGAACGCAGTGTTATAGTGGCCTTTGAGTTGTAACCACCATTCTTTGTGGTGATGTAAACAACACCATTGGCAGCACGCGAACCATAGATAGATGTGGCGGATGCATCCTTAAGCACAGTAACCGACTTGATGTCATTAGGATTCATAGCCATGATGGCACGGCTTGACGAAGCAATACCGTCAATTACATACAAAGGAGTAGAACTTGCACCGAGTGAACCTACACCGTGCAGACGCATGCTTACAGCGTTGTCACCAGCCTCACCTGATGAAGACAATACACTAAGGCCCGAAACCTGACCCTGCAGATTGTCGAGAACAGATGCAGAAGGAGCATTCTTCAGCTTCTCTGAGTTGACAGTAGCAATTGAACCAGTAAGCGAGCTGATCTTACGACCAGAACCGTAACCTATAACTACCACCTCATCAATGTTCTTCGAATTGTTTTCCAGCACAATTTCCATGCGTGAAGCAGCCTTGACAGTCTTGGTTGTCATTCCAATGTATGAGACTTCAAGTGTTGCGCCAGTGGGAACGTCAAGTGTAAAGTTACCGTCAACGTCTGTTACGGTACCGGTATTCTTCTGACCTACCACCTTGACAGTAGCACCAATTACGGGCTGTCCGTCTTCAGCTGAGGTGACCTTACCGGAAACGCGAGATTGCGCCAGTGCCATTCCTATGCTCAGGAAGAGGCAGGCGACAAAAGTCATGATTCTTTTTTCCATAAAAATCTCTCTCTTTTGGTGAATAATATAATTGTAATTGTTATTATCGAGTCATAACGTCCGCCATTGCCGGCGAGGCTTCTCCGCCTACGGGCGGGAGGTGGTGAATGACGGTGTGCGTCATAGGTCTGTGAACAACTTTGTCATGAACCTCATCTCAGCATTGGGAGCATAT
>JAIJMN010000088.1:0-9923 GCA_022735715.1 Prevotella sp.
TATCTTGACCTTTATGGCGGTCATGCCGTCATATCTATAGGTCATTGTCATCCGCATTATACAGCGATGCTTACCGCCCAGTTGTCGAAGCTCGGCTTCTACAGCAACTCCGTCATCAACACTCTGCAACAGCAGTTGGCAGAACGGTTGGGCAAGGCGTGCGGTTATGACGACTATCAGTTGTTTCTCATCAACTCAGGCGCTGAGGCTAACGAGAACGCTCTGAAGCTCGCTTCGTTCCATACCGGTCGCACACGTGTGCTGTCGGCAGAGAAAGCTTTCCACGGTCGTACGTCGCTGGCGGTTGAGGTGACCAACAATCCCAAGATTATCGCGCCCATCAACGACTGCGGTCACGTCACCTATCTGCCCCTCAACGACCTTGATGCATGGGAGCGCGAGCTTGCCAAGGGCGACGTTGCCGCTTGCATCATCGAGTGCATACAGGGTGTTGGTGGCATACGTATGGTCGATGAGGAGTTTGCCAAGGGTCTGCATGCAGCTTGCAAGAAGTACGGCACGGTGCTCATCTGCGACGAGATACAGTGTGGCTACGGACGTAGCGGCAAGTTCTTCGCCCACCAGTGGCTCGGCATTCGTCCCGACATCATCACCTGCGCCAAGGGTATCGGCAACGGATTCCCTATGGGTGCCGTCATCATCTCGCCCGAGTTCAAGCCCGTCTATGGCATGCTCGGCACTACGTTCGGCGGCAACCATCTGGCTTGCACAGCCGCTCTCGCCGTGCTCGATGTCATCGAGAACGAGCATCTCGTAGAGAATGCGCATGAGGTGGGCGAGTATCTGATTGGCAAACTCAAGGAGATGCAGCAGCATAACAGCCATATCGTCGACGTGCGTGGACGTGGCATGATGATAGGCATTGAGCTTGACATCCCCCACAAGAACGTGCGCTCACGACTTATCCACGAAGAGCATTGCTTCACGGGATGTGCCTCTACCAACATTCTGCGTCTGCTTCCGTCGTTGTGCCTGACAAAGCAGCAGGCGGATGAGTTTGTGGAGAAGTCTAAGAGGAGTCTTAATTCTTGTTTATGAAACTATCAATAATCGGTGTCGGTGCCATGGGTGGAGCCATGCTCGATGGCTTTCTGCTGTCGGGTAAGTTCCAGGCATCCGACCTTTCCATTTCCAATCCCCATACAGAGCGTCTCGCTTCTTATGCAGAGCAGGGCGTGAAGGTGAGCAGTGACAACCGAGTGGCTGCCGCATGGGGCGACATAGTGTTTGTAGTAGTGAAGCCGTGGTTCGTAGAGAGTGTCATGGAGGAGATTGGCGACGTTCTGGATGCCGAACGACAGATTGTTGTTGTCGTTGCAGCCGGATTGAAGGCAGAGCAGTTGAGGTCGTGGGTGGAGTACAATGGCAAGTGTCCTTCTACGTTCTTCGCATTGCCCAACACCGCCATTGCAGTAGGCGCGTCAATGACATTCATCACCCGTGTATGCGGAACCGACGCTTCTGAGCAGCTTGTCAAGCAGGCTTTTGACACAGCCGGCGACACGCTTTCGGTTGAGGCACGTCAGTTTGGAGCCGGTATGGCTCTTGCTTCGTGCGGCATAGCCTACGCCATGCGCTACGTGCGAGCTGCCACAGAGGGTGGAGTAGAGCTGGGCTTCAAGGCCGATGTTGCCAAGGATATAGTCTTGCAGACCATCAAGGGGGCTGCACTGCTGCTTCAGAAGAGTGGCGTCAATCCCGAAGCCGAAATCGATAAGGTGACCACTCCCGGCGGTTTCACCATCCGCGGACTCAACGCCATGGAGAAAGCGGGATTCACAAATGCCGTGATTGAAGGACTCAAGAAGAGTGTTGAATGTTGAGTGTTCAACATTCAACACTCCACATTCAACATTTAAATTATGCTTACAGTAGTAAAAGTAGGAGGCAACATACTGACGCGCCCCGACGGTCATGTCAACGTGAGCCGGCTCTCGTCGATTGTCGATCTGCTTGCAATGCTGCACGCAGCAGGCCATAAGCTGATACTCGTTTCGTCGGGTGCTGTGGCTTGCGGAAGGGGTGAGATGCACGCCGTGCATCCTTTGGACAGCGTCGAACAGCGTCAGCTCTACTCGGCTATGGGACAGGTGAAGCTCATGAACCTCTACTATTCGCTCTTCCGCGAATATGGCATCAACGTTGGTCAGGTGCTGACGATGAAAGAGAATTTCATTTCCGAACGCCAATACAAGAATCAGAAGTCGTGCATCAGCGTGATGATTGAGAACAACATAATCCCCATTGTCAACGAGAACGACACGGTGTCAATCACCGAACTGATGTTCACCGACAACGATGAGCTCTCTGAACTCATGGCTCGTATGATGCACGCCGACAACCTTATATTATTAACTAATGTAGACGGAGTGTTAGGCACGCCCAATCCCGACGGCACGCAACCGACAATACGTACTGTAAGCTCGGCTGACGAGGTAAAGCAGTATGTCAACGTCAGCTTCGATGTCTTTGCATCGACGAGAACGTAGTGTGCCTGTTGCCCGCAACGCATGAGTCGACACACGAGATGCTCACCGCTGTGGGCTATATCGACCTATGCATACCGCGTGGCGGTAGGCGACTGATGCTCGCGCATAGGAGCATTGCCGCAGTTGCTCGCTCCGCTTGCAGCCAAGCACGTACACGTCTATGCCGACGCTCCGGCTTACGATGTTCTGGCTGCCAATGGCTACGCAGCCAAGCTCACACGGGTCACGCCCGACATGGCTGACGAAGTGTATGGCACCGAGTTTATGTCGTACACGCTCGCCGTCAAGACGGTAGAGAATATCGACGAGGCACTCACACATATCCGCCAGTACGGTTCGGGACACAGCGAAGCCATAATAACAGAATCAAAACATAACGCCCAACTCTTCCAGCAACAGGTAGATGCAGCCTGCGTCTACTGGAACGCTCCCACAAGTTTCACCGACGGAGGCTAGTTAGGACTCGGTGCCGAGATAGGCATCAGTACTCAGAAGCTCGGTCCGCGCGGTCCGATGGGACTCCAGGCATTGACTACATATAAGTGGTTGATAGATGGGGAGGGGCAAGTAAGGAAATAATTATGAAAACATTCTTCCACGCACAAGACCTTGGCGACCTCAATGCAGCGCTTGCCGAGGCAAAAGAGGTGAAGCGCGGTCGCTTCCAGTTTCAGCATCTTGGCAAAAACAAGACATTGCTGATGATTTTCTTCAACAACTCGTTGCGCACACGTCTGTCTACACAGAAGGCTGCCATGAATCTTGGCATGAACGTCATAGTGCTTGATGTGAATGCCGGTGCATGGAAACTGGAGACAGAGCGTGGCGTCATCATGAACGGCGACAAGTCAGAACATCTGCTTGAGGCTATCCCGGTAATGGGCAGCTACTGCGACCTTATCGGTATTCGCTCCTTTGCCGGACTCACCGACCGCGAGTATGACTATGCAGAGACAATCGTTTCGCAATTTGTCAAGTACAGCGGTCGCCCCGTCTTTGCCATGGAGACAGCCACTGTGCATCCGCTTCAGGCGTTTGCCGACCTCATCACCATTGAAGAACACAAGACCAAGGCACGTCCTAAGGTAGTGCTTACGTGGGCTCCTCATTGCCGTGCATTGCCTCAGGCTGTGCCCAACTCGTTTGCCGAATGGATGACAGCAGCCGATGTCGATTTCGTCATCACCCATCCTCATGGCTACGAACTCGACCCGAAGTTCACCGTTGGTGCCCGCATTGAGTACGATCAGATGAAGGCTCTTGAGGGTGCTGACTTCGTTTATGCCAAGAACTGGAGTTGTCCGGGCGTTACCAATCCTGCCGACTACGGCAAGATATTGTCGAAAGACATGTCGTGGACTATCGACGACAAGCACATGGCAGTAACCGACAATGGCAAGTTCATGCACTGTCTGCCCGTACGTCGCGGACTAATCGTAACCGACGACGTAATAGAGTCAGCCAATTCGCTCGTCATCCCAGAAGCAGCCAACCGCGAGATTTCTGCAGAAGTTGTCATCAAGCGAATGCTTGAGGCGCTGTAAACCTTATTATATATATAATGTAAAACCTTATTATATATATTAGGAGGGTGTACATTCTCATATTTCTATGCAACACCAATGCGTAGAAATGAGAATGTACGCCCTCTTTTTGTGTGAAAATATGTATATAAAATAAGCCTCCAAAGTCTATTTTAGTTAATCTTTGTTACCCCCCCCCGATTCAAATGTTATTTTTTCTTTTTTTAATTATTTGAACTAAATTTGCAAAGGACAATCTAATCTACTTGGATAAAAGACATGACGACTGTCACAGAAATAATTATATAAACCTAAAACAAACCATTATGAAGTATCTAGACAAATCACTGCTGCTTGCTTTTATGGCCGTATTGGGTCAGAATCAAGTGCTGGCAGCGGACGGTACGCCTCCAAGTCTTACTAACTCAGCTATACAGCAGAGTAAGGTTGGCGTGACAATCAAAGGCACGATTGTCGATCAAAACGGAGAACCCATCATCGGTGCGAGTGTTGTAGAAGCTGGTACAACAAACGCAACAGTTACCGACATCGATGGTAATTTCACACTCAAAGCATCTACAGCCAATGCCGTACTTGACGTGACATACGTTGGTTTCACTTCACAGCAAGTGAAAGCAAAGAACGGTCATGTTGATCGTATTGTGCTGAAAGAAAATTCACAAAGCCTGCAGGAACTTGTTGTAGTAGGTTACGGCACTCAGAAGAAGGAGAACCTGACCGGTTCGGTATCGGCAGTCAATGGCGACGACATCGCTAAGCGTCCGGTAGCAAATGCTCAGGTAATGTTGCAGGGACAAGTTCCTGGTCTTCGTGTTAATCAGGGTTATGGCCAGCCTGGTTCGGAGAGTGTATCGTTCCGTATTCGTGGTCAAGGTACTTTCTCATCAGCCGGTTCTGATCCGCTTATCCTTATCAACGGTGTTCCGGGCGATATGTCATCGCTCGACCCAAGCGTAATTGAATCAATCTCTGTGCTTAAGGATGCTGCTTCGGCTGCCATCTATGGTGCCCGTGCTGCCAATGGTGTAATCTTGATTACCACCAAGGAAGGTACACAGGGCAAGACTCACATCTCTTATCATGGCAACGTAGGCCTCCACTCAGCTACACGTTTGTACGACCGTGTTACAAACTCGGTAGAATATATGGAGTTGGCAAATCTGGCCCGCAAGAACTCAGAATTAGGCAGATTGTATGATCCTGACGTAATTGAGACTTACCGCAACAATGCAGGTAGCGACAAGTATCCAAGTTTCGACTGGCAGGACTACATGTTCCGTACGGCTGTGGTTCAGACACATAACCTCAATATGACTGGCGGTACAGAGAAGGGCACCTACAATGTGGCACTTAACTATGTAGACCAGCCGGGTACAATGCGAGGTTTCGACTACAAGAAGTACAACGCTACTGTCGATTTGACTGCTCACCTCACCGACTTCATCAAGTTTGGTACATATACCAGCATGATGTATGGCGAGATTGACCAGCCACGTCAGGGACAGTCTGACGCATTCCTTTCTACACTGTCGCAGGCCCCGACCTATATGCCGTGGCTTCCAGACGACGGAACTGGTGTGAAAAAGTGGACCAGCAGCGCATATCCGAATGAGGCACACAACAAGAATATGGTGGCTATCATCGGTGACAATGCTATGAAGCGCTGGCGCAACTTCGACATCAACGCTCAGATGTGGCTTGAAGTGAAGCTGCTGAAGGGTTTGACATGGTACACTAAGGGAGCTGCCAGACTCAACTCAAGCAAGTCCAAGGACTGGATTGGAAGCCCCACACCAACATACAACTATCACACTGGAGAACAGTCGGGTACCCTTGATAAGGGTGGATCAGGTCTGACAGTATCTGACAGCCGTGTGTTCTACACCAACTTATATACATATCTGCGTTACGACCTCTCGCTGATGAATAAGGCTCATAACATCAGTGCAATGATTGGTTACAACCAGGAGAACGAGAAGACTGAGACATTGAGTGCTTACCGTAAGGAATATGCGTTCAATCTGCCTACTATCGATGCCGGTAGCACAGCGAATTGGACAAACAGCGGTGGCGAGCAGGAATGGGCTATCCAGTCGCTCTTTGGTCGTCTGAACTACAACTTCAAGGAGCGCTATCTCTTTGAGGCAAACATGCGTTATGACGGCACTTCACGTATCTCGAAGGAAAACCGTTGGGGTGTATTCCCATCATTCTCAGGTGCATGGCGTGTGACAGAGGAACCGTTCATTCAGAAGCTCAACTGCTCATGGCTTGACAACTTCAAGGTGCGTGCAAGCTGGGGTCAGCTCGGTAATCAGAACATCGGACTCTATCCGTATCAGGCTATGATCTCGCATGTCAGCGACTATCCTTTCTATAAGACAACCGACGGTGTTGTGTCTGGCTATCAGCAGACTGCCTATGCCAACAGAAACATCAAGTGGGAGACAACCACCATTACCGACTTTGGTTTCGACCTTAAGGTGCTGCGCGGTCTTAGCGTGACATTCGACTGGTACAGCAAGGTGACTAAAGACATTCTCCGTTCATCGCAGGTGTCTGGACTTCTCGGATTGTCTGCACCTATCGTAAATAACGGAACTGTAAAGAACACCGGTATCGAGTTGGCTATCAACTATAGCGACATGGTTAAGAAGGGTGCTCTCGCAGGCATGCAGTACACTGCAGGAGTGTATTTCGACCGTTCGCGCAACAAGCTCACCAAGTTTGGTGCCGAGGAAATCGAAGGTTACAGCATCCGTCGTGAGGGACTTCCTTACAACCAGTATTACATGCTGGAGTGCATCGGAGTATTTGCCGATCAGAACGAGGTGAACAACTCACCCAAGCAGTATAATGACAATACTAAGCCTGGCGACCTTAAGTATAAGGATATTTCAGGACCCGATGGTAAGCCTGATGGCAAGATTGACGACTACGACCGTCGTACATTCTCAGGACGCTTCCCTGGTTTTGAGTATGGCATCAACGCAAGTGCAAGCTGGAAGGGCTTCGACCTTTCGCTCATTGGTCAGGGCGTAGCAGACAAGAAGTTCTACACTAGCGAGTGGGGTGTACAGCCATTCCTTCAGGGTTCAGCACCCAACCGCGACTATCTTAAGGGAATGTGGACTGAAGAGAATCCGTATGGAGCAACACATCCGAAACTATATTGGAGCGATATGGGTGGCTCAAAGAATACAAGAGCAAACTCATACTTCCTCAAGGATGCGTCTTACTTCCGCCTGAAGAACATCACTTTCGGCTATACGTTGCCAAAGGTATGGACCAACAAGTTGGCACTGTCGAGAGTACGCGTTTACTTCTCGGGTGACAACCTCCTTACCATTACCTCGTATAAGGGTCTTGACCCGGAGCGTGCTTCTGACGGACGCGATGCAATGTATCCGCAGAACAAAATCTATTCATTCGGTATCAATGTAGAATTCTAAAAAAAGCACTAACTATGAAATATATAAAAAACATATTCGCTGTGGGTGTGCTGGCGTTGGGATTGTCGTCATGTTCAGACTTTCTTGATAAGCAGCCGCCGTCTTCGCCGTCACAGAGCGTGTTCTGGAAGAGCAAGAGCGATTTTGAGTCGGCTATAGCGGGAGCATATTCTGTCGTGTACAATTGGCCGGGAGCATTGTCTGAGATTGTTCCTTGTTTCGACGGATTGACCGATAATGCCATTGGACGTCACAATGAAACAACATACGGTTCGGTACTCACCCTGGCAAAGGGTGACGTTACGCCTAATTCAGGCGGTTATGTATCGCAGGTGTTCGACGTCTGCTACAAAGGCATAACAAGAGTACATCTTGTGATGGAGAACCTTGCCAATTATAAGGGAGGTGACATAAGTGAAGAAGATCGCAAGCATATGCTTGGTGAATGTCACGCCTTGCGTGGATACTATTACTCATGGTTGTATGAATGCTATCGCGAAGTGCCGCTCGTAACTTCAACACTTACCACCGACAATATGTATCAGCCGAAGGCTTCGCGCGCAGACATCAAGAATCAGATTGTAAGCGATTACGATCAGGCTATTGCAAGTCTTTGGAACACTGCCTATAATACAGGTGAGGGCAAGGGACATTTCACTGCTGATGCAGTGCGTGCTCTTAAGGCAAGAGTACTGCTGTTTGATGCATATAATGAAGATGGCACTGCCGACAAGGCCAAGATGCAGGAGGTGTTGAACACATTGGATGGAATCAGCAACTATACTCCTGAGAACAGCTTGATGCCACGTACACGTGAAAACTTCATCACTGCCAATCAGGGTTCGTCACCCGAAATCATGTTCTCGGTACGTTATCAGCAGCCTAACATTACCAATAGCTTTGACCTCTACTTCGGTGCATGGGCATGTCTTGATCCTACAACCGACCTTGTCAATGCTTTCGAGTGTACTGATGGTAAGAAGTGGGGTGAGTCGCCTCTTACAGTTCGTCCTGATGAGAGCGTACTCTATTCGTCAGCTTCAACAGAAGCCCAGAAAAGAGCAGAGCGTGCCAAGATGTTCCAGAACCGTGATGAGCGTCTCATTGATGCGGTGGTTAACACACGCTTTACAAGCTTTGAACGCGACGGACTTGCAGGTGCTGACAATGTTGAGGTGACAGAAACAGGTAATGCTTCATTCACTGGTTTTGGTGTAAAGAAGATTCTGCAGCCAACAAAGTCAATGCCAGACTATAACACAGTGTCGGATGCTGACGTAGTAATTATGCGATATGCTCACGTGTTGCTTATGATAGCTGAGGCTGAGAATGAGGTTAACGGACCTACCGAAAAGGCTCTTAAGGCAATAAACGCTGTGCGTACACGTTCGCATCAGCCTGCTATTGACGGAGCAAACCTTACACAGGCTGAATTGCGTGAACGCATACGCAATGAATGGCGTGTGGAGACTTGCTTTGAAGGCTTGCGCTATTTCCAGTTGAAGAGATGGAAGCAGCTCCAGCAGACTGTTGATGGTGCCGTAGATCCTGCTTATCCTGCTTACAAGAAAGTGGTAACCTCTGCTTTCGAGTACTTCCCGTTGCCTCAGGGCGAAATCGACAAGGCTCATGGTGTGCTTGTACAGGATCCTAACTATCAGTAAATGAATTGCAGGTTATAGGTAATCAGATGATTGGACGTTTATCGTGTTGTTATGAACAACTGCGGTAAGCATATATTAGAAAGGTGTGCCGAAATGGATTTGTATTGATAAATTCATTTTGGCACACTTCTTCTTTGTTTATTACAACTTATGTGTGTCTTTGCATAACGTGACTTTTTCAAGAAACCTAAACCTATTATTTATATGAAATATCAAAGACTACTATTTGTTGCATCGCTGTTTTTAGGCTCTTTGTATGCGTCGGCTGCTTATGGTAGCAGCAATCCTCATTTGTCGGCAGATGACGGTAATGTATCCGGATTTACCAGATACAAGATGTCGCCTCCAAAGACTGATTTTGAAGTGAAGCAGCAGAGCGACTCGGCTATGCAGTGGATGCACGATGCCAAGATAGGCATGTTCATTCATTGGGGACTGTATGCTGGTCCGGCGCGTGGCGAATGGAATATGAACACCAAAGGCATAAAGCCTGAGGAATACCGTAAACTGGCTTATGCCGAAAGTGGCGACCAATATTTTGATGCCAGTCTCTATAATCCTAAACAGTGGATGGACGTGGCACGTTTGATGGGAGCACGTTATACTGTGCTCACTACGATGCACCACGATGGATATGCCTTGTTTGACAGTCACTACCTTAAATTAGCAGACAATGTCTTTCCGTATATTCTTTATATTTTTATCGTGCGCACACGCATGTCCTCACGATGAAGATCCGAAAACGTTTATGTC
>JAIJMN010000089.1:0-9844 GCA_022735715.1 Prevotella sp.
GGCAATGCACAAAAACAAAGTCTCATAGAATGCAAAAATAAAAATGGATAACAGCGTAGAACGAAACAATTCTTTTTTAGAGTTTTGTTTCGTTCTTTTTTTACGGTTTTATTTCGTTCTCCCATAAGTTTGTGTTATTTTTGTATATTCTTTTAAAACGAACCAATTGTAGCTGTTTATGGCATCAGAAAATACGCAAACTATCAGCGGATTTATTCCCGACCCTTGTCAGCAGGAAGTGATTGAGGCTCAAGGTGGATTTCATCTTGTGCTTGCGCCTCCGGGATGTGGCAAGACCCAGATATTGACCGAACGCATACGCTATGCTCACGACTCAGAGGGCGTGGAGTATAAGGATATGTTGTGCCTTACGTTCACCAATCGTGCTGCACGCGGCATGATTGAACGCATTACACAGAACATCGCGGATGATGATGTGAGGGACGTTTTTGTTGGTAATGTGCATCGTTTCTGTTCAAAGTTTCTGTTTGCCGAGGGACTTGTGGCTGCCGAGTCGAGTGTTATTGACGAGGATGATGCCGTATCGATACTTGCGCGCTATCTTGGTGAGGACGAATATCTGGTACAATCCAACTACAACCGTCGTCGCTCGTATAGCGAGATATTCCATCTTGAGAGTATGATGCATCAGATTAGCCACGGACATCCAAAGGACTTGCGTGTGCATCCGGAGTGTATCAATCTTACTGACATAGCAGCTATGCGTCGTATCTGTACAGTCATGGGCAAGCCGTTTGATGCGGCAGCCATGACTGATATATATAATAATGTGGAGCAATATCGCGACCTTACTCAGTCGGACACGTGCGATTATGGCGACCGTCAGGCCATATTCAAGCTTCTGCAGAAGATGACGCTTGCCCAACAATACCGCAAGTATAAGCGAGCCAACCGACTGCTTGACTTCCAGGATTTGCTTATGATGACGTATGATGCGCTTGTTGCCGATACGGAACGAAAACTGTACAAGCGTTATCCGTGGATACAGGTGGACGAAGTGCAGGACATCAATCCCTTGCAGATGGCTATAATCAAGATGCTTACTGCTCGCCCTTTCCGCACGGTCATGTTTCTTGGCGATGAGCAGCAAGCCATATTCTCGTTTATGGGAGCCAAGCTCGATACGCTTTCTGCCATTAAGTCGAAGCCCGCATGCCAGTTGCATCATCTGTCGGTAAACCATCGTTCACCTCGCTATCTGCTCGACATATTCAATACTTATGCCGCTGAAGTGCTTCGTATAGATAGTGCGCTTTTGCCTGATGCCGGCAAGAGTAGCGATGAGGTGCTTATGGGCAACGAACTGAAGATTCTATGTAGCGAGGATTATGATCAGGAGGTGCGCGACTGCGTACAGTTTGCCGACAACTTGAACCGTACGTTCCCGCAATCTACCACGGCCTTTGTGGTTAATGCCAACCGCGATGCTGAGGATATAAGTCAGGAGCTGACACGTTGTGGTATCGGACATTTCAAGGTTTCGGGTACCGACCTCTTCTCACAGCCCGATGTGAAGCTTCTGTTGGCTCATCTTGGTGTGCTCAACAATGAGTTCAGCTTTATGTCGTGGGCAAGATTGATGAAGGGAGTGCGTGTCTACGAGAGCAATGCTGCTGCGCGTAAGTTTGTGCGTGACTTGTTCGACCGTGCCATATTGCCGTCTGACCTGTTGAGCGACGATGGTTCTACCTATCTTATGCGATTTGTCGATAGCTACGCCAATGACACGATAGTGGTGTTTGATACCGAGACAACCGGACTGAATGTGTTTGAGGACGACATTCTGCAGATAGCAGCTGTGAAGATGAGGAATGGCGAGGTGGTGAAAGGGTCGGAGTTTACGGTATATATCGAGACCGAGCGTGAGATACCGGCTATGCTTGGCGACATCGTTAATCCTATTGTTGAGGAGCGCAAGTACCATAAATTACTGACTCACGAGGAAGCATTACGCCAGTTTATGGCTTATGCCGACGGATGTATTCTGCTCGGACACAATGCCGATTACGACTATAACATCCTTGACTTCAATCTTCGTCGTTATACGCCCGACCTTAATCTGCATTATTCGCATCCGGAGAATCTCGACTCGTTGCGACTTGTACGTCTGTTGCATCCAGAACTTAGAGAGCACAAACTGAAGTATCTGCTTGAAGTGTTGCATCTCGAAGGCTCCAACTCGCATCTTGCCGATGATGATGTCAATGCCACGCGCAGCGTAGTTGTGCATTGCTATGAGCTTTCGAAGGATAGGGTAGGGCAGCAGCACGACTTTCTTAACGACAGTCGTGTGCGTCAGCGTGTCGAAACATTGCGTCGTAACTACAAGCAGATGTACGTATCGGCACTTGGCAGAATGTACACCCGATTGGATGATGTCAAGCCGGCTTTGGTAATGGAACTAATGCGTTTCTACGACTATCTGCTTTCTGAAGGAATGGTGCAGGAGATAGACGGACTGCGTTTTGTGATGGATTATCTGTCGGGCGAGATGATTGATACGAGCCGGGAACCGTCACTATATGAGCAGCTTTCTAATCATACAATGGAGATAAGCACTCTGAAGGAAGCCGACCTTTGCGGCAGCAGCAATATGAAGGAGCGCATTTTCATCACGACCATACACAAGGCGAAGGGACTGGAGTTTGACAATGTCATCATATTCGATGCCGTCTACGGACGTATGCCCAACTATTACAGTCGCAACAATCCTCGCCAATTGGCTGAGGACGCACGCAAGTTCTACGTAGCCTTGTCGCGTGCCAAGCATAGGCTGTATGTCTCGCAATGCATCACACGCCTCGACTATCAGAATGTGCCGCACGACGTACACCTCACGCCTTTCATGAAGCCGATAGCTAAATACTTCAAGGAAGAGCGCTTTGCAGCCGAAAAGAAGTAAGTGGCTAAAAAGTCACAAACCCTAAAGCGAAAAAACTGACAACTTCTTGCCGCCAGTATCTATTGGATGAGTGGCAAGTGTTGTCAGTTTTTCAGTTTGAACGAGTTCTCTATACTCGTTATCTCACTTGAGAATTTCTTGTCTATCTTGATGCGTTGCTCCACCTGGTTGCAACTGTATATCACAGTAGAGTGGTCGCGTCCGCCAACGAGTCGTCCTATTCGGCTTGCTGGCATCTTGGTGTATTTCTGTGCCAGATATATCGACACCTGACGAGCCATGACGTAGTCTTTCTTTCGGCTGCGGCTGTTGATGTTGGCAGGTGTAACGTTGTAGTGCTGGCAAACGCTTTCGATGATGTCGTCTACAGTAAGTGGATTGTCCTCTACCTTGACCGAGCGCTTGATTACGCGCAGGGCGAGCTGCATGTCAACGTTGCAGTTGTACACTACGCTGTAAGCCATGAGCGAATTGATTACGCCTTGCAGGTCGCGCACGCTTCCGTTGGCTGTCGAAGCGATGAACTTCACCACATCCTCAGGAATGTTCAGGCCGTCGTGGCGTATCTTGCTTTGCAGAATGTCAACACACAACTGCACGTTAGGCTTCTCAAGCTCGGCGATGAGTCCGCAAGAGAATCGTGTGATGAGTCGCTCGTTCATGCCCTTCAGTTCTACTGGCGGGCGGTCGCTGGCAAGAATGATGCGCTTGCCTGTGCGGAAGAGGTGGTTGAAGATGTGGAAGAAGGTGTTCTGTGTACCCTTCTTGTCTTCCCACTCCTGTATGTCGTCAACGATCAGAACGTCGATGGTCTGATAGAAGTTGATGAAGTCGTTGATAGTGTTGCGCAGCACGGCATTGGTGTATTGCACCTCAAACAATCGGGCGCTGATGTAGAGCACACGCTTTTCTGGATAGATGCGCTTGGCTTCGACGCCTATAGCATTAATAAGGTGGGTCTTGCCACATCCCGAAGGACCGAATACGAAGAACGGGTTGAACTGCATGTTCTGCGGATGCTCGGCTATGGTCTGACCTATGGCGCGTGGCAACTTGTTGCTGTTGCCTTCGATATAGTTGCGGAAGGTGAGGTGAGGGTTCAGCTGTGAGTCAATCTCCTGCAATGGTGATGCGTCGAGAATGTTGGGCGACTCGTTGGCATTGGTGCGTGCTTTAGGTCGCATATTCTCGTCGGTAGGCTCGTCGCCTTCCACCACCTGCGTCTTCTTGTTCTCGCTGTCGGTCACGATACGATAAGAAAGCTGAACGTTTTCTCCAAACATACGTGTAAGCACTTTGCGCAACAAGTCGACATAGTTCTCCTCCAAATACTCGTACACGAACGGGCTCGGTACGCGTATCAACACGGTCTTCGACTCCTCATTGAAGGATTCGAAGACAATGCTTTTGAACCATGCGTTGTATTGTTGCTCGGTAGTGTTCTCGTGTATTAGCGCGAGACACTTGTCCCAAAGCTTCTCAGGACTTAAATTCATTGGCTGTGGTACGTATGTTAAAATGTCTTTCGACAGTTGATTCTTAAAATTCCGTCTGCAAAATTACTTATTTTTTTTGATGTGAGCAAATACTCTGCATTTTATTGTTTAAGCAAAGTTTGTTAACATCCTTATTTACCGACAGTTAGCTTTTTTTATAGATTAGAGGTCGTATAAACGCGTTTTTCGTGAAAATCGGTTGATTCTCTGATAGTTACGTGGTTTGGGCATTTTGGGGGTGTTGTTAGTGAAACATTGTTTACAATCGTGCTAAGATGTTGAAACAATCGGCTTCAGAGCGAGTCTGAAGCCGTGAAACATTTCTTTATGCTTATTTATACAAAATCTATATTGCTTACTTGTCCTTCTTTCCGAACAGAGAGAAGTGTACATAGCGCTTCGGGTGCTGTCTGAGGTTGGTCAGGAGCGAGTCGGCGCTACACATGGTTGAGTTGAGATTGTTGTAGAGCGAGGGGTCGTTCATGAGCAATCCGAGTGTGCCGTTATTGCTGTTGAGCTTGGCGGTGAGTTCCTTTACATTATTAATAGTCTGATCCACCTGCTGCATTGTATTCTGTATGTCGAGCTTGGCGAGGTTTGATGTCAGCTTGTTTGTATTGTCGAGCACTCCGTCTGCCTTTGCCATCATCACGGGCACACCCTTGTTGAGCGAAGCCATGAGCTTGTTGAGCTCGGCGGTAGAAGTTGTGAGATTGCCGGTAATGGTCTGTACGTTGTGGAGCGACTGTGCCAGAGCGGGGTCGGCAAGCAAGGTGTTGAGGCTGCCCAGTATGCTGTCGAGCTTAGGCAGCATCTTCTCGATAGTAGGAATCATGTCGGCTGCCTTGCCAAGGGCACCTCCGTTGACGTTGCCCTTGATCGTGCTGCCGGGCATGACACGCTCGCGCGGATTGTTGGCGAGCAGTAGGTTGACCTTGATGTTGCCCATAAAGTCGCTCTCTATCTCGGCTGTTGAGCCGGCAGGAATGCGCATGGCCTTGTCGAGTCCTACGAGTACACGTGTAGGCTGGTCGCCCGAGTAGTCGTAGATGACATCCTTTACGGTGCCCACTTTGAATCCGTCGGCGTAGATGGGGCTTGATGTTGACAGTCCGCTTATGTCTTTGAACTCTATGTAGTAGTCGTCGGTCGACGAGAAGACGTTGAGTCCTTTCAGAAAATTCATTCCGAAGAACAGTATAATAACTCCCACGATAGCGACGAGTGCTATTTTCACTTCTTTCGTAAATCCTTTCATAATATTGTTGAATGTTTATTTGTTTCTGTTTTGTTTGAATTCGCGTATTGCCTGGTTCACATCCATCTTGTCTCCGTTCTTGAATGCTATGATGAACGCTCCCGGGAACTTGTCGAGTATAGCCTTGCGCAGGCGGTATATCTCGTTATAGTTGTTTGAAGCTCCGTAGGTGTACTTCACCATTCCGTTCTCTTCGTAGCTCTCGCATTCCTCAAGTCCGCGGAAGTTAGGGTCGCCTGCCTTGAGCTTGCGTTGTGCTGCTATTATCTGCACCTTGAACACCGGCTGAGCCTTGTCTATTCTTCCGGTTGGGCGTGCTGCTGTCTGCGTTTTTGCGGGCTTTTTCTCGGCATTGTTTGTTCGGGATGGTTTCGGGTTTCGTTCGGGATTGGCTGTGTTGTCAGCGTTGTCCTTGCTGCCATTGTCGGCGCTTGCCTGAAGGTCGTTGTCGGCTGCTTCTGAGGTAGAGTTCGATTGAGGCGTTTCGGCAACAGGGTCGGACATGGTCTTGTAAGGCACGGTCATGCGTGTGTCGTACTTGTTCTTGTATTGTACGAAGGCGTTGTATATGCCGCGTGCCATATTGTCCACCTGCGCCTTGTCGTTGAGCATGCGCTCCTCTTCGGGGGTTGAGATGTAGCCCAACTCAATCAGGCAGGCTGGCATAGACGTGAGTCGTAGCACGGCAAGGTTCTGCTGATGCACGCCCTTGTTGGGTCGGTTGGCTGCGCGGCACACGTGTGTCTGCAGCATCTTGGCAAATTCTATGCTTCGTGTCAGGTTCTTGTCCTGGATGAATTCGAACATGATGTTGCTCTCGGGCGAGTTGGGATCGAATCCAACGTAGTGCTGCTTATAGTCTTTCTCGAGCAGTATTACGGAGTTCTCACGTTTTGCCACCTCCAGATTCTCTACCTTTGCGTGCGAACGACCGTCGCCCAAGGTGTATGTCTCGAATCCGCGCATGCTGTGGTTACCCTTCAAAGCATTGGTGTGTACGGATATAAAGAGGTCGGCTTTCTTGCGGTTGGCTATCTCGGCGCGTTCGTACAGGGGTATGAATACGTCGGTTTTGCGGGTGTATACTACTGTCACGTCGGGACAATTGCGCTCCACATAACGTCCGAAAGCGAGCGCCACGCTGAGGTTGATGTTCTTTTCTACCGATTTGCTTCCGGGCGCTCCGGTGTCCTTTCCACCATGTCCGGGGTCAATACAAAGCGTGAATTTGCGGTTGGCATCGGCAGCTGACGATACTAACGATATAATGAGAAATATAAAGAGCAATAATTTCTTTGCCATAAACAAGATGCGGTTGGTTGGTCCAAATGTCTGAACTGCAACAATTTTAGGTGCAAAGTTAGCGAATTAATCGTTAATAACTGCGTGAAACCGATAAAAACATTTATTATGTTTTGCATTGTCTTTGATTTTGCGTAAATTCGCAATATAATAAAGTAAAATAGACAAACGTAAAAAATGACAATCAAGTTAAGCTCGGCTGTTGTCTGTTTCCTGTTGTCGGTCGTTCTGACCTTGTCGTGCAGCAAGCCAAAAACTCTGCCCACAACGATGCGTTCGGTCTACTATTGGAGCACAACGCTCAATATTGACTCTGTGAAGTCGGCTTTCATCAACAGTTACAACATCGGCCGTATGTACATCCGATACTTCGACGTTGTGACGGATGTGAGTGGCAGGGCGGTGCCTAATGCAACGCTTAAGTTTGCTACAGGCGTACCACATGGCATAGACGTTGTGCCTACGGTATTCGTCATGCTCGAATGTCTTAAGCAAGACCGCCTTCAGCTGGCTGCGCTCATCGTCAGGCGTGTGGTGCAGATGAACGAGACCAACGACGTGCATAACGTAAGCGAGATACAGATTGACTGCGACTGGACCCGCTCGACACGTCTGCTGTATGACGAATTCATGCAGGCTATGCTAAGTGAATGTCATAGCCGACACCTCAAACTCTCGTCGACCATACGTCTGCATCAGCTTGCGCAGACACCTCCGCCTGCCGATCGAGGCGTGCTGATGATGTATAATACGGGCGATGCAACAGATATAGGATGTCATAAGCCGATACTCGACATGCACGATGCCGCCCCATACCTGCCCCGTCTGAAGGACTACAAGCTGAAGCTCAGCACGGCTTACCCCATATTCGCATGGCGCATACTGTTTCGTGGAGGCAGATTTGTGGGCTTCATCCATCACGAAGACGAATATCCCATACTGCCAAGCGACTCCATCGTACTTCGCCAACCGTCGGCTGACGACATCATTGAGGCTGTTAATATAATAGGTGCTCGCCGTCCCGACGCCAACAACGAGATTATACTGTTCGATCTAAACAACAATAACATCAACCGATTTAAACGCAAAGATTATGAAAAGATTCTTAATATGTAGCCTGATAGCGGCTCTGCCGATTGTCGATGCTGCGGCTTGCGTGGCCGAAGAACCTACGCACAATCGTTATATGTTCTCGGTCTATCGTCACAACGCACTCACCGACGGCCCCGCATTTCTGTATGACATCGACCGTTATTGGCAGACGTACACCGGCAATGACGGTCCCTGTGGCATAGGGTTCTACAAATGGAACCGCGACGAGATTATGTCCACAGCCCGAAAGAAGAACGACACGGCTATGATAGCTTATCTCACGCTGTTCAACCGATACTTCAAGACGTGCGAGGCTTATACAGAGGATGCATGGAACTATCCCACGAAGCAGCAGATGGCCCAACGGCAGAAGTCCTTTCAGAATGTGCTGGCTGCTGCAAAGGCTTATCGTGGCACGGCGCTCCGACCGCAGTATGTGCTGCTGCAGATGCGTGCCAACATGATGTTGGGCTACAACAACGCCAACATAGCGTTGTGGAACTCTACGGCTTCGCGCCTTGCCGAGAGTCCGTGGCGCAATGCCATGTGCAACATCTATGCACGGGCTTTGCTCAAGAGCGGTCAGCGCACACGTGCCTGCAACATATATGCCGAGCAGGGCGACGTGCAGTCAATCAAGACCGTGATGCGCAACTTCCGCAACTTGGCAGGCATACGTACCATATTCGCACAAAATCCAAACGCCCCAACGCTGCATTTCCTTGTACAGGACTTTGTCAACAATGTGCAGGAGACGCTCGACCAGAAGGCGGCAGGATTTGATGATGCCGAATGGTTTAAGACTATTGATGCCAAACAGGTGTATCGCAAGGAGGCGATGGCGTTTGTGCAGTTTGCCGTCGATGCCGCTGCCAATGCCAAGGTGAAGTCGCCAAGCCTGTGGCTGGCTGCTGCAAGTATGGTCGACTATCTGATAGGCAACAACCAACGTGCCATTGCTGAAGCCGACAAGGCTGTTGAGGCTGACGGAACGGAGCGCATGCGCGACAATGCACGTGCCATACGTCTGCTCGTGTCTACCCGTACAAACAAGCCGATTGCCGAATATACCGACTATCTGCTTGCCGAATTCCGTTGGCTTGATGCTAAGATAAAGGAAGAGGGTGGTACCGAAAGCGGTTATGACAATCACTACACCGACGTTAAGGACCGTGTAGTGCATCGTGGATTGGAACCGCTCTTCCGCAATGCGGGCATGGACAACACGGCTCTGGCGCTGTGTGCCATGATGAATGCTGAAGGCAACTATAATAATAATGTGTCGTATGGTCCGTGGGACGAGTATTTCAGTAAGATGGACAGTCTTAAAGCCGACCGCCTTGCCGACTATTATCAGTATCTGTCAACGCCCCATACCAACGCTTTCGAGACCTACTGCACGCAGAACACCTATCACGATGCCGACTACTTCAACGACCTCATCGGCACAAAACTCATAGCCGAGGGTCGCTTTGCCGATGCCATTCCTTATCTGAAGAAGGTCGGTATGTCGCTGCTTTCCACTCAGATGATTAGCATATACAGTTCGCAGCGCCATTACGACACGCCCCGTTGGTTTGGCAAGCAGAGGGTGGAGGAGGCTTATGAGCCTGTGAAGGTGACCCGCAACGCAAAGCTCGACTTCTGTATGGACATGACCGACCGCTTAAGCCGATACTGTCTGGCGCGCGAAGGCAGCGCCAAGCAGCAGATGGCATACGACCTTGCCGTACGATATTATCAGGCTTCGTGCTATGGCGACTGCTGGTATCT
>JAIJMN010000371.1:0-1356 GCA_022735715.1 Prevotella sp.
CGAATGATGCAGAGCGAACGCGAGAAGTTGCTGCATCTGGAGGAGGAACTTCACAAGCGTGTAATTGGTCAGGACGAGGCCATACGTGCGGTGAGCGATGCCGTACGCCGCTCACGTGCCGGACTGCAGGACCCGAAACGTCCTATCGCCTCATTCATCTTCCTCGGCACAACGGGTGTAGGTAAGACCGAACTGGCTAAGGCTTTGGCTGAATACCTCTTCAACGACGAAACGATGATGACGCGTATCGACATGAGCGAATATCAGGAGAAGTTCAGCGTAAGCCGTCTCATCGGTGCGCCTCCAGGATACGTAGGCTATGATGAGGGTGGACAGCTCACCGAGGCTGTACGCCGCAAGCCTTACTCTGTAGTACTGTTCGATGAAATTGAGAAGGCTCACCCCGACGTGTTCAACATCCTCTTGCAGGTATTGGACGACGGCCGACTGACAGACAACAAGGGTCGAACGGTCAACTTCAAGAACACTATCATCATAATGACATCAAACCTCGGTAGCCAATATATACAGGGACAGTTTGCAGGCATCACGCCTCAGAACCGCGACCATGTCATCAGCGACACCAAGGCAAAGGTTATGGAGATGCTCAAGAAGACGATACGTCCGGAGTTCCTCAACCGTATCGACGAGACCATCATGTTCTTGCCGCTCACCAAGGCAGAAATCGCCCAGGTAGTGACATTGCAGATGAACGCCGTGAAGAAGATGCTCGAGCCGCAGGGATTCACTCTCAACGTTACTCCTGCCGCCATCGACTTCCTCGCCGACGAAGGCTTCGACCCGGAGTTTGGTGCACGTCCGGTAAAGCGTGCCATACAGCGCTGCGTACTCAACGACCTCTCTAAGAAGATTCTCTCTGACGAGGTTAAGCGCGAGCAGCCAATCACCATCGATGCCGACAACAACGGACTCGTATTCCGCAACTAAGCAGAACCGAGTCAGCAACTAAGCGAAACGCATAGACATATAAAAGGGAGCGCCAAGACTCATAACTCTGAGTTTTGGTGCTCCCTTTTTTTTGATACCGCGCATTATCCTTATAGTCTTATTCCATATTTCCAAGCATCCTTAGGACATACTTTCACACAAACGCCACATGCCACGCAGCGGTCTTGCTCGTTAATCGCTTTATACTTAGCCATGTCGTTACTTCTGTACGCTTTCCTTTACAAGGATTTCTTCCAGAAATTCAGAAGCGTCAGCCACGCAAAGAGGGCATTCGCGAAGCACCTTTCCTGTGCCCACCCCTTTGAGCAATTTGCATTGTGTGGCACCGTTGCGCTGCTTGAATTTATCCATAATCTGTCTCATGCCCTTGACGGACTTCGCCTTGTC
>JAIJMN010000090.1:0-9762 GCA_022735715.1 Prevotella sp.
TCTCTTGTCACGGCTGTCATACTTCGTGTATTGTCCCTCTACTATGTCAGTGAAGTAATAATTTTCGGCCCCAATCTTTGTCCAGGTCTCGCCCCAAGAGTATTCGTCGCCATATATTTCAGGACTGGATGCGCCAAGGTCGCATTTTGCCCACTTTATACCGCTTGGCAAGCCGAGGTCAACATACTCCATAGTTTCCTTAGGCACACCTACGCCAGCATTCAGCTCCAGTTCCTTAATCTTCTTGGCAACCTCTGCCATAGCTTCCTTATCGCTCATGTTGCCGCTCTCAAGAGCCTACAGCAGAGCTGTCATCTGTGTATTGATAGCGTCAAGCTTGCCGCCGTAGCCACTCAGAGACTCGATAGCTGTTTTGATTTGATCCAATTTGCCATTTCCGTACCCAATCGTTATGAACGCTCCTGAGATAGTAGCGAGTTTGTCAGTGAAGTTTTTGCCATATTTATCAAGAAGGGTATTTAAAGTTTCGAGCTGCGAATTGGGGTTAATGTTCTCAAAGGCAGCTTTGACAGCCTCAAGTTTTTCGTTGTAATCGGGTCTGCCTTCAACAGCCGTCTTGAAGAGATCTACCTTTGCCGGCAAGTCGATGCTCATAGACTGCATGGCACCCGCAATGACATTAAGCTGCTTTTCGAGTGTGGTGTTGGTGCTGTTGAGAGCTGCGACAATAGCCTGGAGCTTGTCTTTCTGGTCGCCCCTCATATTGTCGATGGCAGCAGCGATATTCTTGATAGCCTGCTCTTTGCTTACATTGCTCTGATTGATGGCATCGACCACGTTGGTGAAGTCGTTGACTACGGTGACTTTCATCTCGTAGTCTAATTCGGGAGCGTTCTCCTTACATGAACTAAAGAACGCTGGTATAGCCAGCAACATTGAGCCAGCTAATAGTATTGATTTAAATGTTCTCATAGTTGTAATCTCTTAGTGATTTTTTTTACTGTGGCCTTACTGGGCTTGCTGGGGCTTGTTAGGCCTTACTAAGCCTCTTTGGGCCTTTCTAAGCCTTTGATTAAAGGGGGAAGATGGGGCCTTACTAAGCCTTTTATTAGGGCTTGATTAGGGCTTTATCTTTATGGTTACTCTTCTTCCCTCGAAGGTCTTTTTACCGTTCTTTGAGCCTATGGCTGTCTGCGGATGGAGGTCTTCGGGGGCGAATCCTTCCTTCAGCAAAACCTTAACCACTCGCTTCAGGCGACGCTCGGAGATGGTCTGATTGTACTCTGGTGTGCCTGGAGTGCTTGCTTCGGCAAGAATAGAGAGCTTCTCGCCCTTTACGCTGTGGGCGAAGGAGCGCAGTCGGTCCATTTCCTCACGGCTCATGTACGAGCTGTTGTGGGCAAACTGAACGTAGTGTTCGGGGCCTCCAATGGCTGTCTTCTTGCTCTTCTGACAGTCGTCAAGCTGGCGCTGCAGGTCGTTGTTGTGCTGTTCAGCCTTCTGTCGGAGTGCTGATTCACGGTCGGCACGTGCCTTTTCGGCATCAGCTTCCTGGCGCAGATTGTTGGCACGGTCGTTGAGAGCAGCCAGTTCGCCGTCGTAATAGTTGCGCATCTTGCTTGCACGACTCGGTACGAAGTTGTATCGAACGGTAGCCATGGCATAGATGAGATGCTTGGGCGTCACATCCTTACGATTGAGAAGCCAGTCGAATTCGCCCTTAATGCCTATACCGGTTCCCATCCAGATATTAAACCACTGAGCCTTGCGCATAGGTCAAAGCTCCATGAAGTTGAACTGAACGCCAAGCTTCACGTTGTGGGTATTCATGACGTAGTTGCCATAAGTCTTGGCAAGATTGGCTTTGGTGTCGATAGCGTCGAAACGCTATTCGCGACGATAGCGCGACCAGATGTAGTCGGCACCTATACGAACCCACGGACGAATGGTGAAGTCGATGCCACCACCTACAGCAGGCGACTGCTTGTAGCTTGACTTAGCGTCGATATTGGGATACCACACTCCGTTAGCCCACGACAATCCGCCTTGAGCGTAAATGCTCCAAGTATTAGTGCGCAGCTCCTTATTGGTATTGCGCAGCGGATCAGCTTTGCCCTCGTCCACGGTCTGCGCCTGAGCGCCTACCGTGAAGAGCTATGTAAGCAATACGCTGAACCCTATTCTTGCCCATCTGCCTGATGATAGCGTAATGAGCTTTTTGGTTCGTATTGTGTTCATACTTAATTCCTTTTTAAAAACGTTATCTTTTTTTTTTCAGACACTTATTTATTTGAGTAGAGGTCGAATACCGGTCGTATCACGATAGCAAATTGACGGTACGTAGCTGCAAACCATGGGTACTTGACTTTTCCGTCTGATTCAGCAAAGAAAGGCCATGTCAGCGTTACTGCCTTTTGATATTTCCAGTCATCTGGCGATTTCTCAGCCGGATATAAATTAGCTGTAGTATAGTAGGTGTTCTTGTCAGTATAATCATAAATTCCATCACATACGACACCACCGGTCATCGGTAGAATGATAGAGTTTCCGCTTGGTCCTGTCACTTTCCATCGTGCAATGGTTTTCGTCTGCGACGGATCCATTATCTCTGGAAGTGTGATAGTAACGGGTTCCCATATACAATCGTCAAGCAGCTCTTTCCAGTCTTCTTGTGTAGGAATGCGATAGCCTACACCTAAATTAACTCTTGCAGCATCGTCGTCGGGATCAATCACCGTTTTGCCGTCTTCCGCATTATACTTTGTTATTCTCTTTACATCATATGTACCCCATATAGTCGCCATACGCTTCCGGAGCAGAAGCACCGAGGTTGCACTTTGCCCACAAGTTGCCGCTCGGCAAACCGAGGTCAACATATTCTACCTTGTCAGTAGAGCCACCAATGCCAGCAGCCGTCTTAAGCTGTGCAAGCAGCTTGGCAAACTCAGCCCAACCTTCCTTTTCGTTAGTATTGCCAGCCTTTATTGCCTCTACTATCTTTGTCATATTATCCAATATGCCCTCCAGCTTGGCATTTTCGCCAGCAAGTTTTTCGATAGCTTTTCGAATAGCCTTAAACTTATCGCTTTTATACGTCATCAAATACATTGTATTCTCTAATTCGGCTATGCAGTAATACAACTTGCCTTTATAAGATAAAGGACTATCAGGATATTTGAGTTCATCGCTGAAGTATTTTTCGAGAACCCCCTCAAGAAGCTTCAGCTGTTCGTTAGGATTGATATTGACAAGAGCCGTTTTGACAGCTTCCAAAACCTCATCGTACTTAGGCATATTTTCGACAGCCTTAGCGAGAGCGTCAATCTTGGTAGGTATCTCGGTACTCAAAGACCTCATCGCACCGGCAATCACGTTCAACTTGGTGTCGAGCGTGTTGTTATTGTTGTTAAGAGCATCGGTAATGGCCTGAAGCTTTGCACTTTGGTCGCCCTTGATATTGTCAATGGCAGTAACAAGCTGTGCAATAGCCTGCTCGCTCGAAAGCTTACCGTCGTTGATAGCCTTAACCACATCGTTGAAGTCGTTAACTACTTGCACTTCAGTCTTGAACTTGATGAGAGAGCCCTCCTCTTCACAAGAGCTGAAGAACATAGGTGTCGCCAGCAGCATCGCGCCGGCTAACAGAATAGATCATAATGTTCTCATAGTCGTATGGTTTTTAAAATTGATTGTATATTGTGATAGTTTTTGTGTTGTTGCAAATGTCAGATGCCTCACAGCAGACTGCGCAGCCATTGCAGAAACGTCAGTTTGCGTGGCTTGGTTTCGGATGGATGTCTGCTTTGGCAGTTGCCATTGTCGGTCCCAACTCTGCGTCTATCCATCTCCACGTTTATCATTTCGCGTATAGTATCGAGCAGATGGGCGCGTTCTTCAAGAAACTCCTGCGCCTCGTCGGCCTTTCGCTGCCTGCCGTCATGTAGTATATGATTGTCAGTACTTGCCATAGTAGTGGGGTTTAAAGTTTCAAGTTTTGGTTGGTTTTTAATGCTGTCAGCCGACAAGTGGAGGGGTGAAGGAGCCGGGTGATGTAATATATAAAGGTGTTATGAAGAGAGTTTTGTACGGTGTCTGTACCAGCTCCTCGTCCACCCCTCCATCTGTCTACTGACAGCATGTTTAGTCTTGCTGTGGCAAAGTTACGAATTATCCAGTCTGAAGTATTGTTATAATCGGACATTGTTGTGTGATAATCGGACAAAGAAACAAGCCGAAGCCATAGGCGATACGCTTGAAATGGTGCAGGCTCTGAACAATATCGGTACCGACTACCGACGCATGGGTGTACTCGAAATGGCGCAAGACTATCACTATAGGGCGTATGCCATATGCAAAGCGTCTACCGACTCATCGTTCACAGCACGCAAAAACCGCGTTGTAGCACTCAACGGACTGGGCAACATATACCTTACTCTCGGCAATTATGCACGTGCAGACAGCGCTCTGCGACTGGCACTGGCGGGCGAACGCGAACTGAACAGCCCATTGGGACAAGCCATAAACTACGCCAACATAGGCTCTATATTCCGCCAAAGAGGACTGACAGACTCGGCTTTTGCCTACTTCCGCAAGTCGATGGGACTGAACCTGCAGATAAACAACCAACTCGGCATTTCGCTTTGTCATATATACTTCGGCGAACTGTACGAAAAGAACAACAATTACAGTAAGGCTATCAACGAATATGAAACGGCGCTGACACCTATGCAGGCCATGAAGGACGAATGGCACGCCATAAATCCGCTCATCGCCCTTGCCGGCATATACGTAAAGACCGGCAACTACAGCAAGGCGCTGCATTATCTCGACACAGCACGAGGCATAGCCCAGAACATCAAGTCGACCGAACATAAGGCTGAAATATACTCGCTCTACTACAAGCTATACAAACGCATGGGCGACACGAGGGCTGCACTTGAGTGGCACGAAAAGGCGGCTGACATGCACGACAACATAATGGATATGGAGAAGCTGAACCGTATACAGAACGCCGGACTACTCATTGAGCGCAACCGACAGGCCAAAGACATGAACGAGGCGCAACTCAGCCTGAAGAGCGAACGGGCGACACGCTCTGCCTATGCCATCATATTCAGCATAGTAGTGACCATACTGTTAGGCGCAATAGGCATGTTCATATACATACAACGCATTCACCGACGCAACCATCTGGTGCTGAAGAAACTCGCCGACATGCGCGAGACTTTCTTCACCAACATCACACACGAATTCCGAACACCGCTCACCATTATACTCGGACTGAGCCAAGTGCTGCGCAAAAGCAAGAATGAGGAGGTCATACAACACTTATGCAAGAAACAAGGACATAACCCTGCTGATGCATCATGACGAAAACGTGGTGATGGACTTTGTGCCCGACTATGCACACAAGGTGATGGAAAACCTGCTGTCGAACGCATTGAAGTTCACACACGCATTCGGACAGATTGACGTGTATGTAGTGCGCGTGGGCAATATACTGCATATTGACGTGAACGATACGGGCGATGGTATGGACAAGGAGACCATGGACAACGTGTTCAAGGCGTTCTATCAGGGACCGTCTGACTCACAGAACATGGGTACGGGTGTGGGACTGTCGCTGGTGAAGCATATTATTGAGTCGGTACACGGCACTATCAGCGTGGAAAGCCAAGTGGGCAAGGGCACGAAATTCCATATGGAAATAGCAATAACAAACAATTGCGACGTGCAACTGGAAGAGAAGGACATGGAATTCGACCCCGTGATGCCGGTAGAACAAAAGGAACTGAAAGACAGCGACGCCAAGGACAGCCAATACACGGCACTCGTCATAGAGGACAACCACGACATTGCAGCCTTCATTGGCGAACAACTGGCGGGTGACTATTCGGTGGCTTACGCTACGAACGGCAAAGACGGACTGCAAAAGACAAAAGACATCGTGCCCGACATTATCATTACCGACATTATGATGCCCGGAATGAACGGACTGGAATTGTGTCGCAAGATAAGAAGCAACAAGGCAATAAACCATATACCTATTATAATAGTAACAGCCAAGGTTTCGGAGCAGGAATGCATTGAGGGATTTGAAGCCGGTGCCGACGCCTATCTGACCAAGCCGTTCAGCATGGACGAACTGTGCACTATCATCGAACAGCTCATAAACCGACAGAACTCGCTGCGCAACAAGTTCAGCGAGAATACCACAAGCAACAAGAAGAAGGAAAAGGATATGGAACTGACGGATGCCGAACGACGATTCCTCGCCAAGACTGTGGACTATATCTATCTGCTGCTCGACAAGCAACAGCTCGACGTGAACACATTGGCAGAGAAGCTTTGCATGAGTTAGCGGCAGTTCCATCGCAAGATTGTAACGCTGACGGGCAATTCGCCCGCAACGTTCATTCTGAAAATAAAGATGAAGCGCGCCCGCTATCTGCTCGAAACAAATCCCAAACTGAGTGCCGACGAAATAGCCTTCCGCTGCGGATTCGAACATACCTCAAGCTTCTACCACGCCTTCCGCAAGACGTATGGATATACGCCTAAGGAGATAAGGAGGGGTGTGTAGGGGGCGTTGCTCCCCCCAGTTGTGATGTTGTGGGGCTTAGCCCATGTTGAGGTGGTGGGATTTCAGACAAATCAACACTCCCTTAAACTTCTCATACAGCTTCTTTCGCTTCGCTTCGTCAGTCTGTCCGATTCTTTCTGGAGTCAGATCGGCCAGCCACTCTACATTATCGGGCATCAGCATCTTAAGGAGCGGCATGGCTTTGTGGGCTGCCTTGGCTATGGATGCTGTGTCGTTGGGATCGTTGAGCATTTCGAGATACTCGGCAATAGACTTGCGGGTGTCGGCAATAATCTGTTGCTCGGCTTCGGCATCGCCTTCGGCAAAGACAAGGAGGGGTGCGAATAGAGTGGCGTCGTGTCGGGCGCTGGATGCTGATGCAGTCGGAACGCTAACGCTGGGAGCGATGCCAGTAAGCTGGCACAACGTGGCAGCAAGCGTCTGAACATTGAACGGCTTGAAAAGACAAGCATCGAAGCCCTCGGCACGCAGTTCGGTGTATATGCTTTGGTCGTGGGCGGTTATGGCAACGGTCTTTATTCCGTTACGGTCAATACGCCGAAGCATCTCCCTACCGCTCATCTGCGGCATCTCTATATCGGTAAACACCAGTTGCGGACGCAATCGGCCTATCATCTCTATAGCCTCATCGGCACTCGACGTGACGTGAATGTCGAGACAGATATTCTCCATACGAGCCATCATCTCGCCCAATAGCTGCAATTGCAAGCGGTCGTCATCAACAATAACGACCTTTATCGGGTGCGACGAAGACTTGACGCACGCCATATCAGGGGCTGGACTGGCTGCGATAGAAGCAGGATTTATTACGTTAGGGGTTGGATTGTCAGCCACGTTAGGGACTGTATTGCCGGCAATTGTTGCAGGTTGGGCAGACTGAACGGTGTCGACGGTCACCGGAAGAGTAACGGTAAACTTCGAGCCTTTGCCCTTTTGCGAAACCACACGAATCGTTCCGCCAAGCATGCTGACCGTCTCACGGGTTATGGACAATCCCAATCCTACACCTTCCTTGCCCTGTGCATCGGGCAGACGGGTGAAGGCGTTGAAGATGCGCTGCTGTTCGCTCTCGGTCATTCCGCTACCCGTATCAGCCACACTCATAGTGAGCTGAGAGCCGTTGAGCGCAGCCGACACGGTAATAGTGCCACGGTCGGTGTACTTCACGGCATTGCCGATAAGATTGTTCATAATCTGACGTATGCGGAAAGCGTCAGCCTGGCACATACGGTCGGCTCCAGGACGAAGGCTGCACACCACTTCAAGATTCTTTTTATTGGCAACGGGACGTGCCTGTGTGGCGCAGTCGCTTACAAGCTGGGCAGGATTGAAGCTCACGGCATGCGTCGTAGCCTTGCCACTCTCAAGCTGATGATAGTCGAGCAGAGCACCCACGAGTTGCAGAAGATGTTCGGCAGACGAACGTATGCTGTCAAGATAAGCCACGGGCTTGGGCTGGTTGACCCACTCGCGGAGCAAAGCTATAAATCCGGAGATAGAAGCTACTGGCGCCTTGATGTCGTGCGTGATGGTAAGCAGGAGTCGCTGGCGCTGCTGCATGATTCGTTCAGTCTCGTTCTTGGCTTCTACTATGCGCTCATGGTCGCGCCGCTGGCGACGAATATCGCGCAGCGTATAAACTATCAGCACAATGGCAGCACCAATGGCGAGCAATGCCAGCATAGCAATCTTCATCATCGTAGCACGTCGGGCAGCCATATCGGCATTGATAGCACGCTGCATGGCGTTGTGCTCATCGCTCTGAATGTCCTCAAGCATCTGTCCGGTACGCCACGCCAGTTGTATGCTGACGAGCTTGAGCGAACGCGTGCGGTTGTCGATAGCATCCTGCCGGCGAGTGTCGGCACGCTTTATCTCATGATGGATGTCGGCAAGAGCCTCAGCAACAGAGTCGGCTATGTTGATGCCTTGAGCCATGGCAGTGGAGTCGGTGCGTCCGCTTTGCATCGTAGTGGCTATAGTGTCTGAACGCTGTCGACGAAAAGCATCACTCAATCGGCGGAAGAATCCGCGTCGGGTACTGACTATATTGTAAACCGTTTCGCGGTTGCTGGCGTTGGTAATTTCGTTGGGATGAATCACCACCGAGTCGCGTCCGCTCTGCAAGTCGTGTACCTTACGCGCATATACGGCATCGCCCGAAGCGTCGGCAAGTATGTTCAGCACCATCATGGCATTGTCGCGCTTGGCAGCAAGGAGGCTGGCAAGCGTGTCCATGCGCATCGCCTTGACCGAATCGGACACAAGCTGCTTCAGCTGCATAGCCTTATGCTGCGACTCGGCGAGCGAAGACGAGAAGCGTTTCCATTGCCGAGTGTCGCCCATCATCACCGAACGCTCGGCATTGGCAGCATCAAGCATGCTGTAAACAAGGCTGTCGACAATGTTGCGTCGCTCCATAAGTCGCTCAGAAGCATTGTTTAGATCAGTCAGCGAACGCGTGCTGTCGTAAACCATCTGTGCTGCAAACACGAGCACTATGGCAAGAATGGCATAGCCGGTGATTATCTTCAGACGTAACGTGCGGTAGTTCATACGTGAAAGTTGTTGTTTTTATTGAGTGCGAAGTTACTGAATAATTCGGACATAGCAGCAATACGCACAGTAAGTTTAGCAAGTTTTGGCAAGTGCATAAACGCGAAACCGCCACCACTCAGCAGCATTAGTGCAGCTTATGTGGCAGCGGTTTACAATCCTTAAGACAATAGCTTTTTACCTTATTATATTTATATGCTGTCTATTCTTATGTTCCTTTCTTTTATAGGATTATTAAACTGTCTCTGGCTTAACCGGTGTTGCGGGTGTAGCCGGTGTCTTTGTAGAATCGGTTGCAGTAGAGTCTACAACAACTGAATCGTTAGTGATGTAGAGAGAGAGGTCGAGAGCGCCTTCCTTAGCAGGCTCTGTAGTTTCCTCTGTAGGCTCAGTTTTGGTAGTATCTTCTACCGGCTCAGTCTTGGTAGTGTCGGTTGTGTCTACTACAGCTGTGTTGTAGCCCTTCATAGATGTTGCTGACTTGGTAGCAAATGAGTTGCTTGCCGATACCATAACCATCATTGCGATTGCTGCGAAAACTAACTTCTTCATAATTGTTGAATTTTTAAATTGTTATTATTAATATGCGAAATCGAATCACGGCTTCAACAACTCTTCGTTGTGTAGAACTTGTAGTATGT
>JAIJMN010000372.1:0-1347 GCA_022735715.1 Prevotella sp.
GACGCTTGTATGCCTTGCGTCTGTATGTGTCCAGAGAGCACTTGCTTCTTATTGGGTCATTACGAATCTCCATCTCTTCATTCAGAATTTCTGTGCACAGGTTCATGCATTCTTCTTCTGCCCTGAAGAACTTTATAAGCTCGGAAAACAAGCCTTGCACTACGGACGGATAGGTGGACAAGTCGAACAGATTCAACTCGTATACATTCTTGCCCAATATCGACTCTTCGATTGCTGATTTCTGTGGTATTCCAAAAGCAGCACATTCGGCAGGCGTAGGATGCTTCCTTGGGCAGAATTTCCTGAATATGGTCTTCAACGGCGACATATGGCTGCGCATATGTCGGAGAATCTCGCTTACGGAATTGTAATAAAAATTGTGGTCTGTAGCGAAATCGCTGTTAAAGTCCTTCTCGTATTTATGAAGTCGCACGAGTTCTTTATCCATTTTCTCACGAGCTTGCGAAATGTATTCTGCCAGACGCTCAATTTCTTCCAAGTCCATGTGCTTCATTTTAAGGGCACTCATCAGGCGGTCGGCTCCTTCAAGTTCAAAATTTGAGACGATGTCTTTCACCTGATGCAGTCGGTCGAGCGTTGGTTCAATATCGGTTTTGTAGTAAGCCTTAAGGCACTTTTGTTGAAGAGTTTCTCTCATTTGATGTTTTTAATTATTGGAGATAAAAAATGAAAAACACCTATAGGGTGTTAGAAAATACAAATTTACTACTTTTATTTTGTTCGGCTGGTATGACAAGTAAAAAAAGCGGAAAAAATTTCCGCCTTAAAGATTGTTAATTAAAATGCGAATGTAACAATGTAATTATTATGTTTGGCTTAAATGATTAAATAAAAATAACGGATAATGCAATATTTAGAATATTAGTTAGTATCTTTGTAGCAAAGACATAAAATGAAGAGAAGAAAATGCAAACTGGCATTATCGTAGATTTCCGTACAAGAGACGTGCTGCGAAATGAGCTTGAAGACGGTTCTTCATATCCTACCCCACCCTCAATCCTTCTGCCATACTCCGAATCTTCGCGGCATCAACGGGCAAGAACTCGAAGGAGTCGAAGTCGCCGTAGCAGGAGCGGTAGCCGGATAGATATTTGGCGGCACGATAGAGTCTGTAGAAATAGTTTTGGTGGGGATTGTTTTATTGAGAATAAAAATATCACTTACCTTGTCAGAATCTTCAAAATGCTTGTTTAATTTTAGGGATTGCGCATATAAAGACATCATCCCCCAAACAAAAACTATTATAAAAATAACCTTTCTCATCTCAATATAGTATAATGTTAATTGACGCAAAGATAATGTTTTAAAGTGACAATGCTGCATAAA
>JAIJMN010000373.1:0-1331 GCA_022735715.1 Prevotella sp.
GACTTCTTGAAGAAGGCTCTTCCTGCTACTGTTAAGCGCATCGCTGTTCTCGACCGTACTAAGGAGCCGGGTGCTGAGGGCGAACCTCTGTACCTCGACGTTAAGTCGGCTCTCTACGACGACGAGCGCAAGCCGCTTATCGTTGGTGGCCGCTACGGTCTCGGTTCTTCAGACACAACACCTGCCAAGATTGTTGCTGTATTCAAGAACCTCGAGCTCCCGCAGCCTAAGAACCACTTCACAGTAGGTATCGTTGACGACGTTACATTCACTTCACTTCCTGAGGAAGAGGAGATCCCGATGGGCGGCGACGACCTGTTCGAGGCTAAGTTCTACGGACTTGGTGCTGACGGTACTGTAGGTGCCAACAAGAACTCTGTACAGATCATCGGTAACAATACCAACAAGTACTGCCAGGCTTACTTCTCATACGACTCAAAGAAGTCAGGTGGTTTCACTTGCTCACACCTCCGTTTCGGCGACAGCCCAATCCACAGCGCATATCAGGTAAATACTCCTAACTTCGTGGCTTGCCACGTACAGGCTTACCTGCACATGTATGACGTTACTCGCGGTCTGCGCAAGAACGGCTTCTTCCTGTTGAACACTATCTTCGACGGCGAGGAACTCGTCAACTTCATTCCTAACAAGGTAAAGCGCTGTTTCGCTCAGAACAACATCACAGTTTACTATATCAACGCTACCAAGATTGCTCAGGAGATTGGTCTCGGCAACCGTACCAACACTATCCTCCAGTCGGCATTCTTCCGCATCACAGAGGTAATTCCTTTGGATCTCGCTGTTGAGCAGATGAAGGCATTCATCGTTAAGTCTTACTCTAAGAAGGGTCAGGACGTTGTCGACAAGAACTTCGCAGCTGTTGACCGCGGTGGTGAGTACAAGCAGCTCACAGTTGATCCGGCATGGGCTAATCTCGCTGACGAGGAGGCTAAGGAGGACAACGCTCCGGCATTCGTTAAGGAGCTCGTTCGTCCTATCAACGGCCAGGCTGGCGACCTCTTGAAGGTTTCTGACTTCGTTAAGCATGACACAGTTGACGGTACATGGCAGAACGGTACATCTGCATTCGAGAAGCGTGGTGTTGAGGCATTCGTTCCTGTATGGAATGTTGAGAACTGTATCCAGTGTAACAAGTGTTCATTCGTTTGTCCTCACGCTGCCATCCGTCCGTTCGTTCTTACCGACGACGAGCTTGCTGGCATCGAGGGTCTCGAGACACAGGAAATCAAGGCTCCGGCTGCTCTGAAGGGCATGCACTTCCGCATTGAGACTTCTGTACTCGACTGTCTTGGTTGCGGCAACTGTGCCGA
>JAIJMN010000091.1:0-9562 GCA_022735715.1 Prevotella sp.
TTACCATGAATATTCACTACCATACCTACTCCACACGCATCGTGTTCGTAGGCGGCATTGTAAAGTCCTGAAAATCTCTCGCCAGCCATTGCTTGGCCGGCTTGATGGTCTTGTGCTTTTCCCATCTCAATTGCTTTTAATTAGTAAACCATTGAAAAACCTATCAAAGTGATTGCAAATTTAATAATTTACTTTCAAAAAGCAACATAAAAGTCGAAAAATAATTAATGTTTTTGATTTATGGCAAGAATAATGTATTATTTTGTAATACTTCCGACATGTAAAAGTGTCGTTTTGTAACATTGATGCGTGTTTGTCGCTACGGATTGCAAGTTCAACTGCGTCTGTATTCGGATGGCGACATGCCCACATGTTCCTTGAAATATTTGCCAAGGAACGACTGGTTTGAGAAGTTAAGGCTTTGAGCTATCTCCTTGATGCTGCGTTGTGTGTTGCGCAGAAGCATGCGCAGCTCCATCGTGACGTATGCGTCTATCCACTCGTTGGGGGTTCGTTTGGACACGTTTTTTACCGTTTCTGACAGATATTTGGGCGATATGCAGAGTTGTTCGCTATACCAGCTCACACGACGTATATTGCGGAAGTTTTTCTCGACGAGCAATATGAACTTTGTGAAGATTTCTTCGGCACGCGTATTGTGCTCGCTGATGCGCGACTGTACGCTGTATATCACGTTGCTCACTTCGTAAACCATGGTGAGGAACATCGATTGCATCATCTCGCGACGGAAGTGGTTGTCGACTTCGTCCATCTTCTGCTTCATGCAGGTCAACGTATGGCGTATGAAGCTTGCCTTGTCTTCGGGCAGACTGAATACGGGGTGGTTGCGTGCGAAGAGGAAGAGCGCCGACAGTTCGTGTACGCTCTTGATGGTTTCGTTGAAGAAGTCGTAGCTGATGATGATGCCAATGCCGCGGCAGTCGGGCGACATGGTGCAGTTGTAGGTGACGCGTCCCTGGTTGATGATGATAAGGTCACCTGCCTCTACCTTGTGTTCTACAGAGTCGACAAAGTAGCGTGCCGAGCCTTTGGTACACAAAGCCAGCAGCAGGCATTGCATGCGTCGTGGTTCGCGAGGCAATGGCATGTTAGCAATCTCGTCAATAATGAGAATGTCGTTGTCAATATGGCTGCCTCCGCACATGCGTATGGCGTATTCCACTGTTATGTCTCTTAAGTCAGGTAAGGTCATCTATGTACGGTTTTATGATGTTGATATAGGTGCAAATGTACTAAATATATCTGACATACCGTACATATTTTTAGTTATATCTTGTCAATGTGTATATGCATAAAACTGTTAAATAGACATTAATATAGCCATCGGTACGTTTTTTTTACTAACTTTACGGATGTTTTAAATTAAATGCTTATGAAAATCAGACATCTTAAGGTCTCGGCGCTATTGCTCGCTGCCACCTTGCTAACCTGCTCTTGTGTAGGTTCGTTCTCATTGTTTAACCGTGTTGCCAAGTGGAACACCCACGCTACAAGTTCGAAGTTCCTCAACGAGATCATATTCATTCTCATCTCGCCGGCTTATGCTGTGTGTGCTGTTGCTGATGCCTTGGTGCTCAATACGATTGAGTTCTGGTCGGGCAGCAACCCTATGGCCCAGAAGGTAGGCACTGTTCAGGAGGTGACGGGTAAGGATGGATTGATTTATGCGGTAAAGACGCTGCGCAACGGATATGAAGTCACTTCGCCAAACGGTGAAGTTGTGAGCTTCATCTATGATAAGAAGACCAATTCATGGTCGCAGGAACAGAACGGAAAGAAGGTGGAGATATTCCGCTTCAACGACGATGGCACTATCCAGGCACGTCTCAGCGACGGCGAGACCATACGTGTAAATCCTGACGAAGCGGGTGTGTTCGAAACCCGTATGGCTGTCAACGGCGCACGTTTTTGGGCTTGCCGATAGAGTGGAAAAAATGAAGGTAGAAAGTAGCTGTTTTGCTATCATAAAATAAAAGGAGTCCTTTTGCCTTATAAAAGGAGCCCTTTTGCACTTCAAAAGGGGTACTTTTGGAAGGCAAAAGGGCTACATTTTTTATGATGTTCTTATTTCGCTGTGTTTCAGGCTGTTTACTTCTCGCCCGAAACGCCCATTTCCTTGAGCAGACGATCAGCATGTCCCCACTTGTCCATGAGGAAGAGTACGTAGCGGATGTCTACACCGATGCAGCGTGCCAGACGCTTGTCAAACCATATATCGCTTGACAATGAGTCCCAGTTGCCGTCGAATGCCAGACCGATAAGGTTGCCCTTGCCGTCGAACATGGGCGAACCTGAGTTGCCGCCGGTGATGTCGTTGTTGGTCAGAAAGCAGAGCTGCATCTTGCCAGTTGTCTTGTCGGTGTACTTGCCGAAGTCGTTGGCAGAAAGGAGCTGCTTCATAATAGGCTCAGCCTGGTAGTCGATGGTGCCCTTTTCGCCCGACTCCATCTTGCGAACGATAGAGGCAGCGTCGGTGTAGTAGCCCGACGGATTGCCACCGAGCAGATAACCGCCCACCTGACCGTACGAAAGACGCATGGTGAAGTTGGCATCTGAGTAGTGGGGCAGTTCCTGCTCCATGCGCACCTTGGCGTCGCAGAGATACTTCTCCTGCTCGGCTATCTCCTCGCGGAGCGGCATAAGCAGACTGCGGCACTTGTTCATCATCTCGTTAATCTGCTTGCCATACTGGTAACCGGGGTCTTTGGCGAGAGCCTTCTCGTTGAGCTTGATATTCTTGCCGCTCTTCATCACTACCGAAGTAGAGTACAGCCAGTCGACATACTTGCGCGAATCGCCGCCGAACTTCTCCTCAATAGTCTTGTAGAAGGCAGGAAGCTGATCGGCAGAAACATACTTGCGGAAGTTGTCGATGAGTGCTGCCTGCACG
This sequence comes from Prevotella sp., assembly GCA_022735715.1. Taxonomy (GTDB): domain Bacteria; phylum Bacteroidota; class Bacteroidia; order Bacteroidales; family Bacteroidaceae; genus Prevotella. Next base: position 2,912 of record JAIJMN010000091.1, read on the forward strand.
TCTTTGTCAAGAGCTGCGTCCCATTCGGCACTGTTGTCCTCGAACACGTATGTCGACTTGCCCTTCTTGGCAGCCTTGCCAGCCTTTGCAGGCACCATCATAGCTAGACTGATGGCACGTGTGTTGAACTCGGAAGTGCGGCCGAACGACTCGCGCAGAGCTGTGAACTCCTTGGTAACGTCAAGCTGCTTGGCATAAAGCTGAGCCATCTTGTCGAAGTCGAGCTTGCCCTTGAGGTAGCCAGTCCACTTCTGGAACTCCATGATGCGGTCCTCGAAGTCGGCCTTCTGGCGAACGATACCTACAGAGTCGATACACTTGTTCATACCCAATGAGTTCTTCCAGTAGTTGGAACTCTGTGCATACTTAGAGTCGTACTTGATGCGTACAGCCTCGTCGGCACGCATGTGCTTGATCATAACGTCCTGCTTTACGCCGCGTACTTGTGCACGTGGAGCGTTCTCAGCGTCGCGCATCTGGCGGATGCCGTAGCTTGAGAGATAGCGTTCGGTCGAACCGGGATAGCCGATGGTCATGGCGAAGTCGCCTTCCTTATATCCGTCCATCGAAACCTTTGTCCAGTGCTGTGGGTGATAGGGCACGTTGTCCTTTGAATATTCAGCCGGGCCGTTGGTCTTCGGGTCGGCGTAGATACGGAATACAGAGTAGTCGCAGGTCTGGCGCGGCCACATCCAGTTGTCGGTCTCGCCTCCGAACTTGCCCATCGACTTTGGAATGGCGAACACCAGACGCAGGTCGCGGAATGTGCGGTAGGTAGTTGCGTAGTACTTGTTGCCCTCGTAGAACGGCTTTATTTCCAGGTCGAGAGTCTTGTCTTTAGTGTGTACCTCCTTGATCATCTCGTTCTCCACCTCGTTCAAGAGCTTGGCGCGCTCGTCGTTGGTCATGTTCTTGATGCCACGCTTCTCCAGTTCGGGTGTGATGTCCTTCTGTTCAACCATGAAGCTTACGAACATGCTCTTGTTGGGCAGCTCTTCGGCGAACGACTTGGCGTAGAATCCGTTGAGCATGTAGTCGTGCTCTACGGTAGAATGAGAACGGATGGCCTCGAAACCACAGTGGTGGTTGGTCAGCACGAGTCCGTCGGGCGATACGACAACGCCCGAGCAGTAGCCCGAGAAGTTGACAACCGACTTCATGATGGCGTCTTCGCCCTTGTACAGTTTCTCGTAGGGAGCCGAGAATCCGTACGTCTTCATTTGCTCGTACACTGCGTGTGGCAGGTTGCAGAGCGTCCACATGCCTTCGTCGGCATGTGCTGCGGCGGCTGACAACAGCATTGCAGCCGCGAGGATAAGATTCTTTTTCATTTAGAGATTGTTATTGATTGTTGATTGTTTTGTTGTAGGTAGGGTAGGTTTTGTAGGTGTTGTAGGTTTAGTAGGTAGGCTTGCGCCTACAAAACCTACCAAACCTACAGCACCTACCAAACCCTACAAGATTCTACTTGAATATCTTCTTCAGCGGCATATCATGATATATGATGTGCGCCACGAACATTATCACGAGCACGGTGTTCACTGCGAGCGCCGCCCAGTTGGGCAGATGCTCGTTGGCGAAGTTCATGCAGAAGTAGAACAGTACTGTTATAGCCACGTAAACGCCTATCGACTTGAGCGGATAATTTATCGGATACTTCTTCTGACCTACAAGATACGACAGTACCATTGCCGTTGCGTAGCCTGCAAAACCAGCCCATGCACACGCCATGTAGCCGTATCGCGGTACGAACAGTACGTTGACGGCGATGAGCACGGCGCATCCTGCGCCCGAGAACCAGGCTCCCCAGATGGTCTTGTCGATGAGTTTGTACCAGAACGAGAGATTGAAGTACACGCCCATCATTATCTCGGCAGCCATCACAATGGGCACAACGCGCAGTCCCGACCAGTAGTCGCGGCCGATGATATGCTTCAGCACGTCGAGATAGCCTATCACTACGAGGAACGCCAGCAGAGTGAATATGATGAAGAACTTCATCGCCTGGGCGTACGTTTCGCGGTTGTCCTTGTCCTTCGACTTACCGAACACGAACGGTTCGTAGGCATAACGGAATGCCTGTGTAATCATTGCCATAATCATGGCTATCTTCGATGCGGCACCATAAATGCCCAGTTGGGCGTGAGCGTCGCTGCGTTCGTAGATGTAGGGGAATAGAATCTTGTCAGCAGTCTGGTTTAGAATGCCTGCGATGCCCAGCACCAGTATAGGCCATGAGTAGGAGAGCATGCGACGCAGCAGCGCCTTGTCAAACTGATATTTGATGCCCACCAGTTCCTTCCAGAAGAAGAAGGTGAGCGCAGCCGAGCAGAAAAGGTTGACATAGAAGGCATAGCCAGCGCCTACTGTGGGGTCGTATATCTGTGCGATGAGTCCCGTCGCGCCGTTGCTTTCGTATATGGCAGGCAGCACGAGGAAGAACATCAGATTGAGCGCTATAGCCATAAAGATGTTCAGAAGCTTCAAGGTAGCGAACTTGATAGGGCGTTTCTTGTATCGCAGATAGGCGAATGGTATGCACTGGAAGGCATCTATCGCCACCGTGACAGCCATCACCCATATATACGACGGATGGTCGGCGTAGCCCATGAACGACGATATCGGACTGATGAACGTAAGCACCAGTACCACGAACAGCAGCGAAGTGAATCCTACAGACATCAATGTTGTAGAGTAAACCTTCTGCGGATCCTCGCCTTCCTTGTTGGCGAAGCGGAAGAAGGTGGTCTCCATTCCGTATGTGAGAATCACCATCAGCAAAGCCGTATAGGCATATACGTTGGTGATGATACCATAGCCTCCACTCGCGGCAGATAGTTTTGCCGTGTACAATGGTACAAGCAGATAATTAAGAAATCTGCCTACGATGCTGCTAAGACCGTAAATGGCGGTGTCCTTAGCAAGTGATTTGAGATTTGCCATATTGACTTTTTGTTATTGTTTTGTAGGTTTTGTAGGTTTTGTAGGTTTTGTAGGTTTTGTAGGTTTTGTAGGTGGGGTAGGTGGGGTAGGTTTTGTAGGTTTTTGCTGGTACCTACTATACCTACGCCACCTACAAAACTTACGCTACATACCAAAATTACCCCTGCGCACACCTATCTTTTCCCGTTCCTCCAGTCTACTCTCGCCTTGTATCTCTGCTCCTTTATTCCACCTTCTTCCAAGAACTTGCGGTTCTGGTAGTCGATGAGTCCGCGTAGCATGGCGAGAGTCTGATGAATCACTATCAGAGCGATGTTGGCTATTTCTTCAGCGCAGCGTCCTTCTATCTGCCTTCGATACCATGCGCTGTCGTTGATGCGTCGGCACAGTTGCTGTGCCATCCGGTATTTGGGATGCTGAGGCCCCCATATCTCCAGACCATGGTTGCGCAGATAGTCCTTGTAGTCCTCTTTGAGTTCCTCAAGGCTGCCCTTGGCTATTACCGTCAGCTTATGTTCAATCTCGGTAGAGCCTTCAGCGTCGCTATAGCCTTCTACTATGTTCTGCTTGCCCGAGCGTGCCGCCTGCTGCATTTGGTCGACCGTGCGGTCGTGACTGCGCTCGAGAAATCGGCTTACGAAGTAGAATGTGATGTCGTAGACACACTCCGACTTGCGGAAAACAATCAGCGTCTTGTAGCTGTCGGGCTGATTGGTAGGGCGGTTGAATGGATTTTGCTGCATAGGGGTGGATTCTTTAATTGTTAGATTTTCCCTCTTTTACCTTTTTACTCTTTTACTCTTTTACTTTTTTACCTTTAAAAGAACATGTAGCAGATAGCTATCGCCGCAATTACTCCAGCCAAGTCTGCCAGCAATCCGCAGGCTACGGCGTGACGGGTATAGCGTATGCTTACGCTGCCGAAGTAGACGGCGAGGATGTAAAAGGTGGTGTCGGTGGAGCCTTGGAAGATGCACGAGAGTCGTCCGACGAACGAGTCGGCGCCGTAGGTGGTCATAGCGTCTACCATCATGCCGCGTGCTCCGCTGCCCGAGAGAGGTTTCATCAGCGCTGTAGGCAGAGCACCCACGAAGTCGGTGTTGCCACCCAGAGCTGCAACGGCCCACTTGATGCCGTCCACCAGCATGTCCATAGCGCCCGAAGCACGGAACACTCCGATGCCCACGAGTATAGCCACGAGATAGGGGATGATTCTGACGACAGTGGTAAATCCGTCCTTTGCGCCCTCGATGAAGGCATCGTAGACATTCACCTTCTTGCGTATGCCAGCCAGGATGAACATCACTATGATGAGCATCAGCAGGATATTAGCCACCGAAGTGCTCACAATGTTCATTTGCGCCTTGTCCATTTGGGCGAAGCCCCATATTATTGCAGCCACTGCAGCCGACATGCCGCCGAGCGTGAGCAGCATTGTACGGTTGATGAGATTGATGCGCTGGTAGAGCGATGTGCATACGATGCCCGCCAGCGTAGAGAAGAACGTGGCGAGAAGAATGGGCACGAAGATGTCGGTAGGTTGCGCCGCCCCCATCTGCGCACGATACACCATGATGCTCACGGGAATCAAGGTGAGTCCCGACGTGTTGAGCACGAGGAACATAATCATCGGATTGGTGGCGGTGTCCTTCTTCGGATTCAGCTCCTGCAGTTGTTCCATAGCCTTCAGTCCGAGCGGAGTGGCAGCGTTGTCAAGCCCCAGCATGTTGGCAGCCACATTCATGAATATGCTGCCCGTGACGGGATGACCCTTCGGAATGTCGGGAAACAGACGTGTGAACACGGGCGACAGCACGCGCGCCACAGCGTTTATGACGCCGCCCTTCTCGCCAATCTTCATTATGCCGAGCCACAGCGAGAGCACGCCGGTGAGTCCGAGTGATATCTCGAACGCCGTCTTCGACGTGTCGAATGTGGAGTTCATGATAGCTGGAAACACCTCGATGTCGCCCATAAACACAAGTCGCACGGTGGCAATGACGAATGCTATGAGGAAGAAGGCTATCCAGATGTAGTTGAGTACCATATTTTCTGAGATACGTTGTTATTATTATAATAGGTGCAAAATTACCCATTAAATTTGGAATATCTCACAAAAATCGTCACTTTTGCACCAGTCTACTTATAAGCCTTGATGTATTCGTCGGCGACGGCACACAGTTCATCGTACCATTCCTGACCGAAACGGCGCACCAGCGGACTCTCAAGGAAGCGGTATACGCGCAGTCCCAACTCCTTGCCCTTCTTCACTGCGTCCTCGCATACGTCCCAACGGTTGTAGTTGAGAGCCACGGTGCCGTCCTTGAATCGCTTCTCGCGGATAGGGTAGAGGGCGCACGATATGGGCTTGATGAACTGGGTCTTGCCCTGCCGGTAGGCTCGTTCGAGCGCACACAGACAGCAGTCGCCCTCGTAGCAGGTGAACACGCAGTCCTTGCCGCCCACAATACTCGTCACAAGGTCGCCGTCGCGGTCGGTATAAGCTACTCCCTGTTGGTCTACAACAGCCTGCGCCGATGCCGACATGTCGCCCCACACCGTGTCGAGAGCCGACTCAATGCCGGCTATCTCGTCCATAGTCACGGGTGCTCCGGCATCGCCTTCCACACAGCAGATGCCCTTGCACTTGTCCAGATCGCAGCAGAACTGCTCGGTGATGATGTCGCTCGACACCAATACATTTGAAATCTCTAATATCATATTCTGTCCTTTGTTTTTATATCAAATTTACTGTTTTATACCCTTCAAATCGCTCCTTTCGGGCACCTCGAAAACGCCTGCTTTTCAAAAGGATTCCTTTTGGCCCGCAAAACGAGTCCTTTTACAACCCAAAAGGAATCCTTTTGGAAATGTTAAGTGTTTAATGTTAAATGTTTTCCTTCCCTTACCACTCAATCGGTGTTATGCCGTATTGTTCGAGATAGGCGTTGCAGCGTGAGAAGTGGTGGTTGCCGAACCATCCGCCGCGGTTGGCTGAGAGCGGTGAGGGGTGAACCGATTCGAGGATGAAGTGGCGCGAGCGGTCGATGAGTTGCGCCTTGGAGCGCGCATAACCGCCCCACAGAATGAATACGAGGTGCTCGCGACCGGCTGAGAGAGCACGTATGGCGGCATCGGTGAACGTCTCCCATCCGTGGCGCTGGTGCGATGCAGCCTGATGGGCACGTACAGTCAGAGTGGCGTTGAGCAACAATACACCTTGCTTAGCCCAACGGGTAAGGTCGCCAGAGGCAGGAATCGGCTTGCCCAAGTCGTTCTGTATCTCCTTGAAGATGTTCTGCAACGACGGCGGAAACGGCACTCCGTCGGCAACGGAGAAGCTCAGTCCCTGCGCCTGACGAGGTTCGTGGTAAGGATCCTGACCTATTATCACCACCTTCACCTTGTCGAACGGACACAGATTGAAGGCGTTGAAGATGAGGCTACCCGGCGGATAGCAGGTCTGGGTGGTGTATTCCTGGCGCACGAAGTCGGTGAGCTGGGCGAAGTAAGGCTGCTCAAACTCCTGCTGCAAGTGCTCGTGCCATGATGGTTCTATCTTTACGTTCATATATGTAAGTGTATTATTCGTTCATTTCATAGTTGTGTCTGTAAGGTACAAGACGTAATTGGCAAATTTACGATTTATCGGTCATTACCGCAAGCTTTGCGGAGATTAACTGGTTTATTCTCCGCAAATTTGCGGAG
>JAIJMN010000374.1:0-1322 GCA_022735715.1 Prevotella sp.
TCGGCCGGTGAGGTCGTAGACGCGTACCGGAGTGTCGGGAGCGTCGTCGTTGGCGGCGTCAACCGAACCTATTGACTTTGATTGATTTTACTTTATCTATGCATGCGTTGAGAATTGCAATTCTCTTACCACGTCATCCACAATATATCCGTCGCTCATCAAATACAACAATGAGCGCTCATCGTGCAGTAGGTCGCATGTTCTGCTGTTCTGAAAAATGTCAAACGCCCTTTCAGGTGAAATATCAAGACGTTTGGCAAGAAGGGCACATACTCGCCCTATCTTCATCCAAAGTTGGGAATCTCTAAGCATTATTGACCTCCTTTCTTGCTAAATCATTAAGCGGCTCGGACTTTATAAAACGTAAGCAGTTGTCAAGCAAAGACTGGGATATAATACAAATTTCATTATTGGGTTGGTGTTCCGATAAGCGTTTAAGTGCATATTTCATAGAAATGTCACCATTTATATAGTCCTCTATTGTTGTGATGACTCTATCATCAGCTATACTACCTTCAATATAATCATACCCTCGCCATGAGTCCATGCCATTTCTACTGCCAACAATAAATTCAAGCCATTCACGATCATAAGTATCGAATACCTTGCATATGGCATTTTGCTGTATGAAATCCATGTCAAGTTCATACACATCCAACCATTGTGGCAATCCTATATTAACGATGCGTGTTGCCCAATTTATTGCCTGTTGCTCAATATCTGTGACATAAAAGCCTTTGCCGAAATCAAGATTATTCCGACCGATTTGACATAACGGATTTTCAACTATGCAAGTTGCACCATGATAAACCTTACGCATACTATCAAACATTTAATTTCCTGCTTCAAGTCGATGCAGGGCTGTAAGTAAATCGTCCACAACATACTCCTTGCTCTGTGTATGTAACGGGTCAAGTCGGGTTGTCAGCCCATGCATCAGCCCAACATCACGCAATCGTCGGTACATCTCCCTACGGCTGCATCCTTCTGCTTTGGCCGTGGCATCAACGCACATAGCGGCAAATGCCAATGTCTGCTGTACTTCTGCTGTATTCATAACGGTATATACTTCTATTGTTAATAACCTGAGTTCGGGATAAGAAAGTCTTTATAAAAGTTGGTAATCTCAATAATTTTTAGTACCTTTATGGTTGTAAATCAATTTTTTATATAATAAAAGGATACTATAGTTATGGAGATTACCAAGGACAAAATTACTGAATTTTTCTGTATTATCGATGATTTTTGCCAAGAATATGATAAAGAGATTGCCCGCATGTCCATTTGTGAGCCGGACGGGCGTAAGCGCCGCAATCGGAAAT
>JAIJMN010000092.1:0-9487 GCA_022735715.1 Prevotella sp.
TGTCGTTAAATGTCAGACTCGTAAATGGGGAACTTTTCATCTGACAAATATACAGAATTCCAATGATTTCAAAGAACAAAAGATGTGTATAAAGGGTAGAGCGATGCCCCGGGCTATGCCAAACCGATATATTATATAAGGTGTATTTGTCGTATGATAAACTCAGACAAGCGCTTTTAGTTGGCCTGTTCTGACATAAACTTGATTCTAACGAGTCTGATTTCGTTCTCCTCATAGTCGTCGCCGAGTTCTTCCAGAGCAGCCTTGATGCTATCGGTGTCCGATTCGCGGAAGTACTCGTATATGTCGTCTATCTGGTCGTCGTCCATCACGTCCTCAAGGAAGTAGTCGATGTTGACCTTTGTACCACTGTAGACGATAGCGTCGAGGTCGTCGAGCAGGTCGCTGAACTCAAGATGCAGAGCCGAGGCGATGTCGTCGAGCGGCATACGGCGGTCGAGATAGTGTATTATCTTGATTTTCTTCATCGAGTCCTTGGCAACGGTACGCACGAACATCTCCTCCGGACGCTCTATCTCATTGTCCGAACAATACTTGCGTATGAGTTCGCAGAACTCCTTGCCGTAGCGTTTTGCCTTGCCCTGACCTACGCCCTGGATGTTGCGCAGTTCTTCGATAGATACAGGATACATCGTAGCCATCTGCTCGAGCGATATGTCCTGGAATATGACGTAGCCCGGAAGCGACAGCTTGTGTGACATCTTGCGGCGCAGATCTTGCAGCATGCTGTAGAGCGTAGGGTCGAGTGCGGCAGCTCCATGGTCGTCAGTCTCTTCGTCGGCATTGTCGGTGAAGTCGGTGTCTTCGACGTATGTGAACGGCTGCGGATTGCGAACGTAGCGCTTTCCGGCTGCCGTCACCTTGAGCAGACCGTAGCTTTCGATGTCCTTATGTATGTATCCGGCTATCATTCCCTGCCTTATCACTGGGCTCCACGTCTTCGGCGGCATGTCTTCGCCAGCTCCGAACTCTTCAAGTTGGTCATGATGATGCGACACAATGTCGTCCGTTGCGCGTCCTTTGATAAAGTCGATGACGTAATCCTGGCGGAATTCCTCCTTAACGGCAAGCAGCGAGTGCAGCACAATGAGCAATGCCTCCTTGCCGTCGCGCTTCACCTTGGGATGCAGACAGTTGTCGCAGTTGCCGCAATTGTCCTTGGTATACTCCTCGCCGAAGTAGTGCAGCAGCAGTTTGCGGCGACATACCGACGATTCGGCATAAGCTGCGGTCTCCTGAAGGAGTTGTCTGCCGATGTCCTGTTCAGCCACTGGCTTGCCTTCCATGAACTTCTCGAGTTTCTGCAGGTCCTTATGCGAGTAGAAAGCGAGGCAGATGCCCTCGCCGCCATCGCGTCCGGCGCGTCCCGTCTCCTGATAATAGCCCTCCAGACTCTTCGGTATGTCGTAGTGAATGACAAATCTCACGTCGGGTTTGTCAATGCCCATGCCGAATGCTATGGTAGCCACGATGACGTCGATGCGCTCCATGAGGAAGTCGTCCTGGGTCTGCGAGCGTGTGGCAGAGTCGAGTCCGGCGTGATAAGGTGCCGCCTTGATGTCGTTGGCCTTAAGTACTGCCGCCAGATCTTCCACCTTCTTGCGCGATATGCAGTACACAATGCCGCTCTTGCCCGAATGCTGCTTCACGAACTTTATTATCTGTCGGTCGATGTCGTTGGTCTTCTGCCGCACCTCATAATATAGGTTCGGGCGATTGAACGACGAACGGAACTCCTGCGCGTCGGCAATGCCGAGGCTCTTCTTGATGTCCATGCGCACCTTGTCGGTGGCCGTAGCGGTGAGTGCTATGACCGGAGCGTTGCCTATTTTCTGTATTGTAGGGCGTATGTTGCGGTATTCGGGACGGAAGTCGTGGCCCCATTCCGATATACAGTGTGCCTCGTCGACAGCGTAGAACGAGATTTTGAACGAGCGGAAAAACTCGAGATTGTCCTCCTTATTGAGCGATTCCGGAGCCACATAGAGCAGTTTTGTGCGTCCGGCATATATGTCGTTGCGCACCTGATTGATGGCTGCCTTGTTGAGCGATGAGTTGAGATAGTGTGCCACACCCGATTCTTCGCTCAGTCCGTTGATGACATCTACCTGGTTCTTCATCAAGGCAATGAGCGGCGATACGACAATGGCTGTGCCGTCCATGATGAGCGACGGCAACTGGTAGCACAAACTCTTGCCACCTCCAGTAGGCATGAGCACAAAGGTGTCTTTACCCGCAAGCAGATTGCGTATTATGGCTTCCTGTTCGCCCTTGAACGAGTCGAATCCAAAGTAGTGTTTCAGTTGTTCATTGAGGTTAATTGTCCCAGTCATAGTAGTAACATTTGTATGAATCAGGAGTTAGGAGTTAGGAATTGATTGCCTTTGGCAATTTGGAATTACGGATTTGGAATTATAAATTAAGGATATAAGAGTCAAAACCAACTCCTAATTCCTAACTCCAAATTCCTAACTCCTAACTCCTAATTCCTCAAGTTTGACTTTTCAAGTTGCTTCTTGGCGTAGTCGAGTGTCACGGTGAACTCGTCGACCTTCTTCGACGGCACCTCGAACATTGCGTCCATGACGATGGCTTCGACTATCGAACGCAGTCCGCGTGCTCCAAGCTTGTACTCAACGCCCTTGTCTACGATAAACTCCAGGGTGTCGTCGTTGAAGTGGAGTTTGATGCCGTCCATTTCAAACAGCTTCTCATACTGCTTGATGATGCTGTTCTTGGGCTCTACGAGTATTCGGCGCAGCGCCTCGCGGTCGAGCGGATTGAGATAGGTAAGCACCGGAAGGCGTCCTATTATCTCCGGAATGAGGCCGAACGACTTGAGGTCTTGCGGCAGGATATACTTCATAAGGTTGCCCTTGTCGATATGGCGCACGTTCTGTACCGAATTGAATCCCACAACGTGGGTGTTCATTCGCTGTGCTATCTTGCGCTCGATGCCGTCGAAGGCACCACCGCAGATGAATAGTATATTGCGTGTATCTACGTGGATATAATCCTGGTCGGGATGCTTACGGCCACCCTTCGGGGGCACGTTGACCATTGTTCCCTCAAGCAGTTTGAGCAGTCCCTGCTGCACACCCTCGCCGCTTACGTCGCGTGTGATGCTGGGGTTGTCGGCCTTACGTGCAATCTTGTCTATCTCGTCGATGAACACTATGCCTCGTTCGGCAGCCGCTACGTCGTAGTCGGCCACCTGAAGCAGACGCGAGAGTATGCTCTCCACGTCCTCACCTACGTATCCTGCCTCGGTGAATACCGTTGCGTCTACGATGGTGAAGGGCACCTTGAGCAGCTTGGCAATGGTTCGTGCAAGGAGAGTCTTGCCCGTTCCGGTAGAGCCTACCATTATGATATTGCTCTTTTCTATCTCCACTCCGTTGTCGTCTTGCGGCTGTTGCAGACGCTTGTAGTGGTTGTAGACAGCCACCGAGAGATATTTCTTGGCTTCGTCCTGTCCTATTATATATTGGTCGAGATAGTCCTTGATTTCCATCGGCTTGGGTACGTCGCTCATCGCAACGTCAAATTTCGACTTGCACTTGCCCTTGCCGCCGGGTCCCAGACCCGCCTCGCACACTATCTGATATGCTTGCTGCGCACAATTGTCGCAGATGAATCCGTTGAGTCCGGTTATAAGGAAGTTGACATCCTTCTCTGCTCTTCCGCAGAAGCTACATACTTTTCTTGGCATTGCTACTTCCTACTCCTTTCCTGCAATTGGTGTCATTTCGCCGGCTGCATCTAATCCCGGCTTCTTGGTCATTACAAAGTCGATCATTCCATACTCCCTTGCCTCCTCGGCAGTCATCCAATAGTTGCGGTCGGAGTCGGCCCACACCTTGTCGAATGGTGTGTGCGAGTGGTCGGAGATGATGGTGTACAGCTCCTTCTTGTACTTCTGTATCTCGCGGGCCTCGATTTCGATGTCCGAAGCCTGTCCCTGCACGCCGCCAAGGGGCTGGTGTATCATGACGCGGCTGTGCTTCAGAGCTGAGCGCTTGCCCTCCTTGCCTGCCACGAGCAGTACGGCTGCCATCGAGGCTGCCATGCCTGTACACATTGTGGCAACGTCGCTGGTGACGAACTGCATTGTGTCGTATATGGCGAGGCCTGCCGTAACGCTTCCGCCGGGCGAGTTGATGTATATCGAAATGTCCTTGCCCGGGTCAACCGAGTCGAGATACAGCAGCTGTGCCGACAGGGTGTTGGCTGTATAGTCGTTGATTTCGGTGCCGAGGAAGATGATGCGGTCCATCATAAGGCGCGAGAACACGTCCATCTGGGTGACGTTCAACTGGCGTTCCTCAAGTATGTACGGGTTGAGATACTGCGCCTGGGCTCTCGTCACATCGTCGAGCACCATTCCGCTCATACCGCGGCTGGTAGCGAATTTTCTGAAGTCGTTCATATAATTGTTTACTTTTCTATCTATATATATAAATAATGTAGAGACCGTTACTTATCGCCCTACATTATACAAAGATACAAAAAATTTCTTTTAATCCGATTTATTATTGAATATATTTTTACGTCTCCGTTTTTATACGTATTTCCCTGCTTTTCAAAAGGACTCGTTTTGGCTTGCAAAAGGACTCGTTTTGGTGTGCAAGAGGAGTCCTTTTGGAGAGCAAAAGGGGTCGTTTTGGAATGCAAAAGGAGTCCTTTTGCGAGGCGGCCTGATTTCTATGGCTCTGCAAGGGCTTAACAGAGGCTTTTCAGACGAGCGAATCAAGGCGTCGCTTGAGTTCTTTCAGCTCGTCGCGCACGGATATCAGCGTGGCAAGAATGTCCGAACTCTTGTCCACACCGGCGCGGTTCTTGTTGAGCATCTTGCGTGCTGCCGCCAGCTTGAAGCCACGCACCTTCACCAGATTGTGTATGGTGCGTATCTGCTCAATGTCCTTCTCTGTGTATTGGCGCACGCTTTGGCCCACCGTCTTAGGCTTGAGGTGGGGAAACTCCGACTCCCAGTAGCGCAACGTCGACTCTCTTACGTCAAACATAGCCGCCACCTCCTTGATGGAGTAGTATAATTTCACATTCTTGTTGGTGTTCAGTGCCATATTAGTCTTAATTTATTTGCAAAAATAACCAAAACAGAGTACCTTTGCAAACGTTTTAGGAAGAATTTAATACAAAGTACATAATATTATATAATATGATGACAGCTAACGAAATCCGCGACTCGTTCAAAAAGTTCTTCGAGTCGAAAGGACACACCATCGTGCCCAGCGCACCGATGGTAATCAAGGATGACCCAACGTTGATGTTCACCAATGCTGGTATGAACCAGTGGAAAGACATCATTCTCGGTACTCGCGAACCGGAGCCGCGACGCCGTGCCGACACCCAGAAGTGCCTCCGTGTGAGCGGCAAGCACAACGACCTCGAAGAGGTAGGACACGACACTTATCACCACACCATGTTCGAGATGCTCGGCAACTGGTCGTTTGGCGACTACTTCAAGGAGGGCGCCATCGACTACGCATGGGAGTATCTGATAGACATTTTGAAGCTTGACCCCGCCGATCTTTACGTTACCGTATTCGAAGGAAGCGAAGAAGAAGGACTGAAACGCGACGACGAGGCTGCATCATATTGGGCTAAGCACGTGCCTGCCGACCATATCATCAACGGCAACAAGCACGACAACTTCTGGGAAATGGGCGATACGGGTCCTTGCGGACCTTGTTCGGAGATTCACCTCGACTCGCGCACTCCTGAAGAGAAGTCCAAGACTCCAGGCCGCGAACTCGTAAACAAGGACGACCCGCAGGTTATCGAGATATGGAACATCGTGTTCATGCAGTACGAACGCAAGGCTAACGGCTCGCTCGTTCCGCTCCCAATGCACGTTATCGATACCGGTATGGGATTCGAGCGTCTTGTACGCGCCATGCAGGGCAAGCACTCCAACTACGACACCGACATCTTCCAGCCCATCATCAAGCAGGAAGAGGCCATCACAGGCATGAAGTACGGAGTCAACGAGGACACCGACGTGGCCATGCGTGTATGTGCCGACCACCTGCGTGCGGTAGCTTTCTCTATCGCCGACGGACAGTTGCCGTCTAACGCCAAGGCCGGATACGTCATCCGCCGCATCCTGCGCCGTGCCGTACGCTACGCCTATACCTTCCTCGGACAGAAGGAAGCGTTCATCTACAAGCTCATCCCTGTGCTCACAAACGAGATGGGCGAGGCTTTCCCCGAACTCAAGGCTCAGCACGACCTCATCATCCACGTCATCAAGGAGGAGGAGGACTCGTTCCTGCGCACACTCGAGAAGGGCATCAACCTCCTCTCTTCGGCTATGGAAGAGCTGAAGAAGCAGGGCAAGACACAGCTCGACGGCGTGCAGGCTTTCCGCCTCTTCGACACCTACGGATTCCCCCTCGACCTCACCGAACTCATCTGCCGTGAGAACGGATTTACTGTAGCTGAGGACGAATTCAACGCCGAGATGCAGAAGCAGAAGGAACGCGCACGCAACGCAGCAGCCGTTGAGAACAGCGATTGGGTGAACCTGCGCGAGGGCGAACAGCAGTTCGTGGGCTACGACTTCACCGAGTACGAGTGCCACATCCTGCGCTATCGCAAGGTGACACAGAAGAAGAATACATACTACGAACTCGTATTGGACTACACACCGTTCTACGGTGAGATGGGTGGTCAGGTCGGTGACACCGGCGTTCTGGTAAGCGAGAACGAGACAGTGAACATTACTGACACCAAGCGCGAGAACGGCCAGTCGATACACATTGTAAAGGAACTGCCCAAGAATCCTGAAGCTGACTTCATGGCATGCGTCGACGTTGACGCACGCGAGGCTTCGGCAGCCAACCATACAGCCACCCACTTGCTCGACTACGCTCTGAAGCAGGTGCTCGGCGACCACGTTGAGCAGAAGGGTTCGTTCGTTTCGCCCACCACTCTGCGCTTCGACTTCTCTCACTTCACTAAGGTTTCAGACGAGGATCTGCGCAAGGTAGAGCGTCTGGTCAACGACCTCATACGTCAGGACTTGCCGCTCGACGAGCATCGCGACACTCCGTTTGAGGAGGCAAAGAAGCTCGGTGCCATTGCACTCTTCGGCGAAAAGTATGGTGACAAGGTACGCGTGGTGCGTTTCGGACCCAGCTGCGAGTTCTGCGGCGGTATCCACGCACAGTCGACCGGTCGCATCGGTTTCTTCAAGATTATCTCTGAGAGCAGCGTTGCAGCCGGAATCCGCCGTATCGAGGCAAAGACCGGAAAGGAATGCGAGGAGCTTATGTACAATGTTGAGGACTCTCTGAAGGCTATCCGCACCCTCTTCAACAACGCCAAGGACCTTCAGGCTGTCATCGGCAAGTACATCGAGGAGCACGACGCTATGAAGAAGAGCATCGAACAGTTCCAGGCTCAGGCTGTAGAACGCACCAAGAGCGAACTCATCGCTAAGGCTCGCGAGGTGAACGGCGTTAAGGTTATCACCGCCGTGCTGCCCATGGAGCCGGCAGCCGCTAAGGACTTGATGTTCAAGCTGCGTCAGGCTGTAGCCGAAAACATGCTCGCCGTCGTCGGCACAGTATCTCACGACAAGCCGATGCTGAACGTTGCAATGAGCGACAATCTCGTTAAGGACCACTCACTCAACGCCGGTCAGATGGTACGCGAGGCTGCCAAGCTCATCAAGGGAGGCGGTGGCGGTCAGCCACATTTCGCCCAGGCAGGCGGAAAGGACAAGGACGGACTGTCAGCAGCAGTCGACAAGGTAGTCGAGATGGCTCAGCTGTAAGTTCAACAGAACAATAAATACACACATAAAAAAACTCGTTGCTCATCCGCTTAAGGATGTTCAACGAGTTTTTTCGTTTTATTTAGAATGTATAGCCAACTGCTATACGCATACAACCCTTGTTCTGCTCATAGTCGAGTCGCTTGGTAGCATAACCCAAAGAGACATCAATGCTGTGGTCGCCCTTGGTTGCTATCGACACACCTACAGCCGGCTGAACGCTGAAAATGGCATCAAACATAGCATCGACACCTGCGTCTACCTGCGCAAAGGGGTAAACTCTATCGGCAATGGCAATCTGCTTTGCCTTATACTTTACACGTGCCATAGCATTCACATAAATGCCCGACTCGTCAAAATTTTCTTGAATGCCATTGTGATTGTCAAAAATATGCTTCTCAGTAGATCTGCCTACGCCCACACTCAAACCTGCATAAAGGTTCTCAACGGGCAGCGGAGCCAATGCCGAGAATCGTGCACCTATCATATTTGTAAACTTCACCTTATCTGTTTCATTCGACTCTTCTGCTGTGACGGTCATCGGCGTATGCGCTTCCAGCTCAATGCTGTAGTCCAATGATTTCAAGAACTGTGAGAAACCGCTTCCGTTTGAATTGAAACTAAGGCCGGCCTTGAATCCAAGCATGTCCATGCCACCGCCGTCCATGATAGTGCGGGTGTAACCAAAGCCTACGTTGAAGTCAACATTCTTGCCCACCGGCACCTTCACACCGATAGAAGGATTGATACGTCCCCAGCCTGTTCCTTCGCCACTTGTGAAGAAGTCGTAGCCTCCCTGCAGCGAAACATAGGGGGTAATGCCCTTCATCGGGAAATCGACCTGGGCACGAACGAATGCCGGAATACTTACCGAATTGAACTTGTCGTCGACATATGCACCTGTACCCACGCCCAAATAGAACTGGTTGGAGAAGTGTTTGCCGAATTCAGGCTGTAAAGAGAAGAAGCCACCTCCACCGCTTTGCAGACCGAAATCATAACCCAAATTGATACCGAACTCTGTTGTTCCCTTCACATCCTTTTGTGCTGACATACCTAAAGCCCAAACTGATGCGATGACAAATAAAAAGATTTTTTTCATTGTAAAGTTTGCTTAATTTAATAAAAGTAGCGTCACGACATTCCGTACATATATATATCACACGTTGCAAACGCACGGTATCATTATAATAAGGTATAGCCATATATATAAATAAGGTATAGCCATATATATAAATAAGGTATAGCCATATATATAATAAGGTATAGGGCATAATGTCCCTACAATACATTAAGTACAGAACGATAACGCTTTATCTAAGTTTTCGTATTTGCGACTTTCTTCTGAAGTTATTTGTATAACTCTCAGTTGTGATGTGTCTATCGTACACGTATTCACTTTTTGTGTTGTAATCTAATTTGTTCTTTCTGTTTCTTATTACCTAATTAAATGTTTGACAATCCGTTAGCTCTCACTTCCAATAAGTGAAGTATTCTCCACTCATTAAATATTACGACGCAAAGGTAGTGAAAAAGTATGAACAAAAAAAACAGAAAATATCATAATAAACCTTAAATTAGCAGACAATGTCTTTCCGTATATTCTTTATATTTTTATCGTGCGCACACGCATGTCCTCACGATGAAGATCCGAAAACGTTTATG
>JAIJMN010000375.1:0-1298 GCA_022735715.1 Prevotella sp.
ATGACAAACACACGCTTGTCGGTAGGCTCGCGCAAAGCTGCGTCAATATCTTCAATCTCAAGTTCCTTGTTCTCAACGAAACCGTGCATGCCCTGGCCTATCATACGCAGACCCTTCTGGATAGCTTCCTCGAAATTGCGACCGATAGCCATAACCTCACCAACCGACTTCATTGAAGAACCCAACTCCTTGTCTACACCACGGAACTTAGAAAGGTCCCAACGTGGAATCTTGCAGACTACATAGTCGAGCGCAGGCTCAAAGAATGCTGATGTGGTCTTGGTTACAGAGTTCTTCAACTCGAACAATCCGTAGCCCATACCAAGCTTGGCTGCAACAAAAGCCAAAGGATAACCGGTAGCTTTAGAAGCAAGGGCTGACGAACGGCTCAAGCGAGCGTTAACCTCGATAACACGATAATCCTCCGACTGAGGGTCGAAAGCATACTGCACGTTACACTCACCTACGATACCGATGTGACGGATAATCTTGATGGCGAGAGCACGGAGCTTGTGATACTCTGAATTGGTAAGAGTCTGTGAAGGAGCAATAACGATCGACTCACCGGTGTGGATACCCAGAGGGTCGAAGTTCTCCATGTTACAAACTGTGATACAGTTGTCGTAGCGGTCGCGCACTACCTCATACTCAATCTCCTTCCATCCCTTCAAACTCTTCTCTACCAACACCTGCGGAGAGAAAGAGAAAGCCTTCTCAGCGAGCTTAACAAGTTCTTCTTCGTTATCTGCGAAACCAGAACCGAGTCCACCGAGAGCGTAAGCAGCACGGATAATAACTGGATAGCCAAGCTCTGCAGCAGCCTTACGGGTCTGCTCCATAGTTTCGCAAGCCTCGCTCTTGATAGTCTTAACGTTGATTTCGTCGAGCTTCTGAACGAAGAGCTCGCGGTCCTCTGTGTCCATAATAGCCTGAACCGGAGTACCAAGCACCTTCACGTTATACTTCTCGAGGATGCCCTGACGATAGAGTTCAACACCGCAGTTGAGTGCAGTCTGTCCACCGAACGAGAGCAGAATGCCATCGGGACGCTCCTTCTTGATAACCTCCTCAACGAAGTGAGGCTGAACGGGAAGGAAATATATCTGGTCGGCAACACCCTCTGAGGTCTGCACTGTAGCGATGTTAGGGTTGATGAGCACAGTCTTCACACCCTCCTCGCGCAGAGCCTTGAGAGCCTGAGAGCCAGAATAGTCGAACTCGCCCGCTTCGCCAATCTTCAAGGCACCCGAACCGAGCAACAATACTTTCTTTATATTTTCGTCTTTCATTTATTCTAA
>JAIJMN010000376.1:0-1297 GCA_022735715.1 Prevotella sp.
TCGGCATCATCAGCTTATTCGCATCATGTTCGGATGACAACGACTCTAATCCTACGCTGATTCAGCCTACAGAGTTCAAATTGAATACTCCTGAATATGCCAACGGACTTATTGAATTGGAGAAATCCAAGGAGCTGAACCTTACATGGTCACAGCCTAAGTACACAGCCGACAATGCTCCTCTCCAGGTAACATACGAGATTCAGGTCTCTCCTAAAAACTCGTTCAACGTTTCTACCGACGAAGCTGCGGCAGACGAGAGTGGCGAAAAGGTTGCCGACTATGATATTCTCAGCCCGACTACATCGTATTGTAATGTCAATATCGCGGCTGAAGATATAAACAAGAGCCTGTTGCGTGTCCTTAAATTCAAGGAAGACGAAGTTCCCGAGACACAAAGTGTAAGCGTACGTGTCAATGCTTATATAGTGGAAGATACAAAACGTCTCAACCCCATTGTGTCAAACACAATCACCCTCAACGTAAAGCCTTACTATGTTGATCTGAAGGATGCTACACCGGTGATGTGGTATCTTGTAGGCAATATGTTCGGTGGCAAGTGGGCAGGCAAGAAGATAATTGGCGAAGATAATCTGCCTATGTTCTTGAAGCCTAAATACCGTTACGACAAGAAGACCGGTACGGGTGAGATTGAATACACCAACTTCTTCCTTACAGGTGAATACGACAGCAAGGCTGAATGCGCTGATGCTGGCTTCAAGATTCTGCCTCCAAGCTACGATTGGAGTTATAGTATGAATGCCATACTCAATAACCCAATCAGCGCTAAAAAAGGCACAATAGAATATCGTGATAATAAAAGCGATGGTGGACATATCGTTGCAGGAGCAGCCGGTTACTACACAATCACATTGAACACCGCTGACAATACAGCCACTATGGAGCAGTACACTGGCACAGTAACAGACTACGGCACTATCCAGATTTCTGGTTCATTCAACGGTTGGACAGACACTCCAATGCTTCCTTACAACACTGAGGGCGTTGAGAACCATGCTTGGTACTATGTTATGAAAGTTCCTGCTGGTGATCCAGTACACTTCAAGTTCAAGATTGCTGATGGCAACGCTTGGGGTAAATCATGGGGATACGGCTCAATAGCTGGTGCAGTCAACATGTACGGCAAATGCGGAACTGGTGGCGATGCTGACCTTGGTTTGACTGAAGGCAAGTATTGCATCTCATTCAACGACATCACAGGTTCGTTCAGCATCGTTAAATTGTAAATCACTTTAAGCAAAGACAATTATGATTAAGAAAATATTATTGGGAATGA
>JAIJMN010000377.1:0-1294 GCA_022735715.1 Prevotella sp.
ACAACACAGCAGATTGAGCGTTTTCTGAAGAAAATCGCCCAGAAGTTTCCTACCAACGACGAGATTTCGGCGCTGACCGATATCCATGTGCGCGTGTCGCAGGAAAGCGGTGAGATGCTGGCTTTCGACGACGACGACAACGAGATAACCCGTTGCGTTGTGGAGCAATGGATAGGCAACAACGACGAGGACTTTTACGACTCGGTAGAACGCACACTCAATAACACCATGAACGCTTCGGCAAAGCTCATCGAAAATCTCGGCATTCTGAAGCCATACAGCTTTGTACTCGAGAACGACGAGAAGGAGAACATAGCCGAACTGTTCATAGCCGACGACGATACCGTTATAATCGGCAAGGACCTGATGGAGGGCCTTGACAAAGATTTGGACTCGTTCCTCAACGAATTACTAAAAGAAGAATAAAATTAAATTTTGAATTTTGAGTTTTGAATTTTGAATTATTCTCGGCTTCGCCTGCGATTATGAATTTATGAGTTACGAATTCTCAATTCAAAAATGAATAATTCAAAATCGGCAAAGCCGACAATTCAAAACTCAAAATTCCTAATTCCTAATTCGAAATTACTATCGTCTTAAACCAGTCGCGCAACACACCCGCATATCCATCTTGCGAGTCGCTGACGAGCACCACCACTTGGTCGCCATTATCAAGTTTCGGCCCGAGACACATACCCTCGTAATTCGCCCAATTCTGACTGAAAAGAGAGATTGTTGTGCGCCATGAAGTGAGCAAACGCTTGCCAACGTATGGCGCGTCAGCCTCAACGCTTTTTTCTAAAGGATAAGGTTTCTCTGCCGACGGATTGACCACGTACAGCTTGCATTGGCAGAAAGCCCCTATCTTGGTTTTCGGCACGAAAGCCTCACGCTCCAACACAAGCAGTTGGCCGTCGGGCAACGCACACAACTCACTCACACCCATAGCATACGTCTGGGCTGCCTTCATAGTCGTAGGCATGTCCATACGATAGAGATAAGCCACGGGAGCGGCTGTCAAGTCGTCGCGATTGAACGACATCAGCCTAAGCACATTCTTATGCGGATCCTGAGGCGTGGCAGCCTTGCCGTCGCGTCGCATCGTACTCTCGTTGATAGTCCAAAGCTTACGGCCGATGCTGTCGTAGGCCAACGATTCAAATCCATAGTTGGACCAAAACTCTTTCTCAGGCATCGACCACTCCCACAATTTCGGCTGAGCCTTGCCGTCTGCAACATTTCGCTTTCCTTCAGCTTCTGCAGTTTTTTCATTTCCATCGGCTTCGCCCATAGC
>JAIJMN010000093.1:0-9337 GCA_022735715.1 Prevotella sp.
TGATATAGTATTGTCTATTACAGACATAGGAACACCGACTTCAGCTCCAACAACACTTAAAGTAGTTGCATACCCAGCCAAAGCAACTCCATCGCCAATATCTTGCATACGTATTATATGTATATCTAAGTTGTCGATTTGTGGTGTTGTTGTTTTCAACAATAGGTCCAGTCTTTTGTTTGTGCCATAAATTATACCACATTCTTGAAACTTTAGCTAACCATTTCGTCCCGAATTTGCCATCATTGTCTATAGTCATTGCAGCAGAAGCCCTTGCCATCGACATAGTCGTTATTGTCCTCGCCATTGTACGGCACTGCAAAGGTAATGCAAATCGAGAGCAATACAAAATGAATTCATTCATTTTTATTGCCGAGATGCAGCTTACCTTATCTAAAGGTTGCATAATTATCCTTAATGACCTGCAACTGCCCGGTATATTTAGCTTTATAATCAACAGATAAGCCGTCAGTTTCGCTACCAGCATACTGGATGCGGCGTGGATCTGAGCCGTAAGAGACGAAGTCACCTATCTTGGAAACGATACGCTGGCTACCGATATAGATGTGCTTGGTGTAGCGTCCGCCTTGGTTGGCAACGAGGTAAGGAGATACATATAGTGAGAACTTGGCTGTATACATACATATGTTCTTATTTTGGGGTTATAATAAAAGAACGAAGATAGATAAAGTTAATTGCTTGGGATTACATCATTTTTACAAATGAAACACTATAGACAGCTCTGTCGTGTGTCATGAAATGACCGTATCATGCCTTGAAATGACCGTATCAAGTCATGAAATGATCATATCATGCCTTGATACGAAGCTTTTAATATGTATCTATACGTACGGCATTGCTTTGCTGTGAGTACTTGTAGCAGATACGTGCCATGTGCTGTGTCTTGCAGGGAGATGGTGGCACGGCCATCAATGGCTGATGCCTGTTGCAGCAGTATGCCGTTGGTGTTGTAGAGTCGTATTGTGAGCAAGTTGTTGCCGCTGACTGACAGTTGATTGCCGTTGCGGTTTACTTGAACTGAGGCATCTGTAGTGGTGGAGACTGTTGCTGTAGACGTGCCCTGGCTGATGGTGATGATGGAGGCTTGACGCTTCAGATAATAGTAGGGCTGTTGCGGATTGTTCAGTTCCACGTCCTCGTTGTCAATCTCGCCCATTACCACAAACCGGTATGTATGGCCGTCGGCAAAGGGCTGATTGCTATTCTTCAGCCAATAGCTGAACAGCGGAACGGCTAATGAAGAGGAAACGCTGACGTTGTCGTCGATGCCGTTTATCTGTATCCGTTCTTTGGTCACAATGTCTTCTGCCAATAACGTTATGTGTCCCTCGTAGTTTCTGCCTTCAGAAGCGAGCAACGAGACTGCAATCTTGAACAGCTGACCATTGGAGATGTCGATACTGCCTGATTCGATTTTTGCATGAGTGTCGTCAGCCAGAAACACTTCCGTCTGCGCCATTATCGGTCGTGGCTGCGCCTTGATTACTTCAATATAGGCTGCATCCTTGTCGTGAATGTTATTGATAGGGTAGTGCTGAGTTTCCTCTTCGTCGGCTGTAATTTCGAGTAGCACCTTATAGCGTGCCGGCTTGATACTGGCTGGCAACGAGAGCAGAATGGGTATCTCACTCGTGGTAAAGCCTTCTATCTCTGTAGCATTGTCGGTACGTACGCTCAGCACGACTGTCCCGTCTTCGTCGAGCAACTTGACCCTCATATAGCAGTCGCGAGGTACTCCGTTGAGGTTCTTGACGGTAAAGAATGCCTGAACCTTAGATCCTTGCTCGGCAGGGGCCGATAGCCGTGGTTGAGCCATAAGCTGCAATCGGGCTTCTTCGGAGCATGTTTCCGATATGCGTCCACTTCCGCCTGTAAGTTGCACCTCAATGACAGGAGCCTTCTTCATAGGTAGGAATTCGTCCCAAGTGCCGTCTTCCTTGCGTGCCACGCATACAGGTATGAGCCGATAGTAGCCGTCGGGCATATTGGCAATACTGACACTTATGGATTGCGGTTGGTTGATGAGATAGTCGGTACCCATATAACCGTTGTGGTCGGCACCATATATGCGTTCCGTCAGTCCTCCGTCGGCATGGTCGTAAGAATAGGCTACTCTGTGCAGGTTACCATCATTGTCGTAAACAGCCACACCGATGTCGCCCTTGAAAGGATTGCCACGGTTGATGAACGAACACATATCTACAGTCAGCGTCTGCATAGGGTTGAACGTCTTGCCATCGGTATCCTTAATGGTGAGCGACCCGCCCTCATTGAACATCAGTTGCGGAGATGACTCCAATAGCGAGCGGTCGATGTCGGGATGCTTGCCGTTGTTGGGATGAGCAAGAATGGCAGTAATGGCACGGTTGAAAGCCAACGGCTTGCCTTGGAATTCGCTTCCCGACTGCGACACGCTTAGATTGGTGAGCGAGTAGTAGGCATCGCCCTGACCTTCCCATCCGAAGTTCATGTGAAAGAGTCCGTTCTCGTCGAATCCGTCAGTCACCCAAGCATGTCCTGAAGCCGAGCCTGCGGGGTGTCCTTCAAGATAAACGGGACATCCGTTGAGCAGTTCCTGACGTAATATCTCAGCAAAACGTGTAGGCCCCTCCACCGCTTTGGTGACATAGGCAGCCGTATAGTCGAAGTTGTTCTGCAGGGCACGATAAGCCATAACCCCTTGTGTGCCACTGGCAGAAGGAGTGTACTGCATGAATGAAGCCACCCCCACATCGTTCATCAGCAAGGCAACGGCATTCTGCTGGACAGTATTGGCGTTGACAGGATAGCGATAGTCGGGCAGCATGTTGTTCCAATCGTAATGCGAGAGACTGAAGTCGGCACTCTTGGTGGTGTTGTAGTAGTTGACGGTATATTCGTTACGTCCCTTGCCCTGCGCCGGCCACTTGTGATAATACATCATCTGAGCTACAGCTGTTGCCACACATCCGCTGTAGGGATAGCCCGTAAGGCTGTTGAACGGATGCTCCTGTCCCCATCTGCTCTTGAGCAAAGGTGCAACGGTCTTTGTGAATAGCCCCGAACGGGTATCGGCATCTGCCGCATTATGGGCAATATGCGATTGCTTCAACACCACAGCATCCCCTTCCTTCAGCACCTCATAAGTCTGTCTGTAAGACTCGAGCAGAAACTTTACGCATGGATTGGCGTTGAGCGTATCGAGCGTTCCCTCGGTACTATACGCCAATACCTCGCCCATAGCATCATTGGCAGACACGATGACGAATCCTTGTCCACGTGCATCGTTATATATATAATAAGGTGTATTGCCGTCGGCTGCCCTCGTTGCCGACCTGGCAAAACTCTCGGGCGCCAGCTTTATATATCTCTCGGCTATCCTTGCAGCCTGCAATGGCTTGATGTCTTTGGCATGAGAAGCAAGCGGTAAGGCTGTGAGCAGGCAAGCCCAAAGTGATATGTGGCAAGCCCAAAGCAATGTGTGGCATTTGATAGTCTTCATCCTTAACGTTGTATTCTTCCTCCTGAGGAAGTAAGATTGGTAATTATTTCCTCCTCAGTAACGAGGTTCTGGTCGCCTGGCACAGTATTCTTCAGAGCACTTGCCGAGAGGGCGAAGTCAAGGCAATACTGATTGTCGTCGGTCCATTTGCGATAGGCATGGATATAGCCAGCCACAAAGGCGTCGCCCACTCCCATAGGGTCTATGATAGGCTGAATGTCGTAAATCTTAGTAGTATACAGACTGTCGGTCACGGCATCATACAGCACACCGGTCAGGGTGTGATGGGTGCTTGCCAGCTGATTGCGCAGAGCCATAATCATCTTCTTGCACTTGGGGAACAGCTTGTGCATCTTGCGGAAATAATCCTGATAAGCATCCCGGTTGATGAAATAGCAGGCATCCTGTGCCTCAAAGGGAATGTGCTTGATACCACTTGCCACCTCCCATTCGTTCTGGTCGCCAAACGCCACGTCGCTATACTGCATCATATTGTATATCACGTCGTGAGGCTGCATGCCATATCCCCAAAGATTCTTGCGATAATTGATGTCGCAGACAATAGTAAGTCCTTTTTCCTCAGCCAGTTTCAGGGCATACATGGTTGACTCCATAGAGTCGCGGCTGATGGCACACGTAATGCCCGAGCAATGGAACATGGCAGCATCTGCCAGCACCTTGTCCCACTCAACCATACCACGTTTCAGAGAATACATGGAAGAATTCTTGCGGTCGTATATCACGTGCGAATTGCGCATAGCCACAGCTTCCTCAAAATAGTAAGTGCCCAGACGTTCGCCGCCACGCACCACATGATTCACGTTCAGACCATACTCTCTGAGGTGCATCAGAGCAGCCTCGCCCATAGCGCTATAAGGCAATCGGGTGACGTATTCGACATTGTTGCCCAGACATGCCAGCGAAATGGCAGTATTGGCTTCGCTGCCTCCATAGTTGCCCAGCATGCGATGGCCCTGGGTGAGTCGCTGGTAGTCGGGTTTGGAAAGCCTAAGCAATATTTCTCCAAAACTTACAATCTTTGTATTCATAATCTTTGTCTTGATGTTTAAGTAGTGTGTAAAAGTACTCATTTTTCTTGGGAAAAACGCCTTGTATAATATATTTTTTGTATTTTTGCGTCAGTATTACATATAGCGTCAAACAATATACCCCAAACAACGAAACCTATGGACTACCAACCTTTATTGCAGAAAATCAGAAAAGAGATAGAAATATATGCCAACGACGGCAAGCAGGCCGACTATATCCCGGCATTGGCAAATGTCAATCCCGACCAGTTCGGACTGTGTCTTCATCTTCTCGACGACCGTACCTATCGCCTTGGTGATTCAGATGTGAAATTCTCCATACAGAGTATAGCTAAGGTGTTTTCGCTTGCCATAGCACTTAGCATTTTGGGCAAAGATCTGTGGAAGCGCATAGGCAAGGAACCTTCGGGCTCGGCTTTTAACTCGCTCGTACAGCTCGAATATGAACACGGCAAACCTCGCAACCCCTTCATCAATGCAGGAGCATTGGTCACAGCTGATGTGCTGCTGTCGCACCTTGAGAATCCTAAGGAGTTCTTTATCGAATTTGTGCGTACCATAGCAGGCAATCCCGACATTCACTATTCGGAAGCGACGATGCAGTCGGAACTGAGCTGCTGCTATCTCAACGCTTCGATAGCCTATCTGCTGAAGCATCATGGCAATTTGCACAATAATGTAGACGATGTGCTGCGCCTGTACTGCACCATGTGCTCGGTTGAGATGAGTTGCGAAGACCTTGCCCACGCCTTTATGGCTTTTGCCAAGAGCAACGAACCCTTCTCGCATGCTGGCGTGAACCTCACCGTGTCGAGGGTGAAGCGCATCAACGCTATCATGCAGACATGCGGATTCTATGATGAGGCTGGCGAGTTTGCCTTCCTTGTCGGACTGCCCGGCAAGAGTGGAGTGGGAGGCGGAATAGTAGCCCTATATCCCTCGCGCTACTCCATAGCCGTATGGAGTCCGAGACTAAACTCAAAGGGTAATTCCATTATGGGTATGAAGGCTTTGGAGTTGTTCACGTCGGAGACGGAGGAGTCTATATTTTAAGAACACACACATATATTATAATGAATAGCAAACTTAAAACATATATACTATTATGAATTGGAAAAAACTACAAAACGGTTCTGACATAAGGGGTGTTGCCCTTGAAGGAATTGATGGTGAGCACGTCAACCTTACCCCCGAAGTGATTGAGACTATGGCCAAGTCGTTTGTGCGCTGGATACGTAACACCATCGGTTGCCAAACGCCCAAGATAGCCATAGGTACCGACAGCCGACTCTCAGGTGCCACTATCAAGAACGCATTCATCAAGGGTACCGTGGAAGCAGGAGCCGACATCATAGACTGTTCGCTGGCTTCCACTCCTGCCATGTTCATGACTACCGTGAACGATGATGTGCAGGCTACAGCCTCGGTAATGTAATGCGCTCATAGCACTTATAGCTTACGTGATACTCGAGGAGCATCCGCATAGCACCATTGTTACCGACTCTGTCACGTCCGACGGACTTGCCGACTTCATCAGTCGTAAAGGCGGATGTCACCATCGCTATCGTCGTGGCTACAAGAATGTAATTAACGAGGGTATTCGTCTCAATGAAGCTGGTGAGGAGTGCTGGCTTGCTATAGAGACTTCGGGCCATGCTGCCTTGCGCGAGAACTACTTCCTCGACGATGGGGCCTATCTGGCTGCCAAGCTGATAGTGTATGCTGCCAAACTCTTCCGTGAGGGCCGTCAGGTGCATGAGGCAATAGCCTCACTTAAGCAACCACTGGAGAGTAAAGAGATAAGAATAAAGCTTGCTGACCCAGACTTCAAGGCTTATGGTGCTGCCAAGCTTGAGGAAGCGAAGTCAAAGGCTGCTACTATGCCAGAATGGAATATCGTAGAACCTAACTACGAGGGTCTGCGTGTAAGCTGTACCAATGCTGACGAAGACGGATGGTGGCTGCTGCGTATGTCGCTACACGACCCAGTCATGCCTCTCAACATAGAGAGTAATGTGGAGGGTGGTGTGGCTGCCATAGAGCGGAAACTTCGTGAATTAGGAGTTTTGTTGAATTAGGAATTTTGAACTTAGAGTTTTGAATTGTTCTCGGCTGACGCCTTCGATTGAGATTACTAATTCACAATTGAACAATTCTCAATCGAAGGCGTCAGCCGAGAACAATTCAACATTCCTCATTCCGCCTTTGGCGCATGCAGAATGATGCTTGTTGCACCTATGGTGAAGAGGGTTCCATCCTCAATGCGTCTTTGTTCGCGGTCACCGAGTATAACGTTGTCTACAAATGTGCCTGTGTAGCTTGGACCGTCCTTGAGGATGTATTTCAGACTGCCGTTCTTGTCGCGGCTGACGGTTATAGTGCAATGGTTGATGTCGATGCTCGGGTCGTTGGTCTCGATGGCGCAGTTAACTCCGCTATTCTTCATGTAGCGTCCGATGGTGTTGACACCCATCTGCAGGGGAATCACCTGTTTGTAGTGGAACACGTTCTCGATGACCGTGATGTATCCGTATTCGTTGCCCTCGGCGTTCTCTTCGGGCGTGTCTTCCTTATGTGTCTTGCGCAGCTTGGAAACTCCTATGCGTATGCCGAACTGCTTGCCGCATTGCGGGCATTGGAACACAAGCGACTGTCCGTCGGTATATTTCTTCTCGTCGAATGTGATGTAGTTGTCACATTTAGGGCATCTTACTCTTTTCATTTATTGTTTGTCGTTCTGTTTTATTTCTGTTATCCAGCTGTCGGCAAATGAGCTGTCGACCTTGAGTCGGCTTAAGGCTCTGTTGGCTTCGGCACGGCTGGCAAATCTCTTGTATATCACTTTGGTAAATCCGTTGTGACGGCATACGCTTGCCTCGGCCATGCCCTGCTGGTGGAGCTTGCTTACGTACTGCTGGGCGTTCTTTATCGACACGCGGCTTGCGAGTACTATAGTATAATAGGGTAGGGCGTCTGACTCGTCGGCTTGCTCATTGGCTTTGGCTTGGGCTGCATCGTCAGAGGCCACGAGACTCTCGGGCTTGCCACTTGTCATTTCCTTGGGCATTATCTCATAGAGCCATTTGGCGTCGATGGCGCTTTGGGTGGTTGTTCCGGTGCTTGCATCACCCAGTCGTGAGGGAATGGAGAGCATTACGAACAGCACTATGCATGCTGCTGCCATGTGGCGTAGCATCTTGACGGGGATGTTTAGCGATAAGGTCTGCTGTTCTGTCTCTTCCTCCTCGTTATGCATTGGTGAAGGGGCTGCTTTGGCAATAGGGCTATAGGTTGCGAATGGCGATGGCTCTGTCTTGCGGATGTCGGCTGCTGAGGCGGCAGAAGTGCTTTCAGATGCCGACTCTGTGGCAGGTAGGGTGTCGAGCTCGAATGCTTGGAATCCGTAAGTGGCAGGTGTTGTTATGCCCGTGTCGTTGGGTATGAAGTCGTATTCACCATTCTCTAATGCATAGAGCCGTCCGATGCCGCACAGCTCGTAGCCGCCATCCTCGTCCAATATCGTCTGGCGGAATTCGTCCACTTCGCTTTCTATGCGCTTAAGGGCTTCAGGATAGCTCAAGTCATAGCAGCTGACATAGTCCTGCGCAAGAACGGAGTCGTTCATAGTGAGTCGGGGATTGAACCCTACTGTCCTTGTTGGAGGCAGGAAGATATGGTTCTTCTCGTCGTATGACGCGGCTATATGGTGTGCCATAAAGCCTCCGAATCCCGGGACGATGACGCAGTCGTTGTCCAACAGCAATTTAGCTATATGTCTTTCCAATTCTGTCATAATACGTTGGCTGATTTTATTTCAATGTACAAAAATACAAAGAATTAATCGTAAAGCAAAAAATAAAGCGATAAAGTTGACAGGATTGTATTAATTATGTGGGTTAGTGGGTCTTTGTGTATCGTTTATTGCTAATTTTTATTAACTGTTCGATAGGTTAATACGTTGTGGCAAAAAAATAGTATCTTTGCATCTTAAAATACGATTGTAGTGATAATACACGTTTAATTTCTATATTTCTCATTATTAAATGAAACAGTACAAATTAGTGAACAATGTATTGGGGTGGCTTACCTTCCTGGTGGCTGCTTTCGTATATTGCTCGACGATTGAACCGACAGCCAGCTTCTGGGACTGTCCTGAGTTCATTACAACCGGCTACAAGCTGGAAGTAGGCCATCCGCCTGGAGCACCTTTCTTCATGCTCACGGCAAATCTCTTCTCGCAGTTTGCAAGCGACCCCACGCAGGTGGCAAAGATGGTGAATACGATGAGTGCGTTGCTGAGTGCAACGACCATATTGTTCCTGTTCTGGAGTATTACGCATCTGGCACGCAAGCTGATATTGAAGGACTGGAGCGAGATGACAATGGGCAAGCTTATTGCCATTGAGGCTTCGGGACTTGTGGGCGCTCTTATCTATACCTTCTCCGACACGTTCTGGTTTTCGGCTGTGGAGGGTGAGGTTTACGCCTATTCTTCGGCTTTTACCGCCATCGTGTTCTGGCTTATCCTCAAATGGGAAGACCATGCCGACGAACCTCATAGCGACCGTTGGCTTGTGCTCATAGCCTACATGACGGGTCTGTCGATTGGCGTTCACCTCCTGAACCTGCTATGCATTCCTGCTATCGTGCTGGTGTATTGCTACCGTCGCTATCCGCACATCGAGCTGAAAGGTTCGTTGCTGGCTCTGCTCGCATCGTTTGTCATCGTGGCAGGCGTGCTGTATGGTGTAGTGCCTGGTATCATTACTGTAGCCGGATGGTTTGA
>JAIJMN010000378.1:0-1289 GCA_022735715.1 Prevotella sp.
AATGCCAATGTCATCCGTCTGCTTCAGCACATCGTTGACGAGTATTCGGAGAGTCTGGGCGGTAAGGACAACATCGTTGTCTATCCGATAGGACGCAAGGTTGCAGAGAAGGCGGCTAAAATGGGGCTTCATGTGGCTGGCGACTTCACAGGTCTTGCCGAAAAGCCCAACGTGAAGCAATGTATTGAAATAGCCCGCGAGATAGGACAGAAGTTCGTCAGCGGCGAGATCGACCGCGTGGAGATGGTCTACCACCACTTCAAGAGCGCCGGTTCGCAGATTCTGACCCGCAAGACCTTCCTGCCTATCGACATCACCGAGGAGCTGAAGCGCGACCGCACTCGCGACCTCAACTCTACCGTGACCTCAAAGGAGGCGCAGGAGTATCTCAAGAAGAACGCCTCGACAGAGGAGCGCAAGGCAGAGGAGAACGTACGTCCGCTCAACGACAACTTCATCGTAGAGCCCGACATGTACACCGTGCTCTCGCAGCTCATCCCCAAGTATCTTCACCTGATGCTCTACACAGCCTTGCTCGACAGCATAGCAAGCGAGCATGCCGCCCGTATGGTGGCAATGCAGACCGCCACCGACAATGCCGACGAGATTCTGTGCGAGCTCAACCTTCAGTACAACAAGAGCCGTCAGCAGGCTATTACCAACGAACTGCTCGATATTGTGGGCGGTAGCGTCAACAACTAAGACGTTATGTAGAAATAGGATAGGGTAGAATCAAGTCCTCAATCCAATATATAGAGAACCCGTTGTATAGTTCATTCCGACTACGCAACGGGTTTTTTATGTGCCTTTATTCGTCAGCCAATATGGGCTGTAAATGGCTCACCCGATAAATCATGGGGAAGTCTCTTTGATTCAATAGAAAATTTATACCTTTGTGCCATGAACAATCAAGGACTATTAGCATTGGCACAGTTGATTCTGCCATCAGAGATACTCTCAAATTTTGAAGTAGTACGTGTAGAAGAAGAGTCTTCCCTTATCCGCATCTATCTTGATGAATCGGTTAAGGCTGGATACAAAGAGAACCCTGAGATTGAATCTAAAGGGTTCTGTGAAGCTGTAACTATACGTGACTTTCCTATCCGCGACAAAGGTGTTGACTTGATTGTCAGAAGACGCAGATGGTACGACAAGCAGAAAAACCGATACTTCTCCGACTCTTATGACCTAAAGGCAGAAGGAACCCGCTACTCCAAGGAGTTTGCGGCTTTTTTAAAAGGAGTGTATGGAGACGATTCCTACGACCTCCCGTTCGCTTGACCGCTATT
>JAIJMN010000379.1:0-1289 GCA_022735715.1 Prevotella sp.
GGAACACCTGCGTCCATGAGGGCGAGGGTGCCGGCACATACTGTAGCCATTGAAGAAGAACCGTTAGACTCAAGGATCTGGCTAACGAGACGAACTGTGTAGGGGAAGTCTTCGGGAATCTGACCCTTCAAACCGCGCCATGCCAGGTGGCCATGACCAATCTCGCGACGGCCGACACCGCGCTGAGCCTTAGCCTCACCGGTACAGAACGGCGGGAAGTTATAGTGAAGGAGGAAGCGCTGGTAGCCCTTCTCCAGTACGTCGTCAACGAGTTTCTCGTCCATCTTTGTACCGAGTGTACATGTAGAGAGGCTCTGTGTCTCGCCACGTGTGAAGATTGCGCTTCCGTGAGGCATAGGCAACGGAGACACCTCGCACCAGATAGGACGGATGTCGGTGGTCTTACGACCGTCGAGACGCTTGCCCTCGTCGAGGATGCAACGGCGCATTGAGTCGCGCATAACGTCGGCGTAGTAGCGCACCATTTCTGCATGCTTCTCGTCAAGTTCCTCAGGTGTCAGCTCAGTGTGGGCTGCATCGTAAGCCTCCTGGAAGTCGGCGAGGATCTTGTCGAAGGCCTCTTCGCGCGACTTCTTGTCGTGGTCGCCAGCCTCAGCGATAGCGTAGCACTTGTCGTAGGTCTCCTTGCGGATCTGCTCGCGCAACTCCTCGTCGTTAACCTCGTGGCAATACTCGCGCTTAACGTCTGTGCCAAGCTCCTTAGAGAGCTCTGTCTGGAGTTCGCACATAGGCTTGATGGCAGCCATAGCGGCCTTCAAGGCACCGATCATGTCCTGCTCTGACACTTCCTTCATCTCACCCTCTACCATCATGATGTTCTCGGCAGAAGCGCCAACCATGATGTCCATGTCGGCTTCTTTCATCTGCTCGAAGGTCGGGTTGATGACATACTCACCGTTGATGCGTGCTACGCGCACCTCAGAGATTGGGCATTCGAAAGGAATATCTGAACAAGCCATAGCGGCTGAAGCTGCGAATCCTGCGAGAGCATCAGGCTGATCAACGCCATCGGCGCTGAGAAGCATGATCTGCACATATACCTCGGCGTGATAGTTAGACGGGAAGAGCGGACGCAGCACACGGTCAACGAGACGCGATGTGAGGATTTCGTTGTCGCTCGACTTGCCCTCACGCTTTGTGAAACCACCGGGGAAACGGCCTGCTGCTGAATACTGCTCTTTGTAGTCTACCTGCAAAGGCATGAAATCTGTTCCGGGAACTGCATCTTTTGCGGCACAAACAGTGGCGAGAAGTACGGTGTTGCCCAT
>JAIJMN010000380.1:0-1288 GCA_022735715.1 Prevotella sp.
GGCACTGAGGAGGAGATGGCAAGCCTCGCTAAGTCTTACGAGCACCTCTGCAAGATGCGCGACGAGATCGTAGAGCTCGGCATCGTACCAGCTGTTGAGAAGTGGAACGAGCTCAACCCGAACCTCTAATCAGACAAGGCAGAGACAATATTATCTCTAATTTTTTTAGGAGCCGAACCTCAGCCGGGGGTCGGCTCTTTTTTTATACTTACCGTAAATATACATTCACTAAAGACAAATCTAAATGAAAATTCTGACAACACTCTTTGCATTGGCGTTAAGCTTAGCATCGTTTGCCATCACTTCACCAAAGTATCGCCTCATATGGCAAGACCATTTCAACAGCAAGACTTACGATAGCCGCTCGTGGACCAAGATTCCTCGCAGTGCTTCTGCCGACTGGAAACGCTACATGTCGCCTGCCGACTCGCTCTATGCTGTGCGTGACGGCAAACTCATACTACGTGGTGCTGTCAACACCAATCATGAAGCCGACACAGCACAGTTTGTCACCGGTGGACTGTATACCAAACACAAGCGCACCGTCAAGTACGGAAAGGTAGAAGTAAGAGCAAAACTCGGCAGTGCACGGGGAGCATGGCCTGCTATATGGATGATGCCCGACGATGACATTCAGTGGCCTCACGGAGGAGAGATAGACATCATGGAGCATCTCAATCACGATACCATTGCCTATCAAACTATACACACCAACTACACCTATAACCTCAAGCTGCAGGATACACCACCTCACGGCAAGATACACTCTATCGACCGTGACGGTTACAACACATACGGTGTAGAACTGTTGCCCGACTCGATAGTGTTCTCTGTCAACGGCGACCGCTACTTCTCCTACCCTCGCATACAGACCGACAAGGAAGGACAGTTCCCCTTCAATCGTCCGTTCTACCTGCTCATCGATATGCAGATAGAAGGCTCATGGGTTGGCAAAGCCGACCACAAGCAATTGCCAGTTGAAATGGAAATTGACTGGGTGAAGTTCTACGAACTGAAAGAATAAAAGTAAAGATGAACAATTAAAAAGGGGGCTAAATACGCGATTTAGCCCCCCAACCATATAAACCATCTATAAACGAGTTCTCCAAAAATGGAGAAAAGAAAAACAGAAGCATTTGATACGCCTACCAAAGGTTCTCGCCTGCTTCCGTTTCTGATAGTCAAGTCAGCGCTTGCTTGCGACATGCTATTTCAAGAAAACGGATGACTTGCAAACTTTCACATATTTATATTCCTATTTTACTTTTATGCAGGCTTCTTAGTAGCC
>JAIJMN010000381.1:0-1287 GCA_022735715.1 Prevotella sp.
TACGACTATGGATTTAGAATTACAGCCATTAAACTTACCGAGTGACAACCCACGCCCATTCGTAATTGCCGGACCGTGTTCGGCTGAGACCGAGGAGCAAGTAATGACAACTGCACAGCAGCTCAAGAAGCTTGGATGCAAGATGTTCCGTGCCGGTATTTGGAAACCGCGTACCAAACCGGGTGGATTCGAGGGCAACGGCGAGATGGCTTTGCCTTGGATGAAGCAGGTGAAGGAAGAGACAGGCATGCTCACAGCTACTGAGGTGGCAACTCCTGAGCACGTGGAACTGGCTCTGAAGTATGGCATCGACATATTATGGGTAGGAGCGCGCACATCTGCCAACCCGTTCGCCATGCAGGCTCTTGCCGACAGCCTTAAGGGTGTTGACGTTCCGGTGTTCGTGAAGAACCCAGTCAATCCCGACCTTGAACTGTGGATTGGTGCTATGGAGCGTATCAATCAGGCTGGCGTAAAGCGTATGGCTGCCATTCATCGTGGTTTCTCAAGCTTCGACAAGAAAATATACCGCAACCTGCCTATGTGGCAGATTCCAATCGAGTTGCGCCGCCGCATTCCAGACCTTCCAATCATCTGCGACCCGAGTCATATTGGTGGCCGACGCGAACTGATTGCTCCGCTCTGCCAGCAGGCTATGGACCTTGGCTTCGACGGACTTATGGTAGAGAGCCATTGCTCGCCCGACAACGCATGGAGCGACGCCAAGCAGCAGGTTACTCCCGATGTGCTCGACTACATTCTCGGACTACTCGTAGTGCGTTCGGAGACTGTCACCACTGAGGGCATTCACGAATTGCGTAAGCAGATTGACGAACTCGACAACAGCTTGATGGAACTTCTTGCCAAGCGTATGCGCGTGTGCCGCGAGATTGGCCAGTACAAGAAGGAGCACAACATGACTATTCTTCAGACCGTACGCTACAACGAGATTCTCGACAAGCGTGGAGCACAAGGCTCACTCTGTGGTATGGATTCGGAGTTTGTCAAGGAAATCTTCGAGCACATACACGAGGAGTCGGTAAGACAGCAGATGGAGATAATAAATCAAAAGTAATGTTGAATTTTGAGTTTTGAGTTTTGAATTGTGCGCTATGCGCATTATGAATTGTTCAATTTTGAATTGAGAATTCCTAAATCAAAAAACTCAAAACTCAAAATTGAATAATTCAAAATCGCCAACGGCGACAACTCAAAATTCAAAACTCAAAACTCAAAAATGAAAATACTTGTTCTTGGTGCCGGCAAGATGGGCAGCTTCTTTCTCGA
>JAIJMN010000382.1:0-1281 GCA_022735715.1 Prevotella sp.
GGAGTATATCCTATATAAGAAATTTCAATTGTTGCTCCCTTAGCAACATTAGCAAGGGTAAATTTTCCGTCCATGTCGGTGACGGTGCCCATCTTTGTGCCAAGCACTTTAACGCTGGCACCAATAACTGACTCGCCAGTATTATCGAGCACTACACCAGTGCAAGTAACGCCAGCTGGGGGGGGGTAATAAGTTCACTACTGCTGGATTTCCGGCAGTAGTAGCAAATGTGCCGAGTGGAGAGGCTGTAACAGCTATCGCCACAAGTCCGAGTTTAAAGTTAATATTTTTCATATTGCTCTGTTTACACATGTTTAGGTTTTAATCACACCATTATTTTGCCTTGGTGGTAAATTCCTTCCAGTAAATCTGCGCACTGCTGAAACCACTCTTTGCGCTTGGAATGGCCTGGGTAGAAATGACATACTGTGTATTGGGTGTCAGACCGCTGAATGTACACTTGCATGTACGATAGTCGAGCTTCTTCTCCTCAACCTTCTCACCAACGTTGACACGTGTACCCTTGTAGAGCGTAATTACATAGCCTTCACAATTGTCATTAGGAACCAAAGTCCAGATAGGTGTCACCTCCGTGGCGGTGTACTGACATGAGTTGATAGCAACAGGGCCCATTACGCTCTCGTCATCGTCACTGCACGAAACCAACATCATCGACGATACTGAAATACATAACAGCATCATCAAAAGGTGCTTGATTTTGATTTTCATAGATAGTAAAATTATAATTAATAATAGAGTTTAGTACTCAGTAAATAAATGTTTCGGGTTAGTTTATAAATATTTTTTACAACTGGTTGCAAAGATACACATTATTCAATAAATCGCGCAATTTTTTCGATATATTTTTTAGCAAAATTAAATTTTATAATTATTTCTATAAAATAATTCGGAAAATATGCACGGAAAGCAATAAAACCATATTAGAAGTAGAATGCTATATATATTATATAATGTACGTATATAATAATGTATGGTGCATGGTAATATGGTTCACAAACGAAAAAACTCATTACGTCATTATGCTGATGAATTAAAAAGGTATGTAAACAAGCCAAAGAACGCTGCTATATAATAATGTATAGCACGGGCAAAGGTAATGTTCTGCGCAAGCAATGTCAAGAAATAAGGAGGGAAATAAAAGAAAATATGAAATGTACGGGCATAAAAAAAGG
Source organism: Prevotella sp. (assembly GCA_022735715.1). Classification (GTDB taxonomy): domain Bacteria; phylum Bacteroidota; class Bacteroidia; order Bacteroidales; family Bacteroidaceae; genus Prevotella. Next base: position 1,194 of record JAIJMN010000382.1, read on the forward strand.
TCTCCAAAGTCGTTAGACCTTGAAGACCCAAAGTAAAGAAGGCAGCCACCTACTCTCCCGCATTGCATTGCAGTACCATCGGCGCAGG
>JAIJMN010000094.1:0-9249 GCA_022735715.1 Prevotella sp.
CAGCATTATGCAATACTCAAGCATTCCCTTACGCATCTGTGATTTAGCGTTGTCAATATTCATTGCTTTCGGTTTTAAATGCATTAGTATATGTTTTCGATTGCAAATGTAGGTATAATCTAAGTACTATGCAATACATAGTACTGTAAAATGTCGATATATGGTGGGTTTTTAACCTTTGTTTGCAGTATGTATAAGGTAAATAAACTAATGGATGCAAGGTTTAGAAACCAAAAAAGGAGACTACGAAATTATGTCGTAGCCTCCTTGACGCATTTGCGTACTAAATAATAGGTATGAATATTACAGAGCCTTAGCTTTTTCAGGCTCGTTAGTTGTAACGTAGTCAATGCCTTGGCGGAAGAAGTATTTTATCTCTTTCAGGTCGTTTACAGTCCATACATTGGTGACGAGTCCGAGTTGGCGGGCTTCCTTTATCCATGACGGATGGTCTATGTATACAGAGTCTTCGTAGTCGATGCCGGCATAGCCGGCTTCTTTAGCTTCGCGAGGAGAGAGGTCGCCATTGAGATAAGACACTTTGGATTTAGGGGCGTGCTGTACAATATAGTCGCAAGCGTGCTTGCTGAATGATATGTATTCGGTGCGGTCGGCAAGTCCGGCTTCATTCACCATCTTCAGCGTAGCGTCGATGCAGCGGTCTTCATCGCTCTTCTGTATATGCTCCTTCACCTCAAGTATGAGTTTCATGTTGCCCAATAACTTGGCTGCTGCAAGATACTCCTGCAACTTAGGTATGCGTTCGCCATTCTTGAGACGCTTGTCCTTGATGTCGGCATAGTTGGCATTCTCTATCTTGATGCCTTCAACATCGTCGTCGTGGAATACCACTACCTCACCGTCGCGAGTGATATGAACATCAAACTCAGAGCCATAGACTCCAATCTTGTATGTGTTCTGAAGAGATGAGATGGAGTTTTGTGCCGATCCTTCAGTCTTCCAATAGCCTCGGTGGGCAATAACCTGCTTTGCACGGTTCTTGGCTGCCGATGGAAGAATGACTCCCATCAGCAACATGATGTAAATAAACAGTCTTTTCATCTTTTATTGAGAATCAAATTGTTGTTAGAATCCAATCTTGAACATTACTCCAACTACTGAGCGTGTGCCACCTACGTATGTCGGGAATCCTATCTGACGACCAGAGTTGCCTGCATCAACCACATACTTCTCGTCGAGAACGTTCTTGCCGAAGGCACCAATCTCATAATATACCTTACCTGGCTGCATACGATAGCCAGCGGTGAAGTTGAGCAATCCGAATGCACCCTGTGTAAGTTCTGGCTCATTGCTCTCCTCAAAGAATACCTTCGACTTCCATGAATATGTAGGACGGAAATAGATAGAGGCTTTCTTGCCGGTAGGTACGTTGAGGTCGAAACCTACTGCAAAACTGTTCTTCGGAGTGAGACGGAAGCGGTTGCCTGCAAAACGCTGCTTGTTGCCGTTGTCGTCCTTGTTGTTGAACTTACCCTCGATATACGACCAGTTGCCGAATAGGTTGAGATAGCGGCATGGCGAATAGCTGATGCTTGCCTCAATACCCAAGCTGTGAGCACGTCCTGCATCGTCATATTCGTACTTGCTTGTTGTAGCATTGAACACCGATGTCTGGTAGTTGTACCAGTCGTAGTAGTAGGCACAGAGGTCGTAGTTGAGTCGGCCCTGCAGCAGACTGCCCTTCACACCAGCCTCATAACTATAGATAATCTCTGGCTTAAGAGTCTCGAAGTCCTTCGGGTCGTTGTTGAAGTAGAGTACACCCGGGCGTCGACCGCGTGACACACTGGCGTAGAGGTTGTTGCGACCTATCATATAGTTTAGTGCTGCACGACCTACCCACGACCAATAGCTGTCCTTTGCCATGACCTTGGCTCCGTTCTCTGTGGGATGATAGAGTACTGCGCCAAACATGCTTGGTACAGTAGACGATGAGTAACCAGTCTCCTGATTCTCGTAAGTGCCACGAACGCCAAGTGTGAAGTTAAGATTCTTGGTCAGCTTAAGCGTACCGTCTGCATAAAGTTCTACGGCCTGGTTGGTGCCATAGTTCTTGCCCTGCTCGGTATATGCTGTGTCGAGAGGCTTGGCAGAAATGCCTTGCAGAGTGGCTTGAATGGTGCGTCCGTTGTCGCCCATACCAGCCAATACTTGGTCTAAGTCCATACCTACTGCACCAAGTGCAGTCTTAAGGTCGCCATAGATGTTGGGAGTGGCGGTTTGCGGTATAAGCTTGCCATTGGCATCAACTGTAGGATTTTCGGGGAACCACTTGCTCATAAGTTTTGCGAGAGCAGCATCAACCATAGGCTGATAAGCATCAGGAAGCATTTGGGCAAGCAATCCCTTAACATTATCAATCTGGCTGCTGAGCGATGCTTTCACACTCTTCTGTATAAATACAGGGTATAGATATTGCAGATTTGCCTTTGCGTTGATGTCTTGTGATGAGTTCTCATAGAAGTAGCTGGCACCAACGAAACCAGAAAAACGGTTCTTGTCGTCGTAGTTGAATCGGAACTCCTGGCTGAACTGGGTTCCCTTCCCCTTTTCCTGACAAAGCAGTAGTGGCAGATAAGTGCCGTCGGCATCAAAACGCTCTTTGCTGTTGAAGGCTCTGAATCCGGTAATTGAGTTGAACGACCAACGATGATTGATGTTGTGGTCGATATTTAGCAATGCTCCACCCACATTACGCTTGATGCCGAGCTTCTTGCCGGCTTCAAGATTGGCTGTGCTATTAGGGTCGCTGTTGCCATACATGGGGTTGATGCTATGGAATGAAGTGCCAGGATAGTCGTCGTGCTGATAGTCGAGTACCAGTCTGATAGAGGTGTCGTCATTGGCCCACCACTGAGTAGAGTTTCTGAATGCCAAGGCATTCTTGCCGTTCAGTCTGCCGCCAGCTTCATTCTTTATAAATCCGTCGCGTGCATCGTAGTCGAATGCAAAGCGGTTGGCAAGCTTACCTTTTATAATAGGTGTATTGATGAATCCCGATACCTGTCGCTGGTTGTAGCTGCCATAGTTCATTGAGAGTTCGCCTGAAAGATTGTCTACAGGCTTGTGGCGTATAATGCTGATGCCGCCAATCTCGGCACCTCGACCAAACAGAGTTCCTTGCGGACCCTTTGCCACTTCCATACGTTCCAAGTCAAACAGCTCGACAGCCGAAGCACGGCTTCTTGATGTAGACACGCCATCCATGAATACTGACACTCTTGGTTGTGAGTAAGCTTCACCATCGTCAGATGTCACACCACGTATTACGTATCCTGGATTGTTAGGACTCTGTAGCTGAATCTGTACACCTGGCGTAAACTGTGCCACATCGTCCAATTGGTGCAGGTTGAGCTTCTCCATAACACTACCCGTTACTGCACTTACAGCTACAGGTATCTCCAGACTGCTCTGCTTCTTCTTCTGAGTTGTGACAATCACCTCACCAAGAGCGTGGCTGTCCTCCTTCATTACCACATTGATATCTTTGTTGTCGACATCTTTCGTTGTAGTGTAATATCCTATATAAGAAAAGGTGAGCTTGTCGCCTTCGTTCACGTTGAGATGGAATTCGCCATTTATATCTGTCTGAACATTCACGTTGCCGCAACGCACCACAACGCCAGGCAATGCTTCGCCCTGCTCGTTGGTAACCCTGCCGCTAACGGCACTCATGTTGGGTGCCTTAACGTTGGTCTTCTCGCCTTCAGGCATTCTTGCTGCTTTTGCCTCCAGGCTTATTGCACCTTGTACAAGCAAGGCAACTGCAGTAACTGCTAATACTTTCTTTTTCATAACGTCTGTATTGTTTTTATCTTCGTTGTTTTGTTTTAATAGTTTATGCTGGTGTTGTTGTCAGCCACACCGGTATCGGTAGAAAGGTGCTTACCAATCTTGTTCATAATGAAAGCCCACTTCCATGAGTAGGGCTTGAGCCTTTTTACGGCAGCCTTGAGTCTTGACTTGAAATCTGCTGATGGGTGTTCGTCGCCAGCCAAGTGCATAGCGTAAGCCTTGCCCAATACCTGTGCACACTCCTTCTCTACTTCGTCTGGCACTTTCTTAGGCACCATTGTCTCCATAACTCCGCTAAGTGCAGAAGTGGCAAACCGCTCGCTTTTCTGTTGTAGAGTCTCCTTGTTGTCTTTCATTGAGGTTAGCGATTCTACCTTTTCGGTACGTATTTGCAGAGTTTGCTTGTCGGTATCAACGTCAATGAGGCGATAGGGGTGGGGATAGCTCACAGTAGAACCAGTCTCAATGTCGGTAAGTCCGTATTTATTAGAGATATCTTGTGCATGGAAATGTCCTGTGAAGCAAACCTTTATGCCCATTTGAGCAAGTCGTTTGGCATCTTTCTTCCAATTGTTTACCAAGTATTCCTTCATGATCTTGTCTTGCCATTTGAAGTGACTCACAATGCCATGGTGCATCATCATAATCACGTTCATACCAAGTTTATGAGCCTTTTGGGCTTCAGCCTGTATGAAGTCCATGGTCTGTGGTTTTATGCGACCAGCCGTAACACATATGTCCTTGTCGAAGTTGTTGTCTTCGTATCGGCATGCGTCTACAGCAATGAGTCGTGTCTTGTCGTCGAGTTGTACTACGTACGAGAGAGAGTTGGGGTCGGTGGCGAGTGCTTCGCCATAGCCATAGTCATTATATATATGTGTGAAGTCTTTGGCTGATACTGTTGTGGTACGTTGGGCGTTGTCGCCATTGTAAACCTTAGCATGCGGATTGTTAACGTCGTGATTGCCTGGGACAACGTATATTCTGATGCCTTGTGCCTTCAATGGTTTCAGATATCTGTCTACCAATAACTGATGTGAAATGCGTTCGCCGTCCTTGGTGAGGTCGCCCGTTATAAAAATAATTTGTGGTTGGTAAGCAATCAAATGCTTGCTTACAGAATCCAACAGTTCGGAACTCTCCACGAGCATCTTTCTGTCGTTGGCAATGTAGTTGTCAAATGCTTTTCCTTCCTTCTGTAGAAGTGATGGAGCCATAAGGTGAACATCTGATATTACAGCCAATCGTTTGAGTGGCATCTGTTGGGCGTAAAGTGCAGAGGTGCACAATAACGCTGCACCCATTGCAATCCTAAATTTATTCATTACTAATGCTGTGTCTTTTTTCGAGTGCAAAAGTATAAATGGAATATTACAACATAGTTTCTAAACTGTGAAGAAAATCCGTTATTTTTTTAACATGCCTGTTATGTCATTGCAATAGTGTACATGTACTTTTGCATCCGTAAAAAGAATTTACAACAAATCCTTAAATATAATAAGGTAAAGAAGTTATATGATGTACAACGAGAAAAAGAAAATGATTTTTGTGGTGCAGGGCGAGGGACGAGGACACCTCACCCAGGCATTGGCAATGAAACAGATGCTTGAGAAGGAAGGACATGAAGTGGTGAAAGTGTTGGTAGGCAAGAGCCGTACAAGAAAGATACCGAAGTTTTTCACAAGGCAGATAGATTGTCCTATAGAGTATTTTGCAAGTCCAAACTTTTTGCCGTCAAAGGACAACCGTAAGTTTCACTTGTTTCGCTCCATAGCTTACAATACGATGCTGGTGCCCTCGTATATGTCAAGCATCAACATGATACGAAAGAATATATTGGAAAGCAAAGCTGATCTGGTTGTCAATTTCTATGAGATATTGTGTGGCATCACGTATTCGCTATTCCACTTTGGCATACCTGAGATTTGTGTTGGACATCAATATCTGTTTCTACATTCTGATTTCCAAATGCCGGGAAAGTATCGTGTGTCAGAAAGTCTGCTGAAGTTTTTTACACGCCTCACTTGTATGCGAGCAACTTCAAAGTTGGCATTGTCAATGCGCGAATATGACGAAGATGCAGTACAGAATATAAAGGTGGTGCCGCCATTGTTGCGTAAGGAGGTGAGGACTACAGTCAGACATCGTGGCGACTACATCATGGGATATATTCTCAATGCAGGCTTTGCCAAGAACGTAATGGCATGGCACGAGAAGCACCCTCACACACAGCTGCACTTCTTTTGGGACAATCGCGAAGCACCTGAAGAATATAAGGTTGACGACACACTCACGTTTCATCGCATAAATGACGTTAAGTTCTTGCAGTTGATGGCAGGATGCAAGGCTTATGCTACGACGGCTGGATTTGAAAGTGTGTGCGAAGCCTTATATATGGGCAAGCCTTGCATGATGATACCTGTGCATGTAGAGCAGGAATGTAATGCCGTGGATGCTGAAAGAGAACTGGCTGGCGTAAGGAGTTCGGATTTCGACATCAACAAGCTTAAGGCTTTCGCTCATGAATATGAAGATAACGTGGAGTTCAGAATGTGGGAGAATCGTGCCGAAACGTGCATCGTTGCAACAATAGAAAACATTTGTGAAGATTACTATAACAACAAGAGCACATCGATATGGGACTACCGGCAGGTGTGTCCTATGCTTGAACGTTGATGATGTTTGTATTTTATAGTTTATTTAATCCGACAGATACAAGAAAACCATTTGACTTTTGTTGATTGTCGGTATTTTTGTTGTATCTTTGTCATTAGTATAAAATAAAACAAACTATTAGGTTATGACAAAGAAGGAACTCTATACGCGTGTACTTTCTTATTTTCGCGAACTTCATCCCGAGGTGACCACCGAGCTTGAGTTTGGCTCGGTGTTTCAGTTGCTTGTGGCTGTTGTGCTAAGTGCTCAATGTACCGACAAGCGTGTAAATCAGGTTACGCCCGAATTGTTTGCTCATTATCCTGATGCACAGGCTATGGCTGAGGCTGATGAGGCTGAGATATATGAATATGTGAAGAGCGTGAGCTATCCCAATGCCAAGGCTCGCCACCTTGTTGAACTCTCGCGTATGCTTGTTGATGAATATGGTGGCGAGGTGCCTAACGACTTTGATGCATTGCTGCGTCTGCCGGGTGTAGGTCGTAAGACTGCCAATGTTATGCAGGCTGTAGCATTCGGTCAGTCGGCAATGCCAGTTGATACGCATGTGTATAGGGTGAGTCATCGCTTGGGACTGGTGCCGAGTACTGCTGATACTCCGCTGAAGGTAGAGAAGATGCTGGTAAAGCATATTCCTGCCGAAGACTTGGCGCGTGCTCATCATTGGCTGTTGTTGCATGGACGCTATGTTTGCACATCGCGCAAGCCACATTGCGACAAATGTGAATTGAACAACATCTGCCCAAAAAAGATAGAGAACTCGAAACTGCATTAATCCTAATACACTACCTGACCTATGAACACCCAGATGTATCCGTTTCTACGCATTGCCATAGTGCTGGTCGGCGGCATTATGACAGGAGATGTGCTGTATGGGCACATGTCTGTGAGGGTGGTGTTTTGGATACTTGTGGCATTGGTGTGCATCACTATTGTAGCGTATAAGAAGTCGGGCATCCCTCGTTTGACGACATCGCTGCTGATGCTTGACGTTTTTGTGCTGGGTATATGGAATGTCGGTAGGGTGGAGCAGCGGTTGGATGTGCCTCTTAATGGAGATATAGAGACGATAGAAGCTGTTGTTGCTGAGCGTCCTGTTGTAGGTCCACGTACTGTAAGATGTGCGCTGGCTGTGACTAACGGGCGACTTGCAGGACAATGTATAAGCGCTTTCTTTCAGAAGGATAGTGTAATAGGTGATGCTCGGCAGCTGGCTGTGGGCGATGGTGTGCGAATTGTTTCGCGGCTGAAGGCCATAACCAATAGTAATCGACACCCAAACGGGCATTTCGACTATGTGCGTTATCAGCATGTGCACGGCATTGTTGCGCGTACATATATTAATAAAGGTGATTGGAAGAGGTGTCGGGTGAGCATGCGTAGGCTTGGCTTAAAGCTTCGGGTTCTTATCGGGATGCGTTCGGGTCGTGACAGGTTGCTGAATCGTTATGAATCGCATGAAATGTCGGAGTCGGCTTATGCCGTAGTTGCTGCAATGACAATGGGCGACCGTAGCAGGCTGACGCAAGAATTGCGCCAATCGTATGCCGTTTCGGGTGCGTCGCATGTACTTGCTCTTTCGGGTTTGCATCTTGGTGTGATATACGGTTTGCTCTCGCTTGTATTTGTACATCGGCGAATGCGTGTGATGGGGCAGGTGCTTGCCATGGTTGCCATATGGGCTTATGCAGCCCTTGTGGGTATGCCGCCGAGTGTATTGCGGTCGGCAACAATGCTCACTATCTTTTCTTTTGTTGTGTTGACGGGTCGCCGGCATGTGTCGCTCAATACGCTTGCCTTTGCCTGTGTGGTGCAATTGGCAGCCAGTCCGTTGAATCTTTGGGATGTAGGTTTTCAGATGTCGTTTCTTGCTGTGCTTGGTATCGTGATGTTGAATTTGCGACTACGCGATGTTGCAACACCTACATGGCTAAGTCGTTGGCGGGTGATATGGTGGATGTGGTCACTTGTTAAGGTTTCGTTGGCTGCACAATTGGCCGTAGCTCCATTGTCTATGTATTATTTCAGTACATTCCCTTGCTATTTTCTGCTTACTAATTTTGTTGCTATACCGTTGGCTACGATTATTGTATATACATCAATTGCGATGTATGCTTTAGGTTTTTGGGCGTGGATGCAAGGTGTGGTGGCAATGTTTGTAGGATGGATGGCAACGCTGATGAACGCGTCGCTCGGATATATAGCCTCCCTGCCAGGCGCCTGTATGTATGGCATACATATAAACGCAAGGCAGGTGTGGCTGACGTATGCGCTACTGCTGGTAGCGTATTTAATGTCGTATTATATTGAACGCAGGAACATAACTACTGCGTCACGGTCGGCTTTAGACAAATTGTAGAACTTCAATGCAGCGTTGTAGGCATGCGAGTTCTTTGAGTAAGCGTGCCACATGATGGCCTCAACCTCATTGCGTGCGCGGCAGTCGTGCAGACGCTCCGTACCTGAGCCATTTACGCCGGCAAGTCCGCGACCCCACAATGGTGTAGTGCGACACCATGAATTATGAATGTCGTTGATCATATAGAGCTTGTGCTGCATCATGTCCGAGTAAGGATAGATGGTTTGGTTGGCATAGCGCGGCAACTTCTTGTCAGCAATCATGTTTGGAGTCCAGTAGTTGTCGGAGCCTGTCTTCCATGATGGACGATGGCAGTTTGCGCAACCCATCTCCATAAATAACTTCTTGCCCTGCTGTACACGTGCGTCATTAAGGTTACGTGCACGTGGAATAGCCAA
>JAIJMN010000095.1:0-9133 GCA_022735715.1 Prevotella sp.
TATGACAGAAAAATATATTAATCCACATACTGATTTTGGTTTTAAGCGACTCTTCGGTTCTGAGTTCAACAAGGAGTTGCTCATCAGCTTTCTGAACGCTATGTTTCATGGCGAGCAGAACGTGCAGGATGTCACGTATCTTAACTCAGAACAGCTTGGCGACAGAGTTGATGCTCGCCGTGCCATCTTCGATGTTTATTGCGAGAATGACAAGGGAGAGAAGTTCATTGTGGAGATGCAGAATGTATACCATGAGTTCTTCAAGGACCGCACTATATATTATTCTACGTTCCCCATACACGAACAGGCACAGCGTGGTGGCGATTGGGACTTTCATCTCAATCCAGTATACACCATAGGTTTGCCCAACTTCAACTTGGCCGAAGGTCTGCAGAATGCCTAACGCTGGCACCATGAAGTGAAGCTGATGGAGGTGGACACTCACGAGGTGTTCTACGACAAGCTGACGTATATATATGTAGAGATACCGAAGTTCGACAATCAGGAACGCAAACAATACGAAGACAGCGTCAATGCCTATCGCGATATAGTCAACGCCATAAGAACAGCGGAAAAGAAGAAATTTGCGAAAGGAAGGGCAAAGAGCAAAGCGGAAGGAATAGCTGAAGGCATGGCTAAAGGCGGAAAAGCAGCTAAAGTAAAAATAGCCGCCAACCTTCTGTCTCTTGGTGTGCCTATGAAAACCATAATCCAAGCATCAGGCTTGTCCGAAGAAGAAATAAAGAACATGATGCAATAAAAAAAGTCGTACAACCAAAATCTATATGATTTCAGTTGTACGCCTTTCAATATTTGAATGCGAAGTTACGAAATTAAGTCCGTTCTTTATTGATGCCAAGTACTAGACACTATGTCCCTTTACAATCGTGATACTAATGTCAGTCTCGTGATATAAAGCTCTGTTGCGCGTTGTGAAATAGTCGTATCATGCCTTGATATGACCGTATCATGCCTTGAAATGATCGTATCATGCCTTGATACGAGGGTTTGGGCAGAACGGTTTCAGTTCGAGAAATTTTAAAACCTCATCCCACTTTTTATAGTTATAAGCATCTATATTATTCGTCCTTGCCAACCTTCTTTGGTCCACGCACACGTTCGTTCATGCGCAGTCCGCTCTTTATTTCGATGTTGAGTCCGTCAGACAGACCGGTCACTACCTTACGGCGCTCGTAGGTTTTGTCCTTGTCGGTGCCTTTGACAATGTAGACGAAGGTGTTGTCGCCTTCAAACTCGATGGCACTCTCGGGCACTGACATTACGTGGCGCGCCTCAGCAAGCACAATCTCGGCATTGGCACTATAACCACTACGAATCTGCTCACCACTGGCGGGGAGATTAACAGCGGCTTTTATTTCAAACTGATTGGCACCGTTCTGGTCAGTTGCCTTCGGCGATATATACTCCAGACGAGCGTCGAACTTAAGGTTCTGCAGCGCGCCGATGGTTATCTTCATAGGCATTCCTGTGTTAAGTCGTCCCACTTCCGTCTCGTCGATGTTGCCACGGAATATGAGGTCGTTCATATTAGCAACAGTGGCGATAGTGGTACCATCGTTGAAGGTGTTGGAGAGAATCACCGAGTTGCCCACCTTAACGGGTATATCGAGTATCAGTCCCGTCACAGTAGAGCGTATCAGCGTTGACGACTCCGAAGCATTTGATCGTGACACACCGTCGCGCACCACCTCAAGATTGTCTTGTGCAGCAGCCACTTCCTCACGAGCCTGTCGCCAAGCCTGCGCTATCTTGTCGTACTCATCGGCAGAGACAAGTCCCTTGTCGTACAGAGTCTTCTCACGTTCGTAATCGGTGCGTGCCTGACGCTCGTTGATATTAGCCAAACGTACACGCGACTGAGCCGAACTGAGCTGTCCCATTTCCGGAATCACCTTCACCTTGGCTATCACCTCACCTACCGTCACGGTCTGTCCTGCCTCCTTCAGTATCTCGCTTATGATACCCGAAATCTGCGGTTTGATATTCACCTCGTTGCGAGGTTCTATCTTTCCAGTTATAACGGTGGTCTTGCGTATGTCCATCTGCTTAGGCACAAACTCGTCGTACACCACCGGTTGCGGACGCGACTTGATATAAAGGAACACAAACGTTCCGATAAAGACTATGGCCACAAGAGCCAATAAGACAATCTTGAAATATCTTTTCATTGCAATTCTATTTAATTCAAAATTCAACATTCCTCATTCAACACTCAACATTCCACACTCTACATTCAACACTCCGGCTCCGCCAACTACTCATCTCGCATAGCATCTACTGGCTTTATGTGCATAGCACGCAGCGCAGGAGCCAAACCAGCAAGCATACCGAGCACCGACAGCAACACAACAGCACCTATGGCAGTCCAGAAATCTATCTGGAAATGAGCCGACGTTATGCCGTCTGTAGTATTTGCCATCTCAAGTCCTTGCAGCACGAGCACCACAAAGAGGATGCCGCTCATGCCAGCCACCGAAGTAAGCAGAATACTCTCCTGCATGATTTGCGACAGTATATCGCGTGGCGTGGCTCCGATTGCACGACGTATGCCTATCTCCACCGTTCGTTCACGCACAGTCACCATCATGATGTTCGACACACCGATAGCACCAGCCAGTAGCGTACCTATGCCCACAAGCCATATAAGCATATTGATGCCCCGGAACATATTGTCCACCATCGAGAACATCATCTCCGTATTGAACACCATAACGCCCTTCTCGTCCTTCGGACTAACGTCGTGAGCCTGCGCCACAACCATACGCATACGGTCGGTTATGTCGCTCATGGTCACTCCCGGCTTACCCGTCACACATAGCATATCGATGCTTTCGCCACGATTGTATATCTGTTGCACGAGCGAGAGCGGCATGAACACCGCCTGCTGATCGTTACCGTTGATGTTCATATTGCCGTCGGCATAGTTTACGCCAACAATGCTGAAGTATACCGAGTCGATGCGTATCACGTCACCACACGGATTGCCACCCTTAGGAAAGAGATTCTTGTATACCTCCTTGCCCAGCACGCACACCTTGCGACATTGCTGAATATCCATTTGGTTGATATATCTGCCGTAGCGCATTTTGGGTTCGGTGACGCGCTGCATATCCGGCAACACCCCCTTAACAACTCCACTTGACGAGTGTTCGTCGTGCGTCGCTGTCGCGCCCCATCGTGTAATGGTTGGCGTAACCACATCGAGTTCGGGTATGTGTGTACGCAGTCGCTGTACGTCAGCCTGCGTCATATACCACTGACGTCCCTTACGGAATCCGTGGTAAGGTTTGGTAGTAGGCTGCGCCCATACAATGGCTGAGTTGGTGGCAAAACCCGCAAGGTTGCTGTTGAGCAACTCCTTCAGTCCGTCGCCCCCACCTATCAGTCCCACGAGCATGAACACGCCCCAGAACACACCGAATCCCGTAAGAAACGTGCGCGACTTGTTGCGCGACAGTACGTCGAGTATTTCGGTAAGAGTGTCAGTATCGAATTTAGCCTTTAAAACTAACCTTTTCATTTTATAATTATTTTATTTATATCTTTACCGATACAAGGCACATCGGCATAGTCGACAATTCAAAACTCCTAATTCAAAACTCCTAATTCCATCTGGGGTAGGGCTTCTACTCCGCCCTCAACGCTTCAATCGGCCTAATCTTTGCCGCCTTGCGTGCCGGTATGAGTCCTGCTATTGTTCCCGCTACAATCATCAGCACCGTGGCTTGTACACACGTGGCTATGCTTACGGTCGGGTCGACGAAAATCTGGGCAGAGAACAATCCGTTGTCCACCTTGACTTGTCCTATAGTGGCGTTCATATATTGTGTCGCTGCTATGCCGAGCACCATACCTATATATCCGAAGAAGGTTGTGATGACAACGCTCTCCACGATGATGAGTCGCAGTATCGACCATGGCGAGGCACCGATGGCTTTGCGTATGCCAAATTCACGAGTACGCTCACGTACGGTGATAAGCATGATGTTCGACACGCCTACTATGCCCGACAGCAGCGTGAATAGTCCCACTATCCACAGCGCAGTGCTGATCAATCCTGTAGCAGTGTTGAGCTGCAAGTCCTGGGTAAATCTGTTCCATATCCAGATGGTGCGCTCGTCATCGGTAGCAGCACGATGCTGGCGATTGATACGTGCACGATAAGCCTTTTCAAATGCTTCGTTTTCTGCCTCGGTCTTTAGTCCGTGAAACGAGAATACGATGTTGCCCGTCTTGTCACCACTATTATATATAGAGCGGAAGGTGGTGAACGGGATGAATGCGTCGTTGCTCACACTACTTTGGTCGCTGTCATATATGCCCACAACCTTAAACGCCATGTCTGATACCTTTATCATGCGTCCGTTTAGATTGAGCGGAGCCTCGGGCATAAGTTCTTTGGCAATGTTGAGCGACAGCACTATCGACTTGCGTCGCTCGTTGAGGTCGATGGGGTTGATGAATCGTCCCACAAGCAAGTCACGCTTGTTGATGTCGATATCGTTGGGATACACTCCACTCACATTGATGTCAGTAGTATAGTTGTCGGCATATGCGAGTGTCTGCCCTCCCTTGTCAAGTTCGGCTCCAACGTCGTCTATGTTTGCAGCAAATCCCTCACGAGTCAGGTCCATATCCTTGTCGTTCAGTTCAATGCTTCGCCCCTTGCCGAGTCCGTCGTGAGGTTTCGACGTTTCGCCTCCAAAGATAGTCATCGAATTGGTGAGCACCTTCATTCTATTGCCCATTATACCGTGAATGAGTCCGTTGCCGGCTCCGAGCAGCACAATAAGTATGAAGATGCCCCACGCCACTGAGAATCCGGTAAGCGCTGTGCGCAACCGGTTGTGGGTTATAGTGGTCCATATCTCTTTGAAAATGTCGTGCATTATCGAATTAGGAATTTTGAGTTTTGAATTTTGAATTGGTTGCCTACGGCAATTTTGAGTTTTTGAATTTTGAATTAGACAGCTTTGTATTTTTTAATTCTGAGATTCCAAATCGCAGGCGAAGCCGAGAACAATTCAAAATTCAAAACTCCTAATTCAACATTCATGAAATAGTGGTGCGCCACTATTTCATTATTCCATTGATGCCAAACGGACTGGCTTTGTGATCGAGGTTCTCCTCAATGCTTCCGATGAGTCCGTCCTTTATATGTACTATCTTGTTGGTCTCGTTAGCCACTCCACTCTCGTGTGTAACGACAATGGTAGTGACACCATCCTCGGCATTGAGTTGCTTGAGCAATGCCATCACCTCAACACTCGTCTTAGAGTCCAAGGCTCCAGTCGGTTCGTCAGCCAGGATGATTTGTGGTTTGGTGATAAGTGCGCGGGCTATAGCAACACGCTGCTTCTGTCCGCCCGACATCTCGTTGGGATAGTGGTCAGCCCATTGCGTCAGCCCGAGACGTTCGAGATATTCCATAGCCAGGCGGTGGCGTGTGCGACGATTGACACCTTGATAATATAGTGGCAGTTCGACGTTCTCCACGGCTGTCTTGAAACCTATAAGATTGAACGATTGGAAAATGAAGCCAATCATACGGTTGCGATATTCAGCGGCACGTGTCTCCGAAAGGTCCTTGATGCGCGTGCCTGCAAGGCGGTATTCTCCGGAATCATAATTGTCAAGAATACCAAGAATGTTTAGCAATGTCGACTTGCCCGAGCCCGATGCCCCCATGATGGATACGAACTCGCCATCGGCAATGTCGAGATTAATACCTTTCAGCACGTGCAACGGCTGTGCACCCTGATAGGTCTTGTTGATGTCTTGTAAATGAATCATATTGCTTGTTTGACTGCAAATGTAATAAAAAAGTTGCAAACTCTCAATAAAAGTTTGCAACTTGATATTCTTACGACTTCCATCGCCATGTCTTTGTCAGTTTGCGCCCGAGTTTTCCGAGCACCATTGTCACCTTGTGTGGCGACAGATCCTTGCCGCAGATAATAAGCAATACGGCGGTAAGGATGAGGATGATGCCCAATGCGAGGCACGACGTGAAGTGCTCACCAAAACACAAGACACCAATGGCTACTGCCGTCATCGGCTCAAGCGCACCCATAATTGCTGTCGGAGTAGAACCGATGTCGTGCACAGCCACCACCATAAGCACAAGCGAGAGCACTGTAGGCAGAAGCGCAAGTTGTGTGGCGTAAAACCACTGGCGCGGAGTGTCTATCAGCTGTACAGTCTCGCCCATGCCAAAGGTGTAGCACAATATTGTACACAGACCGAACACCAGAGTGTAGAACGTCAGTTTTACCGACGACATGCGCAGCGACGACTTGTTGACAACTACTATATACACAGCGTATGTCAGCGACGAAATCATCACGAGCGTCACACCCAGCGTGCTGAGTGATGCTCCTCCCTCAGTATGGTTGAGCAAGGCAATGCCACCAAGCGACAGCACTATGGCAAATACCGTTGCAGCCGTCACCTTCTCCTTGAACAGGGCAGCCATGATTATAGCCACCATTACGGGATATACAAACAGCAGCGTCGACGCGATGCCTACATCCATATGGTTGAAACTGATGTATAGCGACGACGACGATGAACCCATAAGTATGCCCAACACTACGAGCTTGAACAGTTCACGGCGTGTCAGGGCAAACGACTTGCGCTGCACCAGCATCATCACAGCCAGCATGAGCGCCGCCAAACCGAAACGATAGAACAGTGTGGAGTTGGCAGTGATGCCGTCGGCATATAGATTCATGGCACCAAGTGGATTGGTGCCATAGAATACCGCAGCGGCAACTCCGCATATAGTACCTCTTAATTTAGGATTCATATCTTTTAAATTGCCTCCGTCTTTGTGCGCAGCCATTCGCGCTCATCTTCGTTGAGCAACGGCGACAGGCGTTCGTACACCATCTGATGATAAGCATTCAGCACCGAACGCTCTTCGGCACTGAGCATGTCTACAACAATCGGGGTGGTGTCGATAGGACAGAGTGTGAGAGGCTCGAAACGCACGAAGCGGCCGAACTCCGTAGTGATGTAAGGCACTACGAGCAGTACATTCTCAATACGCACGCCAAAACGGTCGGCAAGATACAGACCTGGTTCGTCCGTTACGGTCATACCCTCCACCATCGGTGTACCACGATACTCCTGACGTATCTGGTGAGGGCCTTCGTGCACACTGAGGTATGAGCCAACACCGTGACCAGTGCCATGCATATAGTTCATTCCTTCGCGCCACATAGCCGAACGTGCTATGGCATCGAGCTGAGTGCCTGCCGCTCCACGTGGGAAACAGAGGTTCTGCAGCGACAGATGTCCCTTCAGAACGAGTGTATACACACGACGATGCAGGTCGCTCACGGGTCCGAGCTGTATGGTACGTGTTATGTCTGTTGTGCCGTCGGTGTACTGTGCACCGCTGTCGAGCAGCAGGAATCCTTCGGGCTTCAACGGTATGTCGCTCTCGGGAGTCGGCTCGTAGTGTACAATGGCACCGTGCTTCTCATATCCGGCAATAGTGTCAAACGAGTTGTCGCGATACAATGGTTGCTCGGCACGCAACTGGCGCAGCTTCTCGCTTACCGACAGCTCGGTCTCATTGCCCTGCGGCACAGCCTGCTCGAGCCACTTCAGGAAGCGAACCATTGCCACACCGTCGCGCAGCATGGCTCTGCGATAGCCCTCACACTCAGCCTCGCTCTTCACAGCCTTCATGGCTGGGACGGGCGACGGAGCGCTCACCACACGATAATTGCCACGCACCTGCGAGAGAGTATAGTTGACGGTAGCAGGGTCGATGAGCAGCGTGTATCCGCCGTAAGCCTTCAGTCCCTCTACTATGTCGTCGTATTCGGCAACGTCCACGTTCTGCTCCTTGAGATAAGCCACCACCTCAGGCGTCAGCTTTTCACCTTTTATATATAAGGTGGCCGAATTCTCGGCAATGATGAGCCACGACACGAACACCGGAGTGCAATGTACGTCGGTGCAACGCAGGTTGAGTGTCCATGCAATGTCGTCGAGCTGTGTCAGCAACATGCCCGATGCACCAAGGTGCAACAGCTTGTGGCGTATACGGTCGAGCTTGTCCGAACAAGCTTCGCCTGCATATTCAAGAGGCTGGATGTTCACCTTGTCTGTCGGTACCGATGGACGGTCGGTCCACACACGATTGAGAATGTCGAGATTGGTGCGCATAGTCAGTCCGCCCAGCAACTTCAATTCAGCCTTCATGTCCTCCACTTCCGAAAGAGCCATACACATACCGTCTACACCCACCTCAGTAGAGTCACCGTCCTTAGTTTCCTGGACAATCCACTCTGGTATAGTAGGTGTGTCGTCAAGGCGCTCGCGCATCAACTGAAACTCAGTACCTGCAAGTTGCTGCTCAGCGGCGATGAAATAGCGCGAATCAGTCCATAATGCAGCCGAATGCAGGGTAACGACGGCTGTACCTGCCGAACCGTCAAATCCTGATATCCACTTACGACCCTCCCAGCGGGATGGCACATACTCGCTCATATGCGGGTCAGAGCTCGGGAATATAAATGCAGAGAGATGTTCGCGACGCATCTCTTCACGCAGCGCTTCAAGGCGCGACGCAATAATCTTGTTGTCTGTCATATTTGATTAGTTGTTTTTTAATTATTAATTTTCATTAACACCATTATCAACTCGTCTACTTGTCAACTCGTCTACTTGTCAACTCATCAACACATCAACTCGTCAACTTTCTTGTGTAAAGTTAGGCAGTTTTAGCCAAACAAACAAATTTACTGAGACAAAAACCTATAAAAAAGAATTGACACGGCACATCATAAAAATTTAAGAATAAACAACACTTAAAAGAGGGCATAATAGTTTGTTTGTTTCAAAAAAATTGTATCTTTGCACTTACAAAAGGAGAAATACATATTTATATAAAACAATAATAAAAACGTAATTTATTATGGCATTTTTAAGTAACGAAAAACTCTTGATCGTCGGTGCCGGCGGTATGATTGGTTCAAACATGGTACAGAGCGCTCTTATGCTCGGTCTTACTCCTAACATCTGTCTTTATGATATCTATGAGCCAGGTGTACACGGTGTATTCGACGAGATGCAGCAGTGCGCATTCCCTGGTGCT
>JAIJMN010000383.1:0-1265 GCA_022735715.1 Prevotella sp.
CATTTTGATATTCTCATGGGTCGCAATGCCGGCTGCACCACTATTGGTGTGACTTATGGCAACGGTTCGCGCCAAAGTCTTGTAGAGGCAGGGGCAGATGTCATAGTAGACGATTTTGCAGATATTGCCGGCCTGCCAATATCTAATTATTTAAAATAATTGTCCTTTTATCTCGCTTACTCGGATTTTTGCACTAACTTTGCAAAGTAAGATAAAAACTAAAAAGCATATAATATTATGAGTACACTTAAAAAGCTATTCGCATCAAAGCTTCTTGAAGTAAAGGCTATAAAGCTGCAACCCAACGACCCGTTCACATGGGCATCAGGTTGGAAGTCGCCAATCTACACCGACAACCGCAAGACTCTGGCTTATCCGGAGCTTCGCTCTTTTGTCAAGCAGGAGTTGGTACACCTCATCCACGAGGAATTCCCTGAGGCAAATGCCGTTGCAGGTGTTGCTACCGGTGCTATTGCACAGGGTGCGCTTGTAGCCGACGAACTGTTGCTGCCTTACTGCTACGTTCGTCCGAAGCCGAAGGATCATGGTATGGGCAACCAGATTGAGGGTACTATACCTGAGGGTGCAAAGGTAGTAGTAGTAGAGGACCTTATCTCTACTGGCGGTTCTTCGCTCAAGGCTGTTGACGCTCTCCGCAAGGCTGGCTTCGAGGTAGTAGGTATGGTAGCAAGCTACACATACGGTTTTCCCGTAGCCGAAGAGGCTTTCAAGGCTGCCAACGTGCGCCTCATCACACTCTCTGACTATGAGCACACCACAGCTATTGCAGCAGAGACAGGTTATATTAAGAAGGAAGACCTTGAGGTGCTCGCCGAGTGGCGCAAGGATCCCGCTAATTGGAAGAAGTAAATTATGACAACATTCGAAAGTTCCATACGACAGATACCTTTTCCACAGCAGAATGTTTACGACAAGCTTAGCGACCTAAACAATCTGCAGAAGCTTAAGGAGCGCTATGAGCTGATGAAGGACAATATGCCTGAGGAAGCTCGCAAGCAGGCAGAGAAAATCAAGGATCTGGAATTCGACCAGGACTCTTTGTCGGTAAATGTGCCGCCAGTGGGCAGCATCAAGCTACGTGTGGTAAATCGCGAAGAACCCAAGTGCATCAAGTTTGAGACCGAGCAGAGCCCAATCCCGTTCAATTTCTGGATTCAGCTCCTGCCCGTTACTTCTACTTCATGCAAGATGAAACTCACCATCAAGGCCGAACTAAACATGTTCATCAAGCAGATGGTGAAGAA
>JAIJMN010000096.1:0-9087 GCA_022735715.1 Prevotella sp.
GTGGAGGCTCTGCAGCTCACCGTCAAGGTGGAAGGCGAGAAACCGGAATGGACAGTCAATCCGGCTGACTTCAAGTACAACATGTCTGTCTTCGGCAAGCTATATATTAATAAGGTATATTCTTCCGACAATGAGGACATGCTCGCTACATTCAGTGGCGGAAAGTGCGTCGGCGTATGCAACAACCGTTACTACAAGCAGAACGATATGTACTATGCTATGCTCACGATATACTCTAACGATGTCAGCAACTCTGACCTTGAGTTCCGCATCTGGGACGCAAGCACCGGACGTACATACATCGCAGAGAGCGAAAAGCCTATAAGCTTCGCCAACAACTCAGTTGTAGGCAGTCCTTCACAGCCTGTGCTGTTCACAGCTAAGGACTATCGTGTGCAGACCATCAACCTGAACGAGGGATGGACGTGGATTTCCACCAACATCGCATCCGACAAGCTCTCCGACCTCAACAAGTTGCTTGCCGACGGCAAGTGGACTTCTGACGACCAGGTAAAGAGCGAGCAGTACGGCTTCGCATCATGGACCAAGCGCAATGGATGGATGGGATCGCTCACCGGCATTGACAACGACCAGATGTATCTCGTACACAGTTCACAGCCTCAGACTCTGAACATCTCAGGTCCGGCAGTCGATCCGACATCACACAAGCTCACAATCCGTGGAGCTAAGGCAGACGGAACACCTCGCTGGAACTACATCTCATACCTGCCATCTGACAACTTCACACTCAAAGAAGCTCTCGCTGGCTATGATGCAAAGGATGGCGACATCGTGAAGTCGCAGACACAGATGGCTATGTATAGTGGCAATCTGGGATGGATAGGCAGTCTTACATACATGGAGAACGGAAAGGGATACATGCTCCAGCGTCAGTCGCAGGACGACACTGTTCTGCAGTATCCGTCGAAGACTTCAGTAGGACGCAAGACAAGAGCGGCTGTAGCTGTAGCCCAAAACGCAGACGACACATCAGGATACTTCCCATACTCTGCCAATATGACGGCTGTAGTAGAAGTAGAAGGTGTAGAGCTTGAGCAAGGCGACCGTCTTGTAAGCTATATATCAGGCGAACCACGCGGCAATGCTGAAGCAATAAACCTGCCCGACGGCAGAACCATCTTCATGCTTACCGTGGGTGGCGACAAGCCTGCAACTGTAGACATGACCATTGAACGCGACGGCAACGTCATCGCCAAAGCTGCAGACGCTATCGGCTATGCAACCAACAGCAATGTCGGTACCATCAACGAACCGATGCGCATAAGCTTCCTCGACAATGAAGGCGGACTCTATGTCTATCCGTCACCGTTCGATTCGCAGCTGAAGATCCGTGCCAATGTAGACCGCAACGCCCATACCGACATCTTCATAAGCGACGTAAGCGGCAAGCGAATCATAGCATGGGACAACTGCAATGACAATGGCAACGTAGACCTCACATGGAATGTCGGCAATACGGTTCCTTCGGGAGTGTATATCGTAAGCATCTCTATCGATGGCAAGATTTACTCTACGAAAGCTATCAAGAAGTAATATAAACAGATAATCTATATGAAGTATATAAAGTATTCATTGATTGCCGCATTGTGCTTCTTCATGACACAATGCACAGAAGAGGATGGCAAGACTTATCCACAGCAACCCGCTCCTAACTGGAGCGCGGTTGCAGAGGACTTTGTCAGCGATGTCCCAGTATGGCAGGTGGCGGACAACGCCCCTGCTTCAGCCCCAGGATGGAAAGCCGACTTCAGCAGCAACGAGCAGGCTCCGTCGTGGGCCGACCCTGACAAGAGCGTCTATCCGATGAGCATGACCGCCGTAGTGCGTCTCACTCCAATCCTCGAGACTCTTGCTACAGACGGCGATATGATGGCTGCATTCATTGGCGGCGAGTGTCGTGGAGTGGCTAAGAAGGTAATGAACGACGGCGTACGCCTGTTCTTCATTCACGTCAAGGCGCCTTCAAGCGAGAACGGCAATGTGGAGTTCCGCTATTATAGCGCTGCCTCCAAGCGCGTGTACGTATCAGTAGCAGCCGACGTCAAGTATGAAGTTGACAAAATCTACGGTACTGCCGAGAACCCAGAGTACCCCGACTTCGAGCAGTCAGGCCCCTACCCCATTGCCACCAAGGCATGGGTGAAGGTAGACAAGGCACAGTTGCCGTTCGCCATCGGTAATGGCGACGAACTTCAGGCTTTCGTAGGCGACGAGTGCCGCGGCATAAAGCACGTGGAGAACGAGGCTGACATGCTCTACTGGTATGACATACTCGGTCGTACAGAGGGCGAGAAGGTGACGTTCCGCTATTACAGCGCAGAGAAGAAGCAGGTGTACGTTTCCGAACAGGCATACGTCATCGGCAAGCGAGGTTCGGTGATGGGTTCTGAAGACCAGCCACAAACCCTCACCTTTGTACCGCAAGGCAGCATGACAGCATACCTTACTCTCGATGACGTAACAGCCGGCTATGCCGACAAGAGCGGCGACAAGCTGGCGGCTTTCGTAGGAAATGTATGCGCCGGAATAGGCGAAATAGTGGGCGAAAAGGACGGCAAATCTGTGTATAAGATGGTGATAAACAGCGTCAGCTCACAATCAGCAGCTGTAGACATTCGCTATTACAGCCATCGCAACAGCTATGTGTTCACCGCACCTGCATGCATTACGTTTGCCGACGGCAAGGTGGAAGCATCAGTCGAGAATCCACTCACCCTACCGCTCGTAGTGAACGGCAAGCATCCGCTTAAGATGACGGCTTGCATAGCATTGCCACAGAACATTGCCCGTCAGGCAACTGCCGAGGACATGATGGCAGCATTTGTAGGTACAGAATGTCGCGGTACGGCAAAGGCAGAGCAGACAGAAAACGGCGAATATGTTTTCCGTATGGAGATAAACGGCAGCATGGGAATAGAAGAAACCGTCACGCTGAAGTATTATTCCAGCCGTAATGCCTATCTGTATCAGGCAGCCTCTGCATTCACCTTTGCCAACGGCGAAAGCTATGGCACTTCGGGAGAGCCTCGCATTCCTGCTTTTGTCATTGTTGAATAAGCTTAATACCTACCTGTATATATGAACAAGAAAACTATTATAAGCTTGATGCTTGGGGGCATGTCGTTGCTCCCTGCATCAGCACAGAACGGATGGTTTGTCGATGCGGGCGGAGGCGTGCAGACAATATTCTCAAGCGATGCCCGAAAACTGGATTTCGGCAAGCGTCTCACTCCTTCATACACCATCGGCGTAGGCAAATGGATTACTCCAACTCTTGCCATGCGCCTGCAGATTGGCGGGTATTCGCTCAACGGCATGTCTACATCCGAAGGACTCTATCTGCGCGATCCGCAGACCGACGGATCAATATTCGGAACTCACGACCCTGTTATAGATAATGTGACAGTAAATCCCGACGGCACATATCGTCATTATCTGCGCTACGTCAACGCTCATGCCGACTTTATGGTGAGCCTCTCGCGCCTGCTGTTCAGCGGTCAGGGCAAGTTCGACGTGCTTCCAGCTGTCGGATTGGGTTATGCCCGTACATTCGCTTATCGTGGAACGGCAGCCACCAATTCGCTTACAGCCAACTTCTCGGTTATGGCGAAATACAAAGCAACGAAATGCCTGGATGTAAATCTTGAAATAGGTTCGGCTCTCATGCCCGACCATTTCGACGATCGCATCACGGGCAAAATGTACGAGCCAACGCTTGGAGTCACACTCGGACTGAGCTACAACTTCAATGCTGCCAAACCATACGTCAAGAAAGAACGCATACGTAAGCAACGTCGTGAAGCCGTAGTCGACACCGTGTATATGGTTGAGAGGATTGTGGAGCGTCCCATCTACAAGGAGCGAATAGTAGAGAAACCGGTGGCAAAGAAACAGAATCCGTTCCGCCTCGCCTCCATCAGCTTTGCTTATGCATCCGCCAAGCCGTCAGCCAAGCAGGACATCGTATTTGCAAACATAGTAGAATATCTCAATCAGAACCCTTCAGCCCGCATCCGTCTGGACGGTTATGCCGACAAGGATACTGGAAAAGCAAGAACCAACCTCATGCTTTCTATACGCCGAACCGACAGCGTGCGAAACATTCTGATAGAGCGTTACGGCATAGCTCCGTCGCGTATCGAAGCCCAAGGTATCGGTAGCAATGCGCAACCGTATGAGAACAACAAACTCAATCGTGTAGTAATCGTTACAGCAATACCTGAATAAAGCACATATAAAGCAAGTAAAAGAAAGGAGAGTCAACAATGGCTCTCCTTTCTTCTTTATAATCTCTCCTTTCTTATTTCTAATATATAATACGACACCATGTCCCTTTACTAACGTATCACTAATGTCAGGAACGTGATATAAAGATATGTTGCATGCCTTGAAATGATCGTATCATGCCATGAAACGACCATATCATGCCTTGAAATGACCGTATCATGCCTTGATACGATCAAATATTCACGAAATCATGTTGGCAAAAACTCGGCAATTTTATAAAAACAAAAATCCTAACTGCTAATATTAAAGCAGTCAGGATTTTTCTGTGGTGCGCCTGAAAGGACTCGAACCTTCACGTCGCAGGACACTAGATCCTAAGTCTAGCGCGTCTACCAATTCCGCCACAAGCGCAGTAATGTTTGTCGTTTGTCTTTCAAAACTTTTGCAAAGTTAATGAAAAAAGTTGGAACGCACAAAATATTGATGTGCTATTTGAATTCAACTGATGTGCTATTTGAAAATGATTCTTGAAAAACTTACTGTACAGTAATGAAATAAAAAAGGCTCACAACACATAGTGCTATGAGCCTTGAAAAGAGTAGCGGGACCCAGGATTGAACTGGGGACCTCATGATTATGAATCATGCGCTCTAACCAGCTGAGCTATCCCGCCATCATCTTGATTGCGGGTGCAAAGGTAGCATATTTTTGTTTATCTCCAAAATTTTTCTATTGTTTTTTTGCTCTTTTTATCGAAAAAGGCGAAAAAGAGTACATTCCAATGCTGTTATATATGAAATTTGCACTATCTTTGCAGAAGAAATACAGCCATTTAGGCATTATTAAATACATACAACCTAATCATGTGGCATCTGAGCTGCAGGTGTATAACTTTAAATTATAGCAGCATGAATAAAAAGAAAATTGAGATTGAGCATACGCTTAACTCCACATCGCGCAATATCGTGTGGCAACTCATAGGCACAGCCGAAGGACTCAACCGATGGATTGCAGACGACGTTAAGATGAACGGCAAGCACATTGAGTTTGCCTGGGGCGACGACTGGCGACATCACGAAACGCGCCAAGCTACGCTGACATTCTGCGAACGCTACGAGCGTGTACGATGGCAATGGGACGACGAAGACGACGAATCGTTCGTAGAAATACGCATGGAGCGCAGCTCGCTGTCGGGCCAATACACGCTGCACGTCACCGATTTTGTATCAACCGACGACCTCGAATGGCTGCAAGATACATGGAGCCACAACTTCGAACGACTGCGCCGCACAAGCGGAGTGTAATACGACGACCCACAACGTGTAGGTATTTTGCGCCGACACGTCTGCAAAAAAACATAAAAAGTAATAGTTTATGAAATATTTATGCTAATTTTGCAATTCGATATACCTATATATATAATGTTTCGAATAAAGAAATTAGACATATTCATAGCAAAGCAATTCGGTCTTCTGTTCATCGGAACCTTCTTCATCTGCCAGTTTGTGCTGATGATGCAGTTTCTGTGGCGCTATATCGACACGCTCGTAGGCAAGGGCTTGTCGATGGACGTGCTTGCCGAATTTTTCTGGTACATGGGGCTGATGCTCGTTCCGCAGGCCCTTCCGCTTGCTATACTCCTATCTTCGCTCATCACATTCGGCAATATGGGCGAAAGCTCGGAGCTGACAGCCATCAAATCCGCCGGCATATCGCTGATGCAGGCTTTCCGTTCGCTTATCGCCATAAGCGTATTAATCTGTTTCACATCGCTTTATTTCCAGAACACCATCGGGCCCAACGCCAACCGGCATCTGATGATGATGTTGCTGTCGATGAAACAGAAGAGTCCTGAGCTCGAAATCCCTGAAGGAATATTCTATGACGGTATTCCCAACTCAAACATTTACGTACAGAAGAAAGACCTGAACACGGGCAAACTATATGGCATTATGATTTATCGTATGACGGGATCGTACGAGGACCAGGCCATCATCCTTGCCGACTCGGGCATGCTGCAGGCCACAGCCGAGAAGAAGCACTTGCTCATGACGCTGTGGAACGGCGAATGGTTTGAGAACATGCAGGCCCAGGAGCTTGCCGGCAACGCCGCTGTGCCCTACCGTCGAGAGTCGTTCACAGCCAAACGAATACTGCTCGACTACGACGGCGACTTCAATATGAACGACGGATCGGGCCTCTCCAACAACGCCAAGGCAAAAGGCTTTGCACAAATCACACACGACAAGGACTCTATCAAAGCCCAATACGACAGCATCGGACGCGTTTACTACAACGACGACATGCGTATGGTGTACAATCTGATGCCCATCTCGAAGAAAGACTCGCTGCGCACGCTGAAACTTGCAAGCACAACGAAGTACAATGTCGACTCGGTTTTCGCCCGATTGTCGGCAGATGCACAGCGTTCGGCAATCAGTTATGCCCAGCAACAAGTACGCTCGCGCACTACCGACCTCGACTTCAAGCAGATGATGACATCCGACGGCGACCGCATCATACGCCAGCACGAGATAGAATGGTTCAGCAAGATTTCGCTTGCACTTACATGTCTGGTGTTCTTCTTCATAGGCGGACCGCTCGGAGCTATCATTCGCAAGGGCGGACTGGGTCTGCCGGTGCTCATATCGGTAATCGTTTTCATAGTATACTATATCCTCGACAACACCGGACAGACCATGGCTAAGAAGGGAATGTGGACTCTGTGGTTCGGACTGAGCCTCGCGCCCACCGTGCTTATACCTATGGCGGTGTTCTTTACTTATAAAGCCACCAACGATTCGGTTGTGTTCAACGTCGAAGTGTACACCGACCTCTTGCGACGCTTCCTCGGTCTGCGTGTGAAACGACACGTAGCACGCAAGGAGGTGATAATCAACGACCCCGACTACGCTTCAGACTATCATCAGCTGATGGACATCAGCAATCAGGTTACGACCTATTCGGAGCGTCATAATCTGAAACATGCGCCCAACTGGATTCGCGTATTCTTCAGATACGAACCCGACCACGCCATAGCCGGCATATACGAGCAGCTCGAAAAGGTGATAGAAGACCTCAGCAACTCACGCGACCGCACCATAATCAACCATCTGAGCGTATATCCGATAATGTCGGTCAAGTCGCACACACGACCCTTCGAGCGCAAATGGCTCAACATAGTGTCGGCCATAATAGCACCATTGGGCTTCGTACTGTATCTGCGCATGTGGCGCTTCCGCCTGCGTCTGCTGCGCGACCTTCGTACCATAAAGGCCGAAAACGACATAATAACCGAAAGAATACATGCCATTGCCCAGCGCGATGGTTACACATTATAATATATAACTAATAGATACACATTAAACATCTGAAATATGGGAGAGTTCAAACTGAGCGGCATTGAGGATGCCGTGAAAGACTTCAAAGAAGGAAAATTTGTAATCGTCGTTGACGATGAAGACCGTGAGAACGAGGGCGACCTCATAATCGCAGCTGAGAAGATTACTCCGGAGAAAGTGAATTTCATGCTTAAGAACGCACGTGGTGTGCTTTGTGCACCTATCACGCTGTCGAGGTGTGAGGAGCTCGACCTGCCCCACCAGGTGAGCGACAACACAAGTATGCTCGGCACACCGTTCACCGTGACTGTCGACAAGCTCGAAGGATGCACCACCGGTGTATCAGCTGCCGACCGTGCAGCTACTATCCAGGCGCTTGCCGACCCTGCATCAACACCGCAGACATTCGGCCGACCGGGTCATATCAACCCGCTGTATGCCCAGGACAATGGCGTGCTGCGCCGTTGCGGACACACCGAGGCTACAATCGACCTCTGCCGTCTTGCCGGACTGCGTCCCGCTGGTGCTCTCATGGAAATCATGAACGACGACGGAACCATGGCACGCATGCCCGACCTGCAGAAAATGGCAAAAGAATGGGGATTGCGCATCATCACTATAAAGGATCTTATAACATATAGATTGAAGAAAGAGTCAATCATCGAGGTTGGCGAAGAGGTTGACATGCCTACTGAGTGGGGACACTTCCGCCTCATTCCGTTCCGCCAGCAGAGCAACGGACTGGAGCACATGGCACTTGTCAAGGGCGAATGGAGCGAAGACGAGCCAGTACTCGTACGCGTACACTCATCGTGCGCTACCGGCGACATTCTCGGTTCGATGCGTTGCGACTGCGGACAGCAGCTGCACAAGGCTATGCAAATGATTGAAAAGGAAGGCAAGGGCGTTGTAGTGTACATGCAGCAGGAAGGCCGTGGCATTGGTCTTATGAACAAGATTGAGGCATACAAGTTGCAGGAACAGGGCTACGACACAGTAGACGCCAACGTCCACCTCGGCTTTAAGGCAGACGAACGCGACTACGGCTGCGGAGCACAGATGCTGCGTCACCTCGGCATACACAAGATGCGTCTGCTCACAAACAACCCCACCAAGCGCGTAGGACTTGAGGCTTACGGACTCGAAATCGTAGAGAACGTGCCCATCGAAGTCACACCCAACAAGTATAACGAGCGCTATCTCAAGACAAAGCGCGACCGTATGGGCCACTCTTTGCACCTGAAATAGAATAGAGTTTATTTTGTATTGTCTCCGATTTGCAGTAACTTTGCACCTAATTACAGACAACAACCAATGAGTATAGTAAAGATAAAAGACAAGACATTCAAAACCTCTATCCCCGAGGCGGAAATCAAGAAGCGTGTCAAGGCTCTGGCTGACCGTATCAACAACGATATGGCAGACAAGAACCCGCTGCTGTTGGCAATGCTCAACGGCTCGTTCGTGTTCGCAGCCGACCTGATGCGCGAGATAACAG
>JAIJMN010000384.1:0-1242 GCA_022735715.1 Prevotella sp.
GCATAGAAATTGGCTGCCTGTCCACTGCTTGTAAGCACGGCTCCAACACCACCCTCAAGCTGTGCAATCTTCTTAGCTACAACGTCGTTGGTAGGGTTCTGCAGACGTGTGTAGAAGTATCCTTCCTTCTTGAGGTCGAATAGCATAGCCATCTCCTCAGAGTTGTCATACTTGAATGTGGTGCTCTGTATGATAGGTGGTTCTATCGGTTCACCGTTCTTTGCCTCATAGCCTCCCTGCACGCAGATAGAGGCTGTCTTTAAATTCTTCTTCATCTTTTATTCTTAAATTTAGGCTTATTATATTGATTATGGATGCGAAGGTACAAATAAAAGTGCTAATGAAGGACATTTTTCTTCTTATTTTTTGGGCTTTTGTCAAAAGCGGGCTAACTTTGTAGCAAATATAAAAACAAAAGTTCAACCGTTTGTTATTCTAAAAAATGAGAAAGATAATGTTTCTGCCTGCATTTATGCTGTTGGTCTTAGTGGGCGGGATGCTTACCAGTTGTCGTTTTGCCACTTCTTACAAAGATGGTGATACCATAGCCGCATCGGAATTTGAACCAGCTGATACTTCGCTTGCTTCTAGTCGCTTGTCCAAGGACACTCTCAAACGTGTGGCTCAGGCTGTTGTTGACAGTACTGACATTTTCTATGTAGGCACAGGTTCCACAAAGCAGTTCTTGCAACTTGTTTCCTATCCGTCCAAGCGCGACACGCTTGTGTATGGCAAGACTCTCCACATCAAAGTGAAGGGTAGCGCCGACTTCAACAATGTTGTTCGTGTGAGATTCTATCTGCTTAATGGTAAGGATTCGCTTGTGAGCGCAGTGGAGCAGGTTGTAGTCGACTGAGAATGGGGTTGACTGTTAACGTGGTGTCACTATAACTTCATAAAATGCATATTAAAAAAGGGAAAGCCCATATTAAGGCTTTCCCTTTAATTGTTTATGTTCGTATTCTTGCGATTGCGATTATACGAGATACTGTGAGCTGATGCTCTTGTTGCTGATGACACGGCGGATGGTCTCGGCGAACATGTCGGCTACAGAGAGCTGCTTAACCTTTGCGCAACGGTTAGAGTAGGGGATAGAGTCTGTGAAGACAATCTCCTCAAGAGCTGAGTTCTGTACGCGCTCTGAAGCAGGACCTGACATTACGCAGTGAGATGCGCATGCACGAACGCTCAGTGCTCCGGCAGCCTTCATTACGTCGGCAGCCTTAGTGATGGTTCCAGCTG
>JAIJMN010000385.1:0-1240 GCA_022735715.1 Prevotella sp.
AAGCATTACATATAATACAATCAAGCATTACATATAATACAATCAAGCATTACATATAATACAATCAAGCATTACATATAATACAATCAAGCATTACATCTACACAATCAAGCTTTGCATATATACAAGCAAGCATTACATATATACAAAACAGCGAAAGCCCCCAAGAAGCATAAAACTTCTTGGGGGCTTTCGCTATATATTCGTTTTTCAGTATTTACTTGGCGTAAGCTAC
Source organism: Prevotella sp. (assembly GCA_022735715.1). Lineage (GTDB taxonomy): Bacteria > Bacteroidota > Bacteroidia > Bacteroidales > Bacteroidaceae > Prevotella. Next base: position 236 of record JAIJMN010000385.1, read on the forward strand.
CGAACGTGTTTCGCGTATTACGGTAATCTTTACCTGACCTGGATAAGTCATTTCGGTCTGAATCTTGTTGGCAATCTCGCCTGACAGCTTCTCGGTTTCCTTATCATCCATCTTGTCAGCACCTACAATTACGCGCAATTCGCGACCAGCCTGTATGGCATAAGTCTTAGTCACACCAGGATAAGACATTGCTATTGCCTCAAGATCGTTAAGGCGCTTGATGTAAGCCTCTACGATTTCACGACGGGCACCGGGACGGGCACCAGAGATAGCATCGCACACCTGAACGATAGGAGCCAACAATGTATTCATCTCCATTTCATCGTGGTGAGCACCAATGGCATTGCAGATGTCCGGTTTCTCCTTATACTTCTCTGCAATCTTGGCACCATAGAGTGCGTGCGGCAATTCGCTCTCCTCGTCGGGCACCTTACCTATATCGTGCAACAAGCCGGCTCGCTTTGCCTTCTTGGGATTAAGACCAAGCTCAGCAGCCATAACAGCACAGAGATTTGCTGTTTCGCGTGCGTGCTGCAGAAGGTTCTGACCGTAAGACGAACGATACTTCATCTTACCTACAATACGTATAAGCTCAGGATGCAGTCCGTGTATGCCAAGGTCGATGGCTGTACGCTTACCGGTCTCGATTATTTCGTTGTCAAGTTGCTTCTTTACCTTAGCCACAACTTCCTCGATACGTGCAGGATGAATACGTCCGTCGGCTACAAGCTGATGCAAAGCCAAACGGCAAACCTCACGACGTACTGGGTCAAAGGCTGATATTACGATAGCCTCTGGAGTGTCGTCTACTACGATTTCCACACCAGTGGCAGCCTCAAGAGCACGTATGTTGCGTCCCTCACGACCGATGATACGACCCTTAACTTCGTCGTTGTCGATATGGAATACGCTTACCGAATTCTCTATAGCAGTCTCTGTAGCCACGCGCTGAATTGTCTGGATGACGATTTTCTTAGCCTGTGTATTGGCGTTGAGCTTTGCCTC
>JAIJMN010000386.1:0-1234 GCA_022735715.1 Prevotella sp.
CGCATATTAATATTTAACTATTTAGCATATGCTTACACTTAAACTCATCAGTGAGGAAACTGAACGTGTTATCAAAGGCTTGAACAAGAAGCACTTTGCAGGTGCAGAAGAAGCCGTCAACGAAGTTCTCGCCATTGACAAGCGTCGTCGCGAGACACAGCAGGAACTTGACAGAAACCTTTCAGAAGCCAAGAAGATGGCATCTCAGATTGGTGCTCTCATGAAGCAGGGCAACAAGCAGGAGGCCGACGAAATAAAGGCTAAGGTTGCAGCAATAAAGGAAGGCAACAAGGCATTGGAAGAAACTAAGGCACAGGCCGAGAAAGACCTTATTGCCAAGCTCTGCACCATTCCAAATATACCTAACGATGACGTGCCTGAGGGCAAGGACGCAAGTGACAACGTAGTGGTAAAGGAAGGTGGCGAAATGCCTAACCTCCCCGAAGATGCGCTCTGTCACTGGGACCTTTGCAAGAAGTTCAACCTCATCGACTTCGACCTTGGTGTGAAGATTACAGGTGCTGGTTTCCCAATTTACATAGGCAAGATGGCTCGCCTGCAGCGCGCACTTGAGGCTTTCTTCCTTGATGAAGCTCGCAAGAGCGGCTATCTTGAAGTACAGCCACCATACGTAGTAAACGAGGCTTCTGGCTATGGCACAGGTCAGCTTCCCGACAAGGAAGCTCAGATGTACCAGTGTCAGCTCGACAACCTCTACCTCATCCCTACTGCTGAGGTTCCAGTAACAAACATCTTCCGCGACGAGATTCTCGACGAGAAAGATCTGCCAATCAAGCGTTGCGCTTACTCAGCTTGCTTCCGTCGTGAGGCTGGTTCATACGGCAAGGACGTACGTGGTCTGAACCGTCTGCATCAGTTTGACAAGGTAGAGATTGTACGCATCGACAAGCCTGAGCACTCATACCAGTCGCTCGACGAGATGCTTGTACACGTAGAAGGTCTGCTCAAGAAGCTTGAGCTTCCGTACCACATCCTTCGTCTGTGCGGTGGCGACATGAGTTTCACATCAGCCATCTGCTATGACTTTGAGGTTTGGAGTGCAGCCCAGAAGCGTTGGCTCGAGGTTTCTTCAGTATCTAACTTCGAGAGCTATCAGGCCAACCGTCTGCATTGCCGTTATCGCAACGCCGAGACAAGAAAGATTGAGCTGTGCCATACACTCAATGGTTCAGCACTCGCTCTTCCGCGTATCGTTGCCGCCATTATCGAGAAC
>JAIJMN010000097.1:0-8864 GCA_022735715.1 Prevotella sp.
GAGAAGGGTACACAGTTCGTTTCTAACGCATCTTGCACAACTAACTGCTTGGCTCCTATCGCTAAGGTATTGAACGACAAGTTCGGTATCGAGAACGGTTTGATGACAACAGTTCACTCTACAACTGCTACACAGAAGACAGTTGACGGTCCTTCTTTGAAGGACTGGCGTGGTGGTCGTGCTGCTTCAGGCAACATCATCCCTTCTTCTACAGGTGCTGCTAAGGCTGTAGGTAAGGTAATTCCTGAGCTCAACGGCAAGCTGACTGGTATCTCAATGCGTGTTCCGACTCTCGACGTTTCTGTAGTTGACCTTACAGTTAACCTCAAGAACGCTGCTACTAAGGAGGATATCTGCGCTGCTATGAAGGAGGCTTCTGAGGGCGAACTCAAGGGCGTACTCGGCTACACAGAGGATGCTGTAGTTTCTTCTGATTTCCTCGGCTGCACTTTGACTTCTATCTTCGACGCAAACGCTGGTGTATATCTCACAGACAAGTTCGTTAAGGTAGTTTCTTGGTACGACAACGAGATCGGCTACTCTAACAAGGTTCTCGAGCTCATCGCACACATGAAGAAGGTTAACGGTTAATTCATTTGAACCATAAACCATAAAATAAAGACCGCGAGGCATTTTGCCCTGCGGTCTTTTTTTTGCTTAAATATTTGGGGTGTAAGATTTTTTTTGTAAGTTTGTACTTTGAAGCTAAAGCAAATATAAATCTGTAATGTCCAGCAAAGCTATTGACAATATGCAAAACCATAAAATGATAACCATACTCGGACCAACGGCAAGCGGAAAGACTTCGGTTGCGGCTGCACTTGCATTGCGCACCGGTGGTGAGATAATCAGTGCCGACTCGCGCCAGGTGTATCGTCGTATGGATATCGGCACGGGCAAGGACTTGGCCGACTATACTATCGGCGACGTCCATATCCCTTATCATCTTATAGACATTGCCGAGCCAGGAACAAAGTACAATCTGTTTCAGTATCAGCAGGATTTTCACACGGCATACGACGACATCCGCAGTCGTGGCAAACTGCCAATATTGTGCGGCGGAACCGGACTGTATATCGAGGCTGTGCTTGGCGGATACAGTCTGTCGCCAGTGCCGCAAAATCAGCAGCTGAGGGAGAGCCTTGAAGGCAAGTCGCTCGATGAACTCACGCAGATGCTTGTAGAGCTGAAGCAAAAGAACGGTTCGAATATGCACAACCGCACCGATGTGGATACTGCCCAGCGTGCAATACGTGCCATTGAGATTGAGACTTATAATCTTGAAAATCCTACACCCGAACGGCTGATGCCTCCGGTGGATTCGCTTGTCATAGGCATAAATATAGACCGTGAACTGCGTCGCGAGAAGATTACACGACGACTTAAGGCGCGTCTTGAAGAGGGAATGTGCGACGAAATACGCAGTCTGATTGACGGCGGAGTGAATCCCGACGACCTTATATATTACGGACTGGAGTATAAGTTTGTGACCGAATATGTGGTTGGAAGGACAAGTTACGAAGATATGTTCCGCCAGCTTGAGATAGCCATTCATCAGTTTGCCAAGCGTCAGATGACGTGGTTCCGCGGAATGGAAAGGCGTGGCTACACAATCCACTGGATAGACGCAGCACAACCGATGGATGAAAAGGTTGAGGCGATATTGTCACTTATGAATGAATGAAAGATATATTGGGACATTTGAATTCCCGAAATTATTAATAAAACGAACCGATTATGATAAACGATAACCGTTGGGGCATACTCTATTGCCCGAAGCATGAAATGTTTGGAAGCCCAAAACGTCGCTGGGAGAAGATTGAATCATGTCTGAAGTCTAACGGCGTAGAGTACGATTTTGTGCAGAGCGAGAGTTCGGCAGGCGTAGATCGTCTCATAAAGATGATGATAAACAACGGCTATCGTACGATAGTGGTTGTTGGCGGTGACTCGGCTCTAAATGACGCAGTAAATTGTCTGATGCAAGCCGACCGCAATGATCGTGAAAGGGTGGCACTTGGTGTGATACCCAATGGTCTGATGAACGACTTCGCTCACTTTTGGGGATTGCGTGAGGACGACTACGACCAGATAATTAAATGGTTGAAGGAGCGCCGTGTGCGCAAGATCGACCTTGGGTGCATCCGCTATGCCAACAAGCATGGTGAGGCTTGTCGACGCTACTTCCTTAATTGTATCAATATCGGACTCGTTGCAACGATAATGAACTTGCGTCGCCAGACACGTCATTATTCAGGTTCGCGTACGCTGTCGTTCATTATGTCGTTTATACTTATGATATTCCAGCGTCTTGAATATCGCATGCATGTCAAGATAAACAACGACGACCTTAATCGCAGCATCATGACAATGTGTGTGGGCAATGCTACGGGCTACGGACAAACCCCCAATGCGGTGCCATATAATGGATTGCTTGATGTCAGCGTGGTCTATCATCCCGGAATGACACAATTGCTTGAGGGAATATATCTGTTTGTGCGTGGCAAGTTCCTCAATCATAAGAGTGTGCATCCTTACCGCACTCGCAAGGTGGAAGTGCTTGAGGCACGCAAGGCTCTGGTTGGTATTGACGGCAGACTGATGCGTACTCCTGCTGGCCCGTTTACTATTACTGTTGAGCAGGAAGTGATAAACTTCCTTATTCCGGAATAAAAAAAACGATGAGGAGGTGGCATAAGTCAATTGCTATTCTTGCTTCTATCTTTTCGACTAATGCCACTTCCTCATCATTTTTTTATCTCTTATTAAATATGGCGTGTGCCTTATATATAATAAGGTGTATTTCATATTAATATAAAGTGCAATTTCATATTAATATAAAGTGCGATTTAATATTAATATAAAGTACGATTTAGAATTAATATAAAGTGCGATTTAGTATTAATATAAAATGTATCCTGTTATATAATAGGTATAACAGCCTTGTATATGTGTCTATCCAAGTCTTGAAATCTTTGCCAAATATTCTTCGCTGAGAATCCTTATTTTCCTTCCTGAAATCTCTATCAGTCCCTCGGTGGCAAATGAAGATAATGTTCGTATGGCATTGCTTGTGCTCATATTCGAAAGCGATGCAAGGTCGTAGCGATTCATTATCACGTTGAGAGTCTTTCCGTCGTTCTCAATTCCATAGTTTGCCTTAAGCCCAAGAATCGTTTCGGCCAATCTGCCGCGTATATGCTTTTGGGTGATAGTAACAAAGCGGTTGTCGGTTTCGCCGAGAGTAGTTGCAAGGATGGTAATAAAGTAATCGGTAATGCTGTGATGCATTTCAATCAGTTCTACCATTATGTCGAGCGGCAATGCTGCCACGGTAGAGTCTTCAAGTGCTAAGGCAGATGTCATATTGCGTTCGTGTGCGAAGAAAGCGCGAAATCCCATGAATGATTGTTCTTTGATAATGCGCACAACTTGTGAGCGTCCCATACCGCATTCCTTTATGATTTTCGCCATACCATTGACGAGGAAAAGGATGTGGGTAGGAGTCTCGTTCTCTTGATAAATCAGTTCGTTTCGCTTGAATGACCTTACTGTGAGGTTCTGTTGAATTTTGTTGACACAATAAGCGTTGTTGCAATGCCATATATTTGCAATGCTGTTGGCAATGTCTCTTTTCAGAAGTGTTTCTATTGGCATAAGCGTATGGTGTTTTTTTTATTGACTTTAAGCTATCCTATTTGCAATACAAAGTTACGCTTTTTTGCTTTAATTTTGTTGCCGTGAATATGTTTTTAGGGCATTTTAAGCACAAAAAATGCTAAATAACATGTTTTTTTTAAATATAGACTTATTTCTTTTGTGCGTAATTATATTTTTATTACCTTTGATTTCGTAAGGCAGCTAACGCCTTTATCTTAAGACTACTGCCGAGCGCAAGCTCATTGGCTTAAACCTGAAAGTCATACTACTGATTTGTTGTTTCCGACCTTGATGGTTGATGAGCCATATGGATATTATAATTACGAACTAATAATGAACCTTAAATTAAATCTATGAGTTATCTTCGATTCGAAAAAGCTCTGATGACCAACCTCGAGGAGTCCCTGCCTCGTGAGTTGCTCCGTACAAACCGTTCGGGAGCGTATTCGTGTTCCACAATTGTCGACTGTAATACACGTAAGTATCACGGTCTGCTTGTGGTGCCGGTACCTGGCCTTGACGACGAGAATCATGTGTTGCTTTCGTCGCTTGACGCTACAGTGATACAGCATGGAGCGGAGTTCAACCTCGGTCTTCATAAGTATCAGGGCAATAACTTCAGTCCTAAAGGTCACAAGTACATCAGGGAATTTGATTGTGACAAAGTGCCCACAACATTGTACCGAGTTGGTGGTGTGGTACTAAAGAAAGAAGTTGTGTTCCAGCACTATGAGGATCGCATCCTTATTCGTTACACACTTGTTGATGCCCATTCGGCAACGACATTGCGCTTCCGTCCGTTCCTTGCATTCCGTAGTGTGCGTCAGTTTACACATGAGAATTCAGTGGCATCTCGCGATTATAGCGAGGTGGAGAATGGTATACGCACATGTATGTATGCTGGCTACCCATACTTGTACATGCAGTTCAGCAAAGCCAACAACTTCGTATTCCAGCCCGATTGGTATCGTGGCGTAGAATATCCTAAGGAGCAGGAGCGTGGCTATGCTTCAAATGAGGATCTCTATGTTCCCGGATTTTTCGAGATGGACATCAAGAAGGGCGAGAGCATTGTATTCTCAGCTTCAACAACACAGTGCAAGACTGGCGGATTGAAGGCTCTGTTCACCAAAGAAGTTGACGAGCGCTCACCGCGTGACAATTTCCTCCACTGTCTCATCAATGCTGCACACCAGTTCCACAACCGTACAAGCAAAGACGAGCGTTATCTGCTTGCCGGATATCCTTGGTTCAAGTGCCGTGCACGCGATACATTCATCGCTCTTCCAGGTCTTACGCTTTCTATTGAGGAAGAAGACTACTTCGAACTCGTTATGGAGACAGCAGCACGCGGTCTTTATGAGTTTATGGAAGGCAAGCCTCTCACTGTAAAGATTTACGAGATGGAGCAGCCCGATGTGTTGCTTTGGGCTGTATGGGCTATACAGCAGTATGCTAAGCACGTAGGTCGTGAGAAGTGCAATCGCAAGTATGGCAAGTTACTCTACGATATCTTGCAGTATATTGTAGACGATAAGCATCCTAACTTGCAGTTGCGTCACAACGGACTGTTGTATTCAGAAGGCAAGGATCATGCCGTGACATGGATGAACTCAACTGCTAATGGTCGTCCGGTAGTGCCGCGTACTGGCTATATTGTTGAGTTCAACGCATTGTGGTATAATGCTCTCAAGTTCTGCGCTTCAATGGCTGCCGAGTATGGCGATCAGACTTTTGCCGCTGAAATTGAGAAGCGTGCCGAGTTGTGTGGCAGTTCGTTCGTCGATACATTTGTCAATGAGTATGGCTATCTGTTCGATTATGTTGAACCGCTTGACTCGCCCGACTGGAGTGTTCGTCCTAATATGATATTTGCCGTTGCGTTCGACTATTCTCCGCTTAGCCAGGCGCAGCAGAAGTCAGTGCTTGATGTATGTACACGTGAACTCCTTACACCTAAGGGTCTGCGTTCGCTTTCACCTAAGAGTGGCGGATATAACCCGATGTATGTTGGTCCGCAGACACAGCGCGACTATGCTTACCATCAGGGTACAGCATGGCCTTGGCTTGGAGGATTCTATATGGAGGCTTGCTTGAAGATTTACAAGCGCACACGTTTGTCGTTCATTGAGCGTCAGATGGTAGGTTACGAGGATGAAATGGTGCAGCACTGCATTGGAACTATCCCCGAACTGTTTGATGGCAACCCACCGTTCAGCGGACGTGGAGCAATATCGTTTGCTATGAATGTAGCTGAGGTGCTTCGTACGCTTGAACTGTTGGAAAAATATAAATATTAAAAATTAGGAGGATTCAAAAATATGAAAGTATTAATGTTCGGATGGGAGTATCCTCCTCACGTATATGGTGGACTTGCTACCGCTAACTTTGGTATCTCACAGGGACTTCATGCCCAGGGCGATGTAGAGACAGTATTGTGCTTGCCGCACCCGTTTGGCGACGAGGATCGCAGCGCTTGCCGTATTGTTGCTATGAATTGTGTGCCTATTGCATGGCGTGATGTCGACTACGATTATGTAAAGAGCCGCATATCCAATGTTATGGATCCCGACTACTACTATCGTCTGCGCGACCATATCTATGCCGACTTCAACAGCATGCATGTCAACGACCTTGGCTGTATGGAATTTGCCGGTGGTTATCCGTCTAACCTGCATGAGGAAATCAACAACTATTCCATCATTGCCGGTGTAGTAGCTCGCACTGAGGAGTTTGATATTATTCACGCTCATGACTGGCTGACATACCCAGCTGGTATACATGCCAAGCATGTAAGTGGCAAACCATTATGTATTCACGTACACGCTACCGACTTCGACCGTTCGCGTGGTAAGGTAAACCCGACCGTTTATGCTATAGAGAAGGACGGTATGGACAATGCCGACTGCATCATGTGCGTATCAGAACTGACACGTCAGACCGTTATCAACCAGTATCATCAGGATCCGCGCAAGTGCTTCACTATGCACAATGCCGTTTATCCGTTACGCCAGGAGTTGCAGGATATACCACGTCCCGACCATACTGGTAAGGATAAGATAGTAACGTTCCTTGGCCGTATCACAATGCAGAAGGGTCCGGAGTACTTTGTCGAGGCTGCCAATATGGTGCTTCAGCGTACACGCAACGTGCGCTTCTGTATGGCAGGTAGCGGCGATATGATGGATGCTATGATTTACTTGGCTGCTGAACGTGGCATTGCCGACCGTTTCCACTTCCCCGGATTTATGCGTGGCAAGCAAGTATATGAGTGCTTGAAAGACTCTGATGTTTACGTCATGCCATCGGTTTCAGAACCGTTTGGTATTTCGCCTCTCGAAGCAATGCAGTGCGGAACGCCTACCATTATATCTAAGCAGTCTGGTTGTGCAGAGATTCTCGACAACTGTATCAAGGTTGACTACTGGGACATCCACGCACTTGCCGACGCCATCTATGCAATCTGTCATAACGACTCATTGTTCCATTATCTGCAGGATGAGGGCAAGAACGAGGTCGACCAGATTACATGGGAGAAGGTTGGCGCACGCATCAAGAATCTGTACGAGCGTGTTCTTTCAAGCAGTCTTTAAGCCTAATAAGTGTAACACACAATGTATAGTAATGCATAAAAGCAATAAATACACAACAATCCATTAAACGACAAGCAACAATGAAAACTATTTGTTTATACTTCGAGATACATCAGAATATCCAGTTGAAGCGCTACCGTTTCTTCGACATCGGTACCGATCACTACTATTACGACGATTATGAGAACGAGCGTCTCATTTCTGACATAGCAGAACGTTCGTATATGCCTGCGCTCAATGCGCTGCTCGACATGATTAAGGAGCATGGCAACTACTTTAAGGTAGCTTTTTCTTTGTCGGGTGTAGGTATTGAACAGCTTGAAATCCATGCTCCTCAGGTGCTTGAGAAGCTTCAGGAACTCAACCAGACCGGTTGTGTAGAGTTCCTCGCTGAGCCTTATTCACACGGTCTTGCTTCGCTCGCCAATGAGGAGAGCTTCGCAGCTGAGGTAAAGCGCCAGTGTACAAAGATGGAGGAATACTTCGGTCAGACTCCTAAGGTATTGCGTAACTCTTCGCTTATCTATAGTGATGACATCGGTTTGCAGGTTTCACAGATGGGCTTTAAGGGTATGCTCTCAGAGGGAGCGCGCCACGTCCTCGGCTGGAAGTCTCCTAACTATGTATATAACTGCGCACTTGCTCCTAATCTCAAGCTCCTTCTGCGCAACGTTAATTTCAGCGATGATATCTCATTGCGCTTCAGCAACACCGATTGGGAGGGCTATCCACTCTTCGCCGACAACTATATTGACCGTATTGCCAACCTTCCTGAGGGCGAGCAGGTAATCAATATCTTCATGGAGCTTTCTGCTCTTGGTATTGCACAGCCTCTGTCAAGCAACATTCTTGACTTCTTCAAGGCATTGCCAGAGTGTGCCAAGCAGCGTGGCGTGACATTCTCTACACCGTCTGAGATATGCGATTCGTTCCAGAGTGTTAGTGCTGTTGACGTTCCCGATACTTTGTCATGGAATGACGAGGAGCGTGATTGTAGCTGCTGGCTTGGTAATCCGATGCAGCGTGAGGCTTTCAACAAGCTCTATAGCGTAGCCGACCGCGTTCGTATTGCTAACGATCCGCGCATCAATCTGGATTGGGACTATCTGCAGGCATCTAACAATTTCCGTCAGATGACTACAAAGCCGTCGCAGGTTGGAATCAACCGTGGCATCTATTCAAGTCCGTTTGATGCTTTCACTAACTATATGAACATTCTTGGCGACTTCATTTCACGTGTAAACTCACTCTATCCTGATGATGTAGACAATGAAGAGCTCAGCTCACTGCTCACAACCATAAAGAATCAGGATGAGGAGATTGAGATGAAGAACAAGGAGATAGTTCGCCTTCAGGCTAAGATTGAGAAGATTGAAGCTGCAGAGGAGAAGCTCCGTGCTAAGATTGAGAAGACAAAGGCTCCTGCAAAGGCTGCTGCTCCGAAGAAGGCTCCAGCTGCAAAGAAGCCTACTGCCAAGAAGGCTAAGGCCGACGAGCAGCCTGCTGAATAATTAAACCCAAATCGGTCATTAGAAAAAGCTTCTTGTCATTTTCTAATGACCGCCATTAGAAAAATAGCTTTGTATATGCTTGATTCATAAACATTTACTA
>JAIJMN010000387.1:0-1211 GCA_022735715.1 Prevotella sp.
CTATATATATAATAAGGTGTAATCTTATATTATTTTCCGCTTTTTGTGGAATTGTAAGGAAAAGTTCATTTTTGTTGACATTTTATCGCTAAAAATTTGTGTGTAACAAATAATTGTTTTACATTTGCACAAAACAAAAATAGAACCAAGTTATGAATAACGTATTTGCATACATTTATCGATTTTACTTTTACTTTACAAGAAATTGTGAAGCGGTAAGTCGTGTGCAAATTTAGACTTAGGTTAGAGAGTATAAATAGTAAATAATATACGAACCCCGCTTCACATAAACGTGAAAGCGGGGTTTTTTAATTTAATACAATGAAGAGAATAGCTATACAGGGCTTTCATGGCTCTTTCCACGACATCGCCGCCCATCAGTACTTCCATGGTGAGCAGATACAGCTGATTTGCTGTGCCACCTTCGAGCAGGTGTACGAGAATATGCGACGCGACCCTACCGTGATTGGCATGACGGCGATAGAGAACACGATAGCCGGAAGTTTGCTGCACAACTATCAGTTGCTGCGTGATTCGGGTGCAACGGTGGTGGGCGAGTATAAGCTTCACATCGAGCATTGCATCTGCTGTCTGCCCGACGACGACTGGTCGACGGTTACCGAGGTACATTCTCATCCGGTGGCGCTGGCACAATGCAACGCTTTCCTTGCCAATCATCCCGACATAAAGGCGGTTGAGGCTGAGGACACGGCTGGTTCGGCAGAGTACATAGCTAAGTACAAGTGTAAGGGATGGGCTGCCATCTGCAACGCTTCGGCTGCAAAACTCTACGGACTGAAGGTGCTGCAAGACCAGATACAGGACAACAAGCATAACTACACAAGGTTTCTGGTGGTAGCCAATCCCAACAAGGCCGACTTCCTCCGTCGGCTTGAGAAGGCCAACAAGTCGAGCATCGTATTTCATGTGGCTCACGAGGAAGGTTCGCTGTCGAAGGTGCTGACAATTCTCTCGTTCTATGGCATTAACCTCACGAAGATACAGTCGCTGCCAGTAATCGGTTGTGAATGGGAATATCTGTTCTACGTCGACCTGACGTTCGACAATCTGACACGCTATCGTCAGAGCATCGATGCAATAATTCCACTGACACGCTCGCTCAAGATACTTGGAGAATACGAAGCGTGCTAAGCACGCAATGAGGAATGTTGAGTTTTGAATTTTGAATTGGTTGCGGCAGAGCCGCAATG
>JAIJMN010000388.1:0-1208 GCA_022735715.1 Prevotella sp.
GACTCATGGATTAAGTTGATTCGTGTGCTCACTCATGAAATCATGAACACTATCACACCTGTCACTTCACTCAGCGAGACCCTACTGAAAGAACTCAATAGCGAAGAACTGTATACTGCCAAATCGTCATCTGCAGAGCAAGCAAAATTGAAGCAAGGCTTGGAAACCATACATAAAACCGGAACCGAACTCTTGGCATTCGTCAACAACTATCGCCGTTTTACTCATGTGCCCCAGCCTCAACCCGCCCTCTTCTATGTGGAGCCGTTCCTCAAACGTATGGCAATGCTTTGCAATCATGAAGTAGAGATAGAGGTCGCACCTAAGGACTTATTGGCTTATGCAGACGAGAGCCTCATCTCACACGTAGTGACAAATCTTTTGAAGAACGCCGTAGAAGCCTTTAATGGCTTACAATCCGAACCTACAACCAAAGCATCTATCCGTCTTCATGCCTACACCAATGAGCAGGAAGCTGTCATCATCGACGTGAGCAACAACGCCGGTCTAATCCCCGACGACATAGCCTCCCACATCTTCATTCCTTTCTTCACCACTAAACCCGAAGGAAGCGGCATCGGTCTCTCCCTATCACGCCAAATCATGCGAGTAAGCGGAGGCAGCCTTTCGCTACATCAAGACAAAGCGCAAGGCATCACCACGTTCCGCATCGTCATTCCTTAACGATACATTTATCTTGTTAGATTACACCAGACATTTTGCGGATTTCTGAAGGAGGATACACTTTTTCGATGATAAAAACAAACAAAAACAACACTTTTTCGATGATAAGCCTCAAAAAAGCATAAGAATCTCCCAAGTACAGCATAACTTAGGTGATTCATTATGACAGATTTTCGAGGAATAGAATCAAAGAAAGCTACACTTTTTCGAGGATAGTTTCCAATTTTTGAGAGAAAAGTTTTGTGCTTTCGCTTTTTTACCATATCTTTACCATCATAAAAGATTAAGCTTATGTCAACAGACGATAAGACCATATTAAAGATAAAAGATATAGCTAAATCTGCTATTCCATCAGGTAGCAAAGCTATATTGTATGGATCAAGAGCGAGAGGTGACGCTCGCAACGATTCAGACTGGGACATTCTTATCCTTTTAGACAAAGACAAACTGGAGCAAACAGATTATGACAAAGTAAGCTACCCGTTTGTCTTGTTAGGTTGCGACCTCGGCACAGAAATCAATCC
>JAIJMN010000098.1:0-8719 GCA_022735715.1 Prevotella sp.
GTCACCAGTATATCCTGATAGTGTGCCCCATTATACTCCCTCGTCGAGAATCTCATCGTCACAGCCACGAGGTCGCCCGGACTGAACAGGCATCCTGCCGTATTGCCGAGCATAGCCGCCACATACTGGTTTTCGTACTTTCCGCCAAGCTCCTGAAGGATGATGTTGCACTTCATAGTCTGTCCGTTCTCTGTCTTTTGGCTCTGTACAGCGAAAGCCTCGCTCTGCTGTACTACTCTCATGATTTTTGCGTTCATTGTTTCTTATATGCGAAGGGATTATAAAGAATCCGACAACGTGTCGAGCTCTTGTCCTTTCGACAGTTGCAAAAGTAGGAAGAAAACAAAAGCACCACCCATACCCTGTGGTACGAGTGGTGCTAACTATTTTGCGTGTGGTATAAAGTATTTTCTGTTGTGGTATTAAGTCCTAAGATTTTGTGGTATTAAGTCCATAATAGCATATTCAATACGTGAGATCATAAGTAGCCAGATTGTGCCAATATTCTAAATACTTATCAATATATGTTTTGAACTTAAGTCCAAACTCTTTCTTTCTCTTTGTACGACTATCAGCCTCAGACCATTCTTCTATATTCATGCAATCTTCATTTCTTTTCTTGTTCATAGCACTCCTGTCCAACTTAACATCAAAGAGTGATTTCATATTGTTACAAAATGCGCCGACATTGTCATCTATCCATTCTATTTGCAGAAGTACAACGAAAAACGTAAACCAATAACTTTTTTGTGTGTTTTCATCACACATATGGTCAATTAAGGCAAGCACAATATCAGGGTGTTGTTTTATGCCAGATGCTTTCAATTGCTCCTCACTAAATCTACACTCCAGTTTGCTAAAGTCTATATCTTCAAATACGCTGCACACCTCCTTTTCCTTACGCATTGCTTTGATGTCGTTGTAGGCATGCTTAAGTGTTTGTTGAAACGTAAAAAAGGCTTCTAATTTGTCAACATCTTTTCTTAGCTTTACAAGAAGTCGTCCTGCTTTCGCTTCGTCAACGGTATACAAGCCGTTTCTAAAAGTGTAAAAGCCTCTGAATCGAGCATACAATTCATATGGCTTCTTTTTCTTAGGAATATCATAATCTTCAAAATCAATTTCCTTTTTAAAATCAGGATTTCTCCTGCTCGTAGTGTTTACTTCTATCTCGTCAAACACTCCTGCCTTCAGAAGCTCAACAATAGCCTCTTCAACATGCGACTTTATGGAGTCGTCGTTTATATCGTCTTCACAAAAACGGTTTTTCCATTCTGTGTATTTGCCCTTTACTGCCTCACCAATTATATTGTTGTAGGTAAACACTTGATTTTTGTATAGTGATTCGTAGTATTTGTTATCTTTCCTTTTATCTATCAACTTAGATATATTGCACAAGGTATTACACAATCTCTTCATTGCATTATCAATTGCGTAGTCGAGCAAAGTAGTATTAAATACATTTTCGTTATTCAGGTTATTGATTGTTTCCCTAAACTTCGTTCTTTCCGAATACGTTATCGAGTCTGTATTATACAAGTCTTTATCATTCTTGATGTAGTCAGTGGCTGTTTCTGGTTCAGGCGGCATCATGTCAGCAAGTCGGTTGGCTAGCGAAATCTTTTCTTCCTTGCACAAAGTTTCGTAGCTTAGAGGAGAACCAGAGCTTGCGATTTTCGTTTTCAAAGCATACCAAGTCGCAGTATTGCCCCATAACAGATAGTCCACATCGCGGTCGATGTCGATAATAAAGCTATTTTCAAGCTGATTGCTTAACTTCTCAAACATGTCGCCGCTTTCGAACATAGCAATCAGCAGCGAGAGTTTGAGCATCCTAATATCGTCAACACAGTCGCCATAGCAGTTGGAATACGCTGTCTGTAGCGATTCCAGGTTTCTTAGGTATTTAGTCTTGATTTTTACCATTGTCGTAAAAAGCGTGGGCAAACACCCATACGCAATCATCGCTCAGAGGCCGACCAAAGCCCTTAACTCCAGATTGTATATACAAGTATTGCCCACGTCGTAGAAGTTATCAACTCTACACACATGAGCGCCGCTTGTTGTCATCCTTGGAGTTATGCTTATCTTCTTTAGAATTTTGGTCGTTTCTGAGCGATAAGATCACATTGCTGACAACGCTTTATTGTGTACCTACCTATAGGGATAGGCTCCTGTTTTATCAGTTTCTTTCTTTAATCTCTTATATTTATAAATCTCTGAATCGTTGGATAAATCGTTTGAATTTCTCTATCACCGATTTCTTTTTCTGCTCCCTCATCTTGCCTGCTCCGAAAACAGGCATTGGTGGCAGCACTTTTGTTATCTCCATTCCGTTCTCTTCAACATAGCCATCGCGCAGAGCCTTGTCTATGAAATTGCGGGCGTTGGCTTCTTTCAGCTTTTCGGCATTAATGATTTCAGACAGCTCCTCTTCACGCTTTCCGGCTACGAACTTTTGCCATTCATCAAATATGTCGATGTCTGTATTGGGCTTGACGGTCTGGATGAAACCATCGATAATGTCTTTCTTCTCGCGCAGGTGTGGGCTTGACGTCACGCTTCTTATGATGCTCTTCAGCAGTTCCGAATCCTCGCAGTTGCTGTCGTGATATTTCTTGACAAGAGCCAGGATGTAAGGAATGTCGATGTCCACTTGATTTATCAGCTCCATCTCAAACTCCAAACCTTCGGTGCCTTTGCCTCCTGTGCCGCCGTTGTTGCCGCCTCCACCACCGTTACCGCCTCCTGTCAGCTCGTCACGGAATAGAAGGTACCACGATTGGTAGTCTTGCAGCTCGCCCTCTTTTATTATGCGCACAGCATTGCGCTCCTCAGTGGTTTCGGGGTTAAACTGGTCGAAGCTTACAAGAATATTGGTTGATTTAAGCAAATGTCCGTACAGGCGCACGAAAGCCACTTTCTTCTCATAGGCAATAGAGGGGCTGAGTTCCTCCAAGGGATACAGCTTCAGCAACGCCTCTGCCAGTTCGCGGTAGCCGTCGATGTGTTTGTCGTCCTCGTCGTAGCCGTTATAGTATTCCTCAAACGTACGCATCAGAATTATGCTGTTGGCATTGGCGTCTCCGAAGAGCCCGAAACTACGATTTGTGGCATCTTCAAGGTTGCGGAAACACACAATATTGCCACAGTTTTTGAATGCGTTGAGTATTCGGTTTGTGCGCGAGTAGGCTTGCAGCAATCCTTGCATCTTAAGATTCTTGTCCACCCACAACGTGTTCATGCACTTGGCGTCAAAACCCGTGAGAAACATTCCTACGACAATAAGTATGTCGATGTCCTTGTTCTTCGTGCGCAACGACAGGTCTTTATAATAGTTTTGAAACTTCTCCGCACTTGTATCGTACGAGGTTCCAAACGTCTTGTTGTATTTCTTTATACACGTCTCCAGAAATTCCTTGCTTGTTGCGTCAAGACCGTTCACGTCTTCGGGGTTCTCCTCAATGGTGCCGTTCTCGTCTTCTGCCTCGTTGGGTTGTGTTGTGAATATGGTGGCTATGCGCAACTGCTCGGCTCCGGGCTGCGCCATCTGACGCTCCAGCTCCTTGTAGTATTCCATTGCCATCTGTACGCTGTCGCAGGCGAGGATAGAGTTAAAGCCAGATTGGCTTTGATTTCCACGTTCATCCTTCATTTGGTCTTCCTTCTTGCGTTTGAAGTTCTTCACCACCTCCTCCACATTTGTCAGCACCTTAGTATTCCATAGGCTTGTGCGCTTGGTCTTGATGGCGAAGTGTTTGAGCAGATAGCTCACGTTTGTAGCAATACGCCCCTGGTCAAGATAGTTGGTGTTCTCCACCTTCTTGCCGTCAGCCTTAGTTGCCATTTGCGCATGATATTCCACCTTGAATTTCAGCACATTGTGGTCGTTGATGGCGTTTATTATGGTGTAGGTGTGTAGGGGCTTTGTGTGGTTGCCCTTAGGGTCAAGCTCGCCACCAAACACATCAGCCGTGGTCATTGCGTTGCCCTTCACAGTACTTGCGTTTACTCCGAAGATAGGAGTGCCTGTAAAGCCAAACATTATGTATTTATTGAAGTTGCGCTTTATCAGTTTCTGCATCTCGCCAAACTGCGAGCGGTGACACTCGTCGAAGATGAACACAAACGTTTCATTAAGCACTTCCTGTTCTATTTTTTTCTTTCTCAACAGGGAGGCCATCTTCTGTATAGTGGTGATTATTATCTTCGATTCCTTTTCCTTTCGCAGCTGTCCCAGCAATATAGTGCTGTTTGTATTGCCGTTGGCGCAGTTGGGGCAGAATCGGTCGTATTCCTTCATCGTCTGGTAGTCGAGGTCCTGACGGTCAACGATGAACACCACCTTGTAAATGCCGTCAATCTTTGAGGCAAGTTGTGCCGTCTTGAACGAGGTGAGTGTCTTGCCCGAACCCGTTGTGTGCCAAATGTAGCCTCCTGCTTTCTTTGTGCCTTGCCAACGATGGTTAAGTGCTGTCTTTATGCGCAAGAGGATGCGCTCGGTGGCTGCTATCTGATAAGGGCGCATCACGAGCAATTCCTGTTCTACATTGAATACACAATATTTTGTAAGGATATTGAGCAGGGTGCGTTGTGTGAGGAATGTTTTTGTAAAGTCCTCAAGGTCGCATACCAGGTTGTTCTCGGCATCGCTCCAGTAGCTTGTAAACTCAAACGAGTTGCTCTGTGTCTTCACTTTCTTACCCTTCTGATCTGCCGCTTCTTTTTCGCGTGCGTATCGGGTGGTATTGCTGTAATATTTTGTATACGTGCCGTTGCTGATGATGAACAGCTGTATATAATTGAACATTCCTTCGCCAGCCCAAAAGCTATCACGGGCATAGCGGTTAATCTGGTTGAAGGCTTCCCTTATGCTCACGCCACGCTTTTTCAGTTCAATATGAACCAGGGGCAGACCGTTAACGAGAATTGTTACATCATAACGGTTGCTGTGGGTGCCACCCTCAGGCACATACTGGTTGATAACCTGTAGCCGATTCTTGAAGATATTGTCTTTGTGAACAAGATGAACATTGGCATTTATGCCGTTGTCGCGTTCTATCACTACAGCTGTGTTGGCTCTTTGTATCATGGCTGCCTTGTCTTCCATTGTCAGCGTGTCGCCGGCAATCTCTTTCAGAATCTTCTTCCATTCAGCGTCCGAATATACGGTATCGTTGGCCTTGCCAAGCTGCACACGAAGGTTTTCGAGCAGTTCTTGCTCGTTGCGTATACGTGGATATTCGTAACCTTGCAGCTGCAATTGGTCGATTAGCCAGCGTTCAAGTTCTGCCTCACTTTGGTAGCAATCCCCTTTGCGCTTGCTTGTCTCGTAGCGAGCTACAACCGTACTGTTGTCTTGCTCGGCAATGATTTTATATTGTTCAGCCATAATGTTCAACTTTAAGATGTTCGTTTTATTCAAATGTCAGTAATTTCTCGCGATAGTAGGCGTACTGCTTCTCGCGGAGAGTGATAAGACGCTCCAACTTGGAGATGTATTGCTCGAAGGCGTCGAGGGTGGAGACGATGTTTTCTTGTGTAGATGGTGAAGGAACTGGAATATTGAACTTTTCAAGCAACTTTTGTGTAAGATGCATTATTGAACCTGCGGTGTGATTTTGTTCAATCCAATTTTTAAAATTATTGGAAATAAGGTAATATTTTAAGAAGCGTTGTGTCACTTTTCCCGTCTTACCTCTAACCACAAAAACACCTCCATTTAGTGTTGCAGGCATAGGAAGTTCTGAAATGTATGCAATTTTTCCTAAGGTACCATCTTTCGTTATTAGCACATCGTCCTCTTTTATTTGGATATATGGGTCTTGCTCATATCGTTCTTTACTAACATAAACACAATGATCAAAATCAATGGTGTAATTTGTTGTAAAATCTGTGCCTGTAATCAATTTATATTCACCATCTTGTAGATATTCATTTTTTGTCAATCCTTGCCATCCTATACGAGCTTTTAGAGTAAAATCCTTACCAAATGATAGCTTTCTAATTTCTTCTTCAAATGACAACATTTTTTCTCTATAATACTCCATCTGCTTCTTCCTCAACTCCACTTCCTGCTTCATCTTGTCAATGAGCATGGTGAAGGAATCCAACACGGAAACGATTTCGCGCTGAATGGTAAGAGGAGGGAGAGGAATTTCTAAAGTCAGAATAGAATACATTGAAGGGTGTTTAATACCAGCGCCGCGATAAAACTTGCTAATAGTTTTCATATTATCAAGTAGTACGTAATAAAGGTATTTATTGCTCAATTTCTCAGCATCAGTGGATGTAGCAATTCTATTGTCTCCTGTTATAAAACGTCCTTTATAGTACTTCACAGACGGAGTTCCACCCCAAGGTATTGCAATAACTTCTCCTTCAGAAATATAATTTCCAGCTTTTTCTTCTGTAGTGTATGCAATTTCTTCTGTAGTATAGAGAATTCTAATATCTCCGCTATTGTCTTTTATTTCTTCTAAATCTTTTGCTAAAAGATATTTGTATTTATTGATAGATTTCTGCATAGACTTGTCTACAGCATTGAATTTTTTATCCCATGCTGTATACCTCCAAACGGGTATCCTCTCCACCCCATTTGGGCAAAGTCTTTTTATCATTTCCTCTATCTTGCTCATAGCCCCTTAATCATTTCATTCAACTTCAAGGCTCTTTCTGCCACATCGCTGTTCAGTTCCTCAATCTCCTTGTTCAGCGCCACAATATCAATCACCTCGCGCTTGTCCTCCTTCTCCACATACGACGACACAGAGAGATTGGCATCGTTCTCAAGAATCTCGTCGTTGCTGACCAGTTTCGTAAAGTACTGCTTCTCCTTGCGCTCGGCATAGGCATTGACAATAGCGTCCTGATTCTCTTCTCCAAGCTTGTTCTTGTCACCGTCCTTGTAGCACAGTTCAGAAGCGTCGACGAAAAGGATATTGTTGTCCTTCTTGTTCTTCTTGATAACGATGATGCATGTAGCTATTCCAACGCCAAAAAACAAGTTGGAAGGAAGCTGAATTACCGTGTCCACAAAATTGTTCCTTATCAGATATTCGCGTATCTTCTTT
Organism: Prevotella sp.; assembly: GCA_022735715.1. GTDB lineage: Bacteria > Bacteroidota > Bacteroidia > Bacteroidales > Bacteroidaceae > Prevotella. Next base: position 7,074 of record JAIJMN010000098.1, read on the forward strand.
TCGGTACCTCCACGATAAAGCACACCAGGGAACTCTACGATGGCGCAAGTGCCTGTCTCGTTGAGGTGGTAGAGCATGTGCATGGTGAAGGCAAGGTCGGCCTTAGATGCAGGAGCAAGCACACCAGCAGGACTGTAGCGCACGTCGTTGATAAGAATGGCATTTCCCTTACCCTCCCATTTTGTAGAATACGGGGGATTGCTCACGATAGTGTCAAAGCGCTGTCCGAGGTGGTGGGGAGTGGTGAGCGTGTTGCCCAACTGTATGTCGAATTTGGCATAGTTCACATCATGCAGAAACATATTTATACGGCAAAGATTGTAAGTTGTGGGGTTGATTTCCTGTCCGTAAAACTCAATATCCTTGGCTTTATCACCAGCGTATTTCACAAATTTCATCAGCAGTGAGCCCGAACCACACGCAGGGTCGTAAACCTTGCGTACGTGCGGATTGTTGTACGACGCTATGCGTGCCAACACCTCGCTCACCTCCTGAGGTGTGAAAAACTCGCCACCGCTCTTGCCGGCTTTCGACGCGTACATCTGCATCAGAAACTCGTAAGTGTCGCCTACGGTGTCGATACTGTTGTCGGCAAACTTCTTGCTGAGCTGCATGTCGCGTACAGCTGTCAATACGGCAGCTATGCATTTGTTGCGCATCTCGACCGAGTTGCCTATGCGCGAGCTGTCGATGATGAAGTCGGAAAACAAGCCCTTTACCTGCTCCTCACTTTCCTTTCCTGCTGCACTTGCCTCTATGGCACGGAACACCTTATTCAAGGTTTCATTCAGATTTACATCCTTTTCTGGTGCTGCCGCTACATTCTTGAACAGTTGGCTGGGGAGTATAAAGAATCCCTTCTCCTCAACCATCATTGTACGAGCCTGCTCAGCTTCGTCGTCAGCCATTGTGGAGTAGTCGAAATCCTCAATGCCAGCGTCTCTTTGAAGCTTGTTGATGTAGTTGGTAAGGTTTTCTGATATGTAACGGTAGAAGATTGCTCCAAGGACATACGCCTTAAATTCCCATCCGTCCACAGCTCCACGCAGGTCTTCTGCTATGTTCCAGATGGTCTTGTGAAGTTCTTCTCTTTCAGTGTTGCTTGATGCCATGATAGTGTGCTCCTTATTTATTTAGTTGGTCAAGGTCTACAATAATGGTGTCTTCACGCTCGTTTTTGGTGGAATCGCTGCTTGAACTTGACGATTCGGCTGCGTTTTCTGGTGTTTTAGGGGTCGAACCCGATGGAAAACTGTCGGAGCAACCCACGCAAACAGACACGAAAAGGGCGGCCATCATCGCTCCTACGAACAATGATAACCGCCCTTCAGTCAGCACATTACGAGTTTTGGCTAATTGAGATTTCTCAAAATTACCCCCCCCGATTCTATGTATGGAAAGTTTATTATTTAGCATGTTTTTAGTCGTTATTTATATTACAAGTACCCTACAAAGTTACGTTTTTTTCCTCATATCTCCCAATTTTTCGCTGTGAAAATCACCCCGCAATTAGCATTTAGGGTGCTGAATCAGTGTTGGACATCAAACACACAGTCAATAGGGGTCATTAAGGTCATTAGTCATTAAGGTCATTAGTCATTAAGGTCATTTTCAAAAAAAAGTGCAATTCGGATTCTATATAATTA
>JAIJMN010000099.1:0-8647 GCA_022735715.1 Prevotella sp.
TCTCGTTCTTGAGCGCCTTCTCAAGCTCGTCACGGTCGAGTGGCCATGAGTCGATATGTGGGTCAAGCTGGTTGTCTGTTGCCGAACCGAAGAGGAATGCCTCGCTGCGCTCCCACTCCTGACGTGTGTTCTTGAATGCCTCACATGCTGCATTAATTTGGTCCTGTGTCATTGTGCCAGCCTCAGCCGACTTATAGAGGGTCTGTGCTGCGCTATAGAGTGTGCGTGCGTTAGAGGCAAGAGCCTGGTATGTGGGATAAACGACTGCCTGCACGTAGTTCTTTGCCACCTTCTGCATCTCCTTGTCTGAGCTGCTTATTGATGTTGTGGCCTGACCAACATCAGGAAGGTTGAATTCCTCGTTGCCGCCATTGTCGCTGCTACAAGCTGTAAATCCAATTGTCATGGCTCCAAGAAGGAACGCCATTACGAAATTCTGAATCTTTTTCATCTTTTTACTATTTATTATTATTGTTGGTTATCCGTTTTTTTAGAGGAACTGTCCTTGATAAGCTACACCGATGTTTAATGCTGGCTCATCGTTATACTGCGACTTGAACTTGCGGTAGCTGTATTCTGCCTTTACGCAAACCTGCGGCAGGGGGTAATAGTTAAGGCCACCGGCGAAAATCTTCTTGCTTGTATATTCTTTCGAACTGCCAATGCATGAGTTGTAATACTCAAAATGTCCGAACACATATAGTTTCTGTCTGTCGGCACGCAGTTTGGCAATCTGTGAGAAGATGTCGTAGCCAACCTCAATGCTTGTGGCTATTGCATGCGAGCCAAATACCTGATTGCTCTCGTATGGCTTCACGTACTGTGTGCCAGGCTTGCGTATTGCGCTGATGGTTTTAGCATCGCTCACATATCCATAGTCTGCATTGCCTCGTGCCACCCAGTTGTGAGCATTGTACGTGAAGTCGAAAGCTCCAAGGTAGATGTTGCCCTTAATGTTCTTGTTCTTGCCGGTCTCCATATCATGAGGAACGGCGTTGTGCATCGACTGTCCGTAGTAGCCGCTAATGCCAAGTCGCAAGCCAGGTATGGTGTAGTTGTCTATACGGGCAGAAAATCCGTACTTGTTGGCTGTTTCAAATTCAAACGGCTTTGTTGTACCTGGCTTTATCCACTGGTCGCGTGAGAACTGCCATGCATCCAAACCTGCAACCATCTGTGCTTCGTAGCGGAAGTCGCCTATATGACCCCACAACGACACACCCGTCTGGTGCCATGTACATGGCAGGATGGTATTCTCGCCCTCAGGACGGTAGACTGTGAAGAAGTTGAGCGGTTCGTGATAGGCGTTGGTCAGTCCGAACGGCACTACAATATGGCCGGCACGAATGTTCAGAAAACGTCCGAACGACTTCTGAATCCAGAACTGCTCAAGTTCTACTTCGCCACCGCGTTCCTGCTCCTGCTCAAACTCTATAGCCTCTTCAGCTTCGTATTCTATTGCCGAACCGGTACCGCCATGCTCGAATTCAATCTCAGTACCAAGGCTCCAACCCTTACCGAAGTTGTAACCGAGATATATAACGGCATGAGGTATATCGAAACGTCCGTGGCTTGGATCGTTCTTGCGACTGCTTGCCGAACTGTAGCGGTTGCCTGAGTCGCTGTAGAAATTGCGGCTGAATGCAGCTTCACCATAACCGCCAATGCTGAGGCGATTGCCCTTGGCATGCTGCATAACACTGTCGGCTGCTACTGTCTGTGCCTGAATGGCAAGCGGAGAACACATTGCTGCAGCGCAAGCCATAGTAACGATAGTCGTCTTCATAATTCTTTTGTTTTTTAATGATTTTTTGCGAATGCAAAGGTATTATGAATAAAAAAAGTGAGCAATACCTAAATTTTGGTAAATAAAAAATTCAAAATACCTACATATAGTGATTGTCTGTTTCGTTGTTTTTTTGTTATTTTGCACATGTCATATAATATAATGTATAGCATGGCTGTTTTACAATAATCGTACAGCCATAATTTTTAGGTAAAAAAGATACACAGGTAATAATCAGACAAACATGAAGCAACAGAAAATGTATGAGCCCGAGGACAAGATGATTTCTCTTATCAGGGACAACTACAACCTTCTGCAGAGCCTTGGCAGCTTCGGCATCAGCCTCGGTTTTGGCGATAAGACAGTAAGTCAGGTGTGCGAGGAACAGCATGTAGACACATATACATTCCTTGCGGTGGTGAACTTTACAATTAATGGTTACCGCGATTTTGATGACGCATCGCGATTGTCGATGCCAACTCTGTTGCAGTATCTTAAGGCAAGCCATGCCTATTATATTGACTTCCAGTTGCCGTTCATACGCAAGGAACTTGCAGAAGCGCTTGACGAAAATGACAATCTGGCACGTCTTATAATGAAACTGTATGACGAATATGCGCGTTCCATAACCACACACATGCGCCATGAGGAGAGAGTGGTCTATCCTTATGTTGAGGCTTTGCTTGAAGGCAAACCAGTTGGCGATTTCGAGATTGACATGTACTCGAAGCATCATAGTCAGGAGAGCAACAAACTGCGTGAATTGAAGAGTATCATCATTAAATATCTGCCCAGTGACGGATTGCACAACAATCAGCTTTCAGCCACATTATATGACATATATAATAATGAGGAATGGCTTGCATTGCATGCTCAGGTAGAGGAACAGATATTCATTCCTGCTGTGCGACGTCTTGAGCACAAGTCGAAGCAGAGTGATGTGACTGCCAAAATTTCAGATATGATAAGCCGTAACCAAGACGGTTCGGAGTCTCTTGGCGAACGTGAAAAGGACGTAATTGTTGCCCTTGTGCAGGGAATGACCAACAAGGAGATTGCCGATCATCTGTGTATCTCGGTAAACACCGTCATAACTCATCGGCGTAACATTGCACGTAAGTTGCAGATACACAGCCCGGCAGGACTCACCATTTATGCAATAGTTAATAACTTGGTTGACATATCTTCTGTGAAGTTGTAAAATTGTGGGTAAATTAACAAGATTTAAGGCGGAAAATTTTTCCGCTTTTTTTGTTGTTTGTGTATATAGGTGTCGTTTTTTTGTATTATCTTTGCAGTCGTTTCCAAGACATCAAATGAACAACTTTTGCATTTAAGAATAAAAGAAAGTTTTCCAAAACGGAGAACTTTTGCTTTTCGAAAAATTCAAAAGTTTTCCAAAAAGTGTAACTTTGGTAATCGCTATGACTTGATAAGATTGACTTAAAAAACTATATATAACAATGAAAGATTTTATAATAACCAAACGCGACGGATCGCAAGACCGTTTCTCTTTAGATAAGATAATGAACGCTATAATCAAGGCGTTCCAGTCGGTAGATGAACCAGTGGATTTGAGTGCTATCTCTAAGATTCTCAGTCACTTGAATATAAGTGAGGGCATCACTGTAGAGGATATTCAGAACCAGGTGGAAGAGGCTCTTATGCGCGAGGATTATTATAAAGTAGCCAAGTCGTTTATGCTCTATCGTCAGCGTCACAATGAAGATCGCGAGACTCTCGAGAAGTTGAAATTCCTGACAGATTATTGCAAAGCATCGAATGCTGCAACCGGTTCGAAGTTTGACGCAAATGCAAACGTGGAGCATAAAAACATTGCCACACTTATCGGCGAACTTCCCAAGTCAGGCTTTATTCGCTTGAACCGTCGCATGCTTGTCGACCGTATCAAGCAGATGTACGGCAAAGAACTCGCCAATGAGTATATCGACAAGCTCACACATCACTTTATATATAAGAACGACGAAACATCGCTTGCCAACTATTGTGCGTCAATAACAATGTATCCGTGGCTTGTCAACGGTACAGGCCCTATCGGTGGCAACTCTACAGCACCTACAAACATCAAGTCGTTCTGTGGCGGATTCGTCAATATGGTGTTCATGGTATCGAGCATGTTGAGCGGTGCTTGCGCTACACCGGAGTTCCTCATGTACTTCAACTACTTCATTGGAAAGGAGTACGGTCTTGATTACTGGAAGGAACCAGACCGCGTCGTTGACCTCTCACTTAAACAGCGTACCATCGATAAGGTGATAACCGACTGCTTTGAGCAGATTGTTTACTCAATCAATCAGCCTACTGGTGCACGCAATTATCAAGCTGTATTCTGGAATGTGGCTTATTATGACAAACCATACTTTGAAAGTCTCTTTGGCGAATTTGTATTCCCGGACGGCTCAAGACCTGATTGGGCAGGACTTTCATGGTTGCAGAAGCGCTTCATGAAGTGGTTTAACAAGGAGCGTACTAAGGCTGTACTCACATTCCCGGTTGAAACCATGGCATTACTCACCAAGGATGGCGATGTGATTGACAAGGAGTGGGGCGACTTTACAGCCGAGATGTACTCTGAGGGACACTCGTTCTTCACATATATGAGTGACAATGCTGACTCGCTGAGCTCATGCTGCCGCTTGCGCAACGAGATTCAGGACAACGGCTTCAGCTACACACTCGGTGCCGGTGGCGTGTCTACTGGTTCGAAGAGCGTGCTCACCATCAACCTCAACCGTTGCATACAGTATGCTGTAAAGAACGGTCTTGACTATGCCGAATACCTTTCGGAGGTTATCGATCTCTGCCATAAGGTACAGTTGGCATACAACGAGAACCTTAAGGATTTGCAGAAGCAGGGTATGTTGCCGCTGTTTGATGCCGGCTACATCAATATGAGCCGTCAGTATCTAACGATTGGCGTCAACGGACTTGTTGAAGCAGCAGAGTTCATGGGACTTAAGATCAACGACAATCCCGACTATCTGCACTTTGTACAGAAAGTGCTTGGACTCGTTGAGAAGTATAACAAGCAGTATCGGTCGAAGGAGGTTATGTTCAACTGCGAGATGATTCCTGCCGAGAATGTGGGTGTTAAGCATGCCAAGTGGGACCGTGAGGACGGCTATTTCGTACCGCGCGACTGCTACAACAGCTACTTCTATGTAGTTGAGGACGCTTCGCTCAACATCGTCGACAAGTTCAAGTTGCACGGAGCTCCGTACATCGAGCACCTCACAGGTGGTTCGGCTCTGCATATGAACCTTGAGGAACACCTTTCACAACCGCAGTATCGCCAGTTGCTGCGTATCGCTGCCAAGGAAGGATGCAACTACTTTACATTCAACATTCCTAACACTATCTGCAACGATTGTGGTCATATCGACAAGCGATACCTTAAGGAATGCCCCGTATGTCATAGCAAAAACATCGACTATATGACACGTATCATCGGCTATCTGAAGCGTGTGAGCAACTTCTCGCAGGCTCGTCAGGAGGAGGCCAAGCGTCGTTATTATGCCGAGGTAGACAAGGAGTTGAGCGAAGCTTAAGTTTAATACAAGATTAAAAACATCCCTTTAAATAAGAATATAGACAATGCTGAATTATCTGAATACTGGAATCGTTTTCCAGGAGATACCCGACGAGGTGACGCTGTCAATCAACATCACCGGATGTCCGTGCCGCTGTCCTGGCTGTCACAGCCAGTATCTGTGGGAGAATATCGGACAACCGCTTACGCCGATGGTTCTCGACCAGTTTATGAAGCAGTATGGTGGCGAGATTACTTGCGTATGCTTCATGGGTGGCGATGCCGATCCTAAGTACGTAAGCCAGCTTGCTCAGTATCTGCATCGGGAACATGAGAATCTGAAGGTGGCTTGGTATAGTGGCCGACAGCAGTTTCCGAAGAACATACGCAAGCGCGATTTCGACTACATAAAGCTCGGTCCGTATATCGAACATCTTGGTTGTCTGAAGGATCGCACCACCAATCAGCGTCTATACAAGCGTGCTGTAGGCGATGATTTCACTGATATAACATCACGTTTTTGGAAGAAATAATGACAAACGAAATCTGTAAAAAGCCAAGTATAGCAATCGTCGACCCCAACACACTTGCTGTGTTGGGGTTGACTCATTTATTGAAGTCGGTAATGCCGATGATGGAAATTGACGCGTTCGCATCGTTTGCCGAACTTGAGGCAAACCATCCCGAACGTTATTTTCATTACTTTGCCGATATGCGCATAGTGCTTGCCCATATGGGTTTCTTTCAGTCGATGCGCCACAAGACCATTGTTCTTGCAAACTCAGCCGTTGATGAGGCTTCAGCTTTGGGCTCGTTTCACACCATTTGCACCAATCTGCCTGAGAAGCAATTGCTTCGCTCCATCCTGATGCTCGAACAGCATGCCCATGCCAACGGTCGAAATCTGCCGCCGGTAGCTCATGTTCGCAATGACAATGCTGTATCGTTGTCGTCGCGCGAGATAGAAGTGATGTCGCTTGTGGTGAAGGGATATATAAACAAAGAAATCGCCGACCAACTCAATTTGAGTCTGCCGACGATTATATCGCATCGTAAGAACCTCATGACGAAGCTCGGTCTTCGCAGCGTTTCGGCCCTTACGATTTATGCCGTTATGCACGGATATGTTGATGTGAATGACATCAGAACGCTTTCTCTATAATAGTGCGCACTCCTTTGATTTTGGCACCCTTTGAAATCTTCACTATGCGGTCGGCCGTCTTGCGTTCTACGGCCACATAGGCATAGCGCTCATATACGTCGATGCGTCCTATCTCGCTGCCTTCCACTCCGCATGTCTTGCACAAATAGCCAAGAATGTCGCCCTTAGATATCTTGTCTTTCTTTCCTTTACCTATATATATAGTAGCCATGCGCGGCAATGGCACACGCTTCTTGCTGTTGTCGTCAATTTTGTATTCCTCTGTTTTTTCCTTGACGTATTCAGGCAGATGTTCCTCGGGGCCAATCAGCATGAATGCACGTCCCGTTGCGTCCCATCGTCCGGTACGTCCTACGCGGTGGATGTATTCGTCTTCGCCTACTGGTAGATTGTAGTGTACTACGTTTGCTATGTCCGGAATGTCGAGTCCGCGTGCTGCGAGGTCGGTACCGACGAGAATGTTTGCCGAACCATTGGCAAAGCGGTAGATGGCTTCTTCACGTTCGCGCTGCTCCTTGCCTCCGTGGAAGTCGCTGACAACGTATCCCTCGCTGCGCAGAAACTTACTCACACGTTCCACTCCGTCACGATAGTTCATGAATACAATAGTCTGCTGATTGCCGAAGCTGCGTAGCAGTGTGTCGAGAGTGCCGAGTTTGTCGCGCTCAGGACATTGTACTGTGTACAGACCTATGCGGTCGGGTGTCTGCTCCTCGTCGGTGAGGTGGTTGATGTTGATGGTGCGCTGCATGCGAACGAACGAAGGCATCTCGTCGGAGTCGGTTGCCGAGAGCAGAATTCGGCGCTCTATGTTGGGCAGACTCTCCAAAGCCTTCTGCATTTCGGCGCGGAATCCCATGCGCAGACACTTGTCAAACTCGTCGAGTACGAGCCAGCGTACGCTCTCGGCGTTGATGTTGAGCTTGTCGATATGGTCGTTGAGTCGGCCTGGAGTGGCGAACACAATCTGTGGTTTGGTGCGCATTATCAGTCGGTGTTCGTCCATTGTGGCACGACCGCCGTACAGGCAAGCCGAGCGCAGACCGCTGCCCATGCTCTGGAATACCTCGTGCGACTGCAGGGCCAATTCTCTGCCGGGCACGATCACAACGGCTTGCACTTCGTCGCTGCTTGCGTTAAGGCGCGAGGCGATAGGCAACAGATAGGCAAGAGTCTTGCCGCTGCCGGTAGGAGCCAGCACCACAACATCTTTGTCGGAGTGTAGAATGGCGTCGGACGTTTCTTCCTGCATCGCATTAAGACTGTCGATGCGTAGCTTTTGCAATATGTTTTCTATGTTCATTGTCTTGTTGTCTGTTGTTATTGAATGTTTGTATGCCACCGCTGAAGGGCAGATTTACAGCACCGGTGCCAACAGATGGGCAAACCAACCTACAAATCTTTTCCACGGTGTGCGGAACTTCTTCCACTTTTTCGGTGTGAGCAGGAAGCTCTTTGTCTTGTCGCGGTCGAACATCTTGGACAGTTGTGCGGTGGTGCAGCGGTCGATTATCACGGCATTCTCTTCGTAGTCGAATCGCAGACTGCGTGAGTTGAGGTTGGCGCTGCCCACTGTGCAGAAGCGTCCGTCCACCATTATGATCTTGGTGTGATGAAATCCCGGTTTGTAGATGTACACGTCTACGCCGTGCTTCATCAGTTTGTGTACGTTGTAGAACACGCAGTCGGGCGTAAGCGGAATGTCGCTGTGTGCCGAAACCATCACTTCCACCTTCACACCACGCTTCACAGCCCGTCGCAGGGCCTTCTTCAGCGTATGGTTGAGCGTGAGGTAGGGGTTGACGAGCTTTATGCTGTCCTGCGCATAGTTGATGGCATTGGTGTAGAATGTGCGTATAATCTTGTTCGACGTGCGCGGTTCGCGGTTGATTATGCCCACCATCTTCTTGCCGGCAGAGCTGCAGGTGTCGGGTTTGAGTCCTTTGAAGTAGTATCCGCCGTGTATTCCGCGGAAGTACTTTGCGCCGTGTATGTTCTGCTTGGCAGTCTTGTTCCATATTCTGAGGAATATGGCTTGCAGCGTGTTCACCTCTTCGCCGTCGATACGGCAGTGCATGTCGCGCCATTCGCCCACCTGCTTTGTGCCGTTGATGTAGTAGTCTGCCACGTTCATTCCGCCTGTATAGGC
>JAIJMN010000100.1:0-8644 GCA_022735715.1 Prevotella sp.
CCTGCGCCGATGGTACTGCAATGCAATGCGGGAGAGTAGGTGGCTGCCTTCTTTACTTTGGGTCTTCAAGGTCTAACGACTTTGGAGACCTTTTTTTATTTGTACACATCCTCCACGCACTTACACATTATTATATACGTACCTTATATAATATATAGCTTACTGAGCCTTGTTTTTTAAGTGGACTCAGTACCTTGAATAATATATTGCATTCTTTCTTGACATCGCCTGCGCTAAGTATTACCTTTGCATGCGCTATAGATTATTATTAGTTGATAAGTCGACAAGTTGACGAGTTGTGAGTATCTTGTCTACTTTTATAGCAAGCGTTCTTTGGCTTGTTTACATAATTTACTGCTTTGAATTTGATTTTAATGAGACATGTTTGCATTTTATCCTTGTTTATTTTAATAATCTATTGAAATATTCGTTAAATCAAAATATGCTTAAAAATAATAAGGAAAAACTTGCAGGTTTTAATTAATTATATGTATCTTTGCAATCAGAAGTAAAAAAGTTTATTAACTAACTGCTTCTAATTTACTAAATACTAACAACTAATTAATATAATTATTATTTATAACTACACTCTCTATGAAAATCAAATTCATTCCTTTATTGATGATGCTGTTGAGTCTTTCAGAATCATCGTAGATGTTGGTTTTGTCCAGTGATGTTCACCTATCAACTTAAACAAATCTAAATCTAACAATATGAAATTTATTAACTTTAAACTCGGACTTGTGGCGATAGCTGTTACGGCATCTCCACTCGGCACATTTGCTACTACTGCCGGCAATCCAGCAGTAGTGAACTTATTACCCCCCAGCTGGCGTTACTTGTACTGGTGTAGTGCTCGATAATACTGGCGAGTCTGTTATCGGTGCCAGCGTAAAAGTTGTTGGTACAAAGAATGGTACCGTCACGGATATTGACGGTAGATTTACCCTTTCTGATGTTGCAAAGGGTGCAACAATCGAGGTTTCTTATATTGGCTATTCTCCATTACAGGTGAAATTCAACGGTACTCCGTTGACAATCACCATTAAGGAAGATTCCAAGGCTCTTGATGAAGTGGTGGTAATGGGTTATGGTGGTAGCCAGTTACGTTCAAAACTTACCAACTCTATTGCTAAGGTTGATAATTCGACCTTAAATACAGGTGCACATACCAATCCTGCACAAGCTTTGTCTGGTGCGGTTGCAGGTTTGCGCGTTCAGCAAACCAGTGGTAATCCAAAGGCTGCTCCTACTTTGGTATTGCGTGGCGGTACCAATTTGGATGGCAGTGGTTCTCCGTTGATCATTGTAGACGGTGCGGTTCGTGAATCATTAAGTGATGTGAATCCGAGTGACATTGAATCAATGGAAGTAATGAAGGATGCCGGTGCTACAGCTATTTATGGTGCTCGTGCTTCTAATGGTGTAATTTTGGTAACAACAAAGCGTGGTTCAGAAGGTCGTACTGAGATTAACTTAAAGGCTAAGGTCGGATTGAATTTCTTCCATAGCCAGTATGAATTCTTGAATGCACACGATTATCTGTACTATATGCGTTCGGCTTTCCATCGTTCTTCACATATTTGGCAAGACCAGAATGGTGGTTGGCACGGATTTGCAAGCGATGCTACATTATCAGGCACTCAGCCTTATGGTACAGGTAACCGTTATTTCGACGAAAACGGTAACGTATTGAATGGTAATAAGGATAATACTGCTGTATGGGGTGTTATGAACTATGCTGATAATCTTGCATTTCTTCTGAAGCAAGGTTGGCAAACTATGGATGATCCCGTAACAGGAAAAAAATTGATATATTGTGATAATCAGCTGAGAGACTACAATATAAATACACCAGCTGTTAGCCAGGACTATAACTTGAGTTTCTCTGGCGGTAGCGATAGAGGTCATTATTATGCCAGCATGGGTTATAATCGTTCGGAAGGTAACGCTGCGAACAACTGGTACAGACGCTTGAACTTGACTTTCAATGCTGATTATAAGATTAAGCCTTGGTTGATTTCAAATTCTTCATTCTCAATCACCGATTCCAAGTGGGACGATGGTGGTGCTGGCTATGCTGGTGAGGGAAACTTCTTCAGTACCACTTTGTCTGTTCCTCCAACATTCCGTATAAAGAGTCCTGACGGCGATTGGTTGGCTGGTCCTGCTGTGGCTTCATATGCACGTGGTTGGACTACCGTCAAGGTTTACGAAGATGCGTTGAAAAACGACAATAATATGCGTAAGCTTAGCTTGAGCCAATCGTTGACTTTCAAGATTTTGAAGGGTCTTGACTTCAAGATGACGGGTACTTGGTACTATTTTGATGATGACCGTGAATCATTCAAAGGTGATTACATTATAGCTACAGGGCCTAAGTATGATACTCGTCATCAGACTTCTAACAAGCACGATCGTCTGTTGGACCAGACTTATAACGGAGTATTGAACTACCAGACAACTATTGCTAAGGATCATTCTATCAATGCTATGTTTGGTACTGAATATTATGATTCGTACAAGCGCGGATTCTCTGCCAGTGGTTATGGCTCACCGTTGAGTGATTTCCAGGATTTGGGTTATACTTCGACAGCTGCTGGTGTACGTGTTATCGATTCATGGCACTTCCGTCAGCGCATTCTTTCGTTCTTCGGAAGAGTGAACTACGACTATAAGTCAAAGTATCTGTTGAGCTTGGTAATGCGTCGTGACGGCTATTCAAAGTTGCCGAAAGACAATCGTTGGGGTACCTTCCCTGGTATTTCAGCAGGTTGGATTCTGACACGTGAAGCCTTTATGGAGCCTTATACAAATATCCTTTCGTATGCAAAGTTGCGTGCCAGCTATGGTGCTAACGGTAATGTTTCGGGTATTCTTGATGCTAATGGTAATGTTATCAAGGGCTTGGATTACTATACTGTGCAGGGTTCATATGGTATTATGAAGAATAGAAGTAAGAGAACCGTTGCCAACTACAACGGAAAAGTACCTTTGATGTTGAATGATCTGCCTAATCCGGCTATGCGTTGGGAGAAGTCTTATACGTTTGAAACTGGTTTTGACTTGGGATTCTTGAACAACAAGTATATCTTGAACTTCACCTATTACAACCGTCATACCCAGGATAAGTTTGCTGAGATAACTTTGCCGTCGCATAGTGGAGCCTCTTCTTTCCTCTCGAACAACGGCGAGATTCAGAATCAAGGCTTCGAATTGGAGTTGACTGCTAATTTGTTGCGTACCAAGGACTGGAAGCTGACTTTCAGCATGAATACTGCATATAACAAGAATAAAATTGTATCTTTGCCATATAATGGATTGCCGAACAATATGCAGGATGCATATCAGGTGTATACAGGACGCAAACTTGTTGATGGAAGTTATGAGAAGAAATGGGTAGGCGGATTGCAGGAAGGCCGTGAGTATGGTGTAATCTATGCATTTAAGTCAGAAGGTCTCTATCGTAGTGAATCAGAGATTCCTGGCAATTTGATCGACCGCTCTACTTATACCGAAAACGGTGCCGATGCAAAGGTACTTTATGGTCCTGAAGCATGGGCTAAGTTGTCGGATGCAGAAAAGATGAAGGGACTTCCAATCCAGCCGGGTGATGTGAAGTGGAAAGACGTTAACGGTGATGGTGTAATTGATGATTACGACCGTGTGAAACTGGGTAATACAATTCCTCATTGGACAGGAGGTTTCAATGTGAATACTTCATGGAAGGGACTTACATTGAACTGCCGTTTCGACTATGCTTTGGGCTTCTGGGTACACTATTGGAAGACACCTTGGATCATGGGTAACATGCAGGGTACCTTCAACTCGATATCGTTGGTAAAGGACACATGGTCTGAAGATAATCCGAATGGTAAATATCCGGTTTATGGTTGGGCTGACTTCTTAGGCAAGCGTAACTACGACCGTATTTCGGACATCAACTGCTATAGGGGCAACTATTTGGCTGTACGTGAAATCAACTTGTCTTATTCATTGCCTAAGTCATTGATTCAGAAATTGGGTATGAGTAAGGTTGACTTCTCGGTAACTGCTCAGAATCTGGGCTACATTACTGCAGCTAAGAACATGGCTTCGCCTGAATATGGCGTAAGTCAGAATGGAGGTTATCCGTTGCCTCGCTCTGTTGTATTTGGATTAAATGTAACATTCTAAACGACTATCAAAATGAAAAAGCAATTATATACAATTTTATTGGCTGGAGTAATGGGCTTGAGTGCATGCGATTCACTAGATTTGGCCCCTGAAGATTACTACGGCTCAACCAATTTCTGGAATAAACAATCGCAGGTTGAAATGTATATGACAGGATTGCATGCCGATTTGCGCGAGAAATACCAGATGCCTGTTACTTTAGGTGAATTCCGTAGCAAACTCCTGATAAGTGATGTGACTTCAATGGGCGAAGGTGTGTACGGACCTCCTATGACCAACAATTTGCTTACCAAGGATAATACTGGTATTGAAGATTGGTATGGCTTGTATCCCAACATTATGCACATCAACCTCTTCATCAAGAATGTAGATCGGGAGTTGGGCTATATGTCTGATGCAGATAAGGCTTTCTTCCTGGGACAGGCTTATGGTATGCGTGCCTATTATTATTTCTATTTGTACCGGACTTTCGGTGGTGTTCCTCTGGAAACCGAACCGAAAATAGTAGAGGGCAATATCGACGTTACTCAGTTGTATAAAGAACGTGCGACACCTCAGGCTACACTCGAATTCATTAAGGCTGACATCAACAAGTCGGAGGAGTGTTTCGGACGTACTGGTAAGAAGGTGGTTGACCAATACGAATGGTCTTACTATGCAACAGAGATGCTGAAGGCCAAGGTTTATATGTGGGCAGCCAAGGTTACTACAGGTTTGTTGGATGATAATATAGAAGGCGACCAGATAGCTTCGTTGAATGCGCCTGATGCCAATAATCAAGATCTGCAGACTGCCAGAAAGGCTTTGCTGAACATTAAGGGCAATTACGGATTGTTGCCTAACTTTGCCGATTTGTGGAGCTCGGACAAGAAGACCAGCAGAGAGATGATTCTGTCTTTGCGCTTCGATAAGAATGAAACTACAAACTGGGGAGCCAACTGGTTCTATAACGTAGCTTTGTTTACAAATGCTACTGATTTGGAGGGCAATCCTTATAGTGGTGATCCTTTGGGTCTGCTTGCAGCTGGTCCGCTTCGTTACGAATACAAGACAGCGTTCATTGATATTTACGACCAGGCAGACAAGCGTTTGGATGCTACTTTCTTCCAGTATCTGTTTGAAGGAAGAACTCGTGGCGCTTGTTGGAAGAAGTTGATGGGACAGAATGCCAGTGGTTCGCATTACTACGATTCAGATGTTCCATTGTATCGTTATGCTGACGTGTTGCTTATGTTGGCTGAATGTGAAAACGGCTTGAACAACCCTCAAGGTTGTGCCGATTACTTGAATGAGGTTCGTCAGCGTGCTTATGGTGATGCCTTTGCAGCACATAAATATACAGCTGGTGACTTTGCTGAAAATGAATGGGCTATTCTGCAGGAACGCGACAAGGAATTGGTAGGTGAAGGTAGCCGCTGGTTCGATTTGCTCAGATTGCGTGATGCTAATGGCAAGCCGTTCGTATTCTCTGCCAAGGCACATTACGGAAGCGATGCTCCAATACTGAACGAGAAACAGACATACATGAAGTTGTGGCCTGTTAACGTTGAAGTGTTGAATGGAGATCCCAAGTTGAAACAGACGCCGGGATACGATCGTTAAAAATGGATAATCCCGGTATTCTCAGATGCTGGGATATGTGAATAAAGTTAGGTTGTGCTTGGGACTCTCAAGCGCAACCTTTCAACCCGATAATATAGTAATACAATAAATATACAATGAAAAGATTACTGACTTTACTCGGCTTGTTGGGATGTATGGCTGGTGCCTGTGCTCAAGATGCAGTTTCGCAGAACTATCCTGTGAATCACGCCAACCGTGCTGACGGACGCGAAATCAGCACTTATGCTATAGTACACGAAATGTTGAAGCATACAACTCCTCGTTGTGCTTACAAGGAAGGTATGTCGAAGACGGAATTCAAGGAGTGGCAAAACCGTCTGAGCAATGCGATGGCAGACTTGATGAACTTTCCCGAGGTGAAAGGACAGCCCGCACCCAAGCGCATCGCTTCGGAACCTCGTGACGGTTATACGCTCGAAAAGTGGGAGTTCTATCCTATGCCTAAGGCTGTTGGAACTTTCTTGGTTTTGCGCCCCGACAATGCCAAGAAGCCGCTACCTGCTGTGTTGTGCATACCAGGTTCAGGCCGTACCAAGGAAGGATTGGCTGGTGAGCCTGGCGTAGATGCCAAATTCAATGAAAATTACAAAGACCCCAAGGTGTGCATGGCGCTCGATATGGTCAAGGCCGGTTATATAGCCGTAGCCGTAGATAATGCTGCTGCAGGTGAGACTTCCGACTTGGAACGTTTCAAGAACGGTAGCAACTACGACTACGATGTCGTATCGCGCTTCTTGCTCGAAATGGGTTGGCATTGGTTGGGCTATACGTCGTTTCTGGATATGCAGGTGTTGCAGTGGATGAAACAGCAACCTGATATTCGCAAGGACCGTATTGTGGTAAGCGGTTTCTCGTTGGGTACAGAGCCAATGATGGTTTTGGGCGCATTGGATAAGGACATCTACGCATTTGTGTACAACGACTTCCTGTGCCAGACTCAGGAACGTGCATTGGTTATGACAAAGCCCAATGCTAACATGCGCCGTCCCTTCCCTAACTCCATTCGTCATCTTATTCCTAATTACTGGCATTACTTCAACTTCCCGGATGTGGCAGCATCGCTTGCCCCGCGTCCAATTATCTTCACAGAAGGAGGATTGGACCGCGATTTCCATCTTGTACAATCGGCATACCGAACAAGTGGAAAACCCCATAATGTTGAGTGTCATCATTATCCCAAGTTTGCCGATCCTGCCAATCGTAAGGATGTCAAGGCATTGCAGGAAGGAATGGATGCGCCCACATTCTTCAAGTCGGCAAACGTAGATCCGCCATCACATTATTTCAAGCACGAGCTGATAATGCCTTGGCTGAAAAAAGTATTAGGACAATAGTTTTCAGAGATATTGGTTTTGTTTTTCTCTTCATTTGGGAGAAGAAAGTTTATAGATGGTTTATATGGTTGGGGAGCTAAATCGTATTTAGCTCCCTTTTTTTTATGACTTCACTTGCGCTATATTACCTTTGCACACGCTATACATTACACTTGCATATTATATACATTACCTTTGAAATCTCCGTTCCAAGCCTTTGAACGTGCGTTCCGTGACACTGAACGTACATTCCGTGACACTGAACGCACATTCCGTGACACTGAACGGAACTTTATATTGTTATCAAGGCATTAGTGTTCCTATATTGACTGTACATATAATCAATATATAGCAAGTGTTCTTTGGCTTGTTAGCATTATTTTATTAACTTTGTCGCTATGAATTATAAAGTTCAGCGTTATTTGCATTGGCTGCGCCGTATCAAGTATTGCCGTGGTTTTGGCGTGCAGTCGCCCTCGGCTTATCGGTTTATCCGTTATGTCATCAACGAGCATTATCCTTATTATGCTTACGATGAGTTGCGGAAGGAGCTGCCACGTCTTGATTCGTTGACACGCAAGCGTATGGAACTTTATTTTCGTGTAGCCAACTTCCGTCAGGCTTCGTTGTGGTTGGACTTCTGTGAGCGCAACGATGTAATTACAACTTATGTAGGTCGAGGATGCCATGCCACACAGGTTCGTCGTATTACTGATTTGCAGCAGACTACAGCTGATGACAGGATAGAAGTGCTGCGTATCTGTCCTTCAGCCGGATGTGAGGCTCTGCTCGAAGCTGCATTGCAACAAACAGACGACCGCACCTTATTTATTATAGAGGACATAGGCTACAACGACACTGCCAAACGCATGTGGCAGAAATTGCTTGATAGCGACCTTACAAGCGTAAGCTACGATCTGTATTATCTTGGCATTGCCTTTTTCGACCGCAAGCGCTACAAGAACAACTATATTGTGAACTTTTAGAATCATATGATATGAAATTATATACTAAGCTTGGTGATGACGGCTCAACGTCGCTTTATGGTGGACGTAGGGTTATGAAGGACGACATTCGCATTGAGGTGAGTGGCGAGATTGACGAGTTGAATGCTCATATAGGTTTGCTGTCGACAATGGTTGAAGGCGATGCGATAGAAATGCTCAACGAGATACAGGCCCGATTGTTTATAGTTGGGGCGAGTCTGTCGTCAGCTGTGGTTAAGAGTAGTTGGCGTGTAGGCAAGGAAGTGAATGGCGAGAGCAGCTTGAGCGACATAGAACTGGCACGATTGGAACAGGAGATAGACCGTTTGCAAGCAGCCGTTCCCCAACTTGACACATTTGTTTTGCCTGGTGGATGCATCAGGTCAGCCCAATCGCACGTGTGCCGAACCGTATGTCGAAGAGTGGAGCGCAGGTTGGTGGCATTGAGTCGTGACGTTGATGTAGATGCGTTGACAATGCGATTTGTCAACCGATTGTCCGACTATTTTTTCAGTTTGGCTTTATATTTAAACTTTATTGAAGGTT
>JAIJMN010000389.1:0-1196 GCA_022735715.1 Prevotella sp.
GCAATATTTTATTATTCACTCCAACTCAAAGGTTGTCATTATATGTTTTAATGAGTAGCTTTCCACCATGCTGTCTGTTGCTTTGCATCAACTGCACGCTCGTTAATCGAAGGGTCGCTAATGGTTAATCCGGAGAACTCGTCCACCTTAAGAATACAATCTCCCTTATAAGAATAAATATAGTCTGTATTAGCCTTGTATGGCACGAGTTGATCCATTAGTGTATTGAATTGTGCTTTTGCAGCTTCATCGTCAGCACACAGCGCATTAACATAGCTGCCGAAGTCGAAGTATACAGTTGGTGTGAAATGTTTGGCATCAAGGTCCTGAACCTTACTGTCGGCATCGGTCAATTCCTCGTGCGATGCGTTGATGTGTCTCATCAGTGCCGCCATCTGTTCTACATATTTGCAGTTGGTTACGCCAATAGTGCCGTATGGGCTATTATATGATTTGTAGAAGTTGATGAATTCTTTAGCCAGCGAAGCATAGTCAGGTTCAACACCAATGATGTATTTTAATATTTTGTGATATGGCATGCCATATGACATCATCTCGCTTGTTGACGCAATAAGATAATTGGTCACTTCACGCAAGTCGTAAGCCACTTCAACAGTCGACATGTAGCAATCGTCGAACAGTATGTAGTTCATCGACATATCTGCGTTCTTCAAGCCGTTTACCAAGTCAGAAATATTGATTTGGTATCTTTGTCCGCCAAACCATCTTGTGCTACGGGTGCGGGATGGCATCCATCCTTCGCCATGACATCCCACAATCATTGAGTATTGAACACTTGCAGGCGCATACTTCTTCACGTCACCAAGTATTGAGCTTATGCCTTCGGCTGTCGAGTATAAGGCATAGTCGTATGTCTTCACTGTGTCGCGTCGACATGCACCATTTTCGTAGCCGATGTTGATAAGGTGGCTCTCCTTATAATCTTTCGATATGAAAACAATCAGATGAGTATCGCCCAATCCTTCATTCTCCTTTATGGCTTCCTCCATTTCGTTGATGTTGTTGAGCAGAGAGTTGTATAATGGATTTGTGTCGCCCGTATATGGCATAAAAACAAATACAGTATTTGCTGCTGTCGTAGGAACGAATGGCTTGGGTGGAGTAGGGCCGTCGGGATCATCGCCACCGCAAGATGCGAGGGTGATAATGGAAATTAGTAGGAAGAAGAAATGTTT
>JAIJMN010000390.1:0-1189 GCA_022735715.1 Prevotella sp.
TAAAATAACCGCGGTGGATTCATCTAATGGTTAGGATACAAGATTCTCAATCTTGGCATAGGGGTTCGATTCCCCTATCCACTACGCAGAAAAACAAACCTTAGCAGAGTTGGTTTACAATGCCCAAGCGGTCTTCTTTGAAATTGATGGTGGATTCATCTAATGGTTAGGATACAAGATTCTCAATCTTGGCATAGGGGTTCGATTCCCCTATCCACTACAAATGATAGGGTATGTACACTGAGTATTCAGAGTATATACCTTTTTTCTTGTTGATAACCAGTGAGTTATGGCCCACTTGATTGGATGTACATAATATATATTATGCTTATGATTGTGCAGTTTTGAAACCATTTTGTTCATTTCGTTGTGCATGCCGATGTGCATGTTTTTCAAAAATAATCATTGTTTTGCTTAGTTTTTTGCTTTGCTCAACTGTATATAGAGTATATGATACAGGAAAAGGACATAGAACAGATGTTTCGGCATCATTATGAGAAGATGTACAATCTGGCCAGATACATTCTCTCGGATGACGACGAAAGCAAGGATGTAGTGAGCGAAGTGTTCACGCAGATTCTTGCTGATGATATGGTTCTATTGCCTGATAGTGAGGAAGGCTATTTGATGCGAAGTGTTCGCAACCGCTGTCTAAACCTGATTGCTCACAAGAGCGTGAAGGAAAGGGTGGCGAGACTGTTGACTGATGATGCTGATGTTATTCTTTCAGAAGACACCGACGAACGTCTTGAACAGCTATTGCTTCTCATCGACGACCTTGAACCTCCCATCCGTAAGCTTATCTTCCGTCTGCGCTATCTGCAAGACAAGTCGTATCAGGAAGTGGCTGATGAAGTGGGAGTGAGCAAGGTGACAGTGTTCAACCATCTCTCTAAGGCAATGGACTGGATTAGGGAACATATAAAATGAGCAAAACAATGACTAACATGAACAAAGACGAAAAACGGATGATGCTCTTTGACATGCAGGAGCATCCCGATAAATATACAGAAGAACAGATAGAACGCTTGCTTGCCGATGAGGAAGTGAAGGAGTTCCTACGCGACTTGGCTATGGCGAGAATGGCTGGCAAGAAAGCCACGCCAAAGAAGGTTGACGTGGATAAGGCTTGGAAGGAGTTTTCTAATGGTTCTTATCGCAACCGAATGAAGATTGCAGCATCCATCGT
>JAIJMN010000101.1:0-8550 GCA_022735715.1 Prevotella sp.
GCACCGCTCTTGCGCACCTGAGCCATGAGCTTGTCGGTATGAATGCAATAGTTAGGTTCGCCTGCACATTTGTTGTGCATGTGGTTTACCTCTGCCACTTCGGGGGCGACGAAGTGGGTAGAACCCTTGACACCAAACTTGATGCTGTTCTTTTCGGTAGCCTTGGGGCGTGAGAAGTAGAGCGATGTAGCGTCGTTGTTGCCAGCCATGATGGCGTACGAACGGTCGATGTAATTCTGATCTACATATTTGCTCCAACCATCACCCGGGTCATTTGCGTAGGTGTCATGGCTCTCGCCCCAGTATACCAGTTTGTTGGCAGATATTCCTCTGTATGTAAGGTTACCGGTAGATGTGCTTACATTACCATTAGAGAACGACTGTGTAACGCCGTTGCCGTAAGTGTTGTCGGTAACAGACATATACTGTGTGTACTCCTTGTAAAGCTGGTCGGCATTAGGACCCGGTGTGTTAAGAATTTCGCCATAGTTGTACATGGTCTGGTCAACAACGTTCTTCATGAACGAGTCGCCCTCAGAAGGCAGTCCGATATGCTTTATGGCATCCCATCGAATACCGTCTACGCCACAAGCCTTAAGGCTCTGTATGTATTCGCTTATGATGGTCTGCACGCGCTTATCCTCAGTCTTAAGGTCCCACATTCCTATACGGCCGTGTGTGATAGAATAGCGGTCGCCGTCGTTGGTTCCGCCGTTATAGTCGTGGTATAGGCTTGTGTCTTTCAGGCGAGGAGCAACATAGTTCAAGTCACCATTTGTATGGTTTGCCACCACGTCAACAATAACCTTCACGCCATATTTGTGTGCCTCGGCACATAGGGCCTTAAGGTCGCTCTCGCTGCCGAGGCCGTTGCCTATGATATAGTCGTAAGGCTGGTAAGTCATGTACCATGCAGAGTTAAGAGGTTCTTTCTGATGCAAGGGCGAAGTCTGCACAGCTGTAAAACCAGCTTTTGCTATGTTGGTTATTTCAGCCTGTATGTCACTCAGTTTCCAGTCGAAGCAATGCAGTATCACGCCCTCCTGAATATTGTCTTTAAGTCCGTATTTGTTGTCGGCGAAGATGTTGGATGCAAAGGCAAGGAGCATGAGCAACATCAACACGCCCTGGTTCATTATCTTTTTCATATATTATTTCTTTATTTTCTGATTATTACTTTCTTGCCGTTATGGATGTAGAGACCAGCCTGTGTAGGCTTGTTTATGCGTATGCCAGTTATGGTGTACCAAGCATCGTCGGTGGTGCTTTGGGTCTCTTCCATTGTGATGTTCTCGATGGCAGTAGCCGTTCCGCTCACATAAACGGTCTGTCCTTCGAGTGCAATGCCATCCTTTCCGTTGCTGATGACAAACGCGCCAGTAAGGAAGTTGTCAGGCACTTCAATGGTGTAATAGCCCGTCTTGCCGTTGAACTGAGTCTCGGTGTCGTAGCTCATCTTCAGTCCTGGCCACTGCTCGGCTGCAGATGTGCCGTTATAGATATAGCAATATACATCGTCGAGATTGGCTGTAGAGTTGTCGAAGAAAACCATCACCTTGCCAACGGGTGCCTCAATGGTCTTGGTGTATTTGCCCTCGACGTAATAGCCGTGGTTAACGTATTCCTGTTCGCCTCCATTCATCTTCTGTCCGCCGTCGTGAGTGAAGATTATTTTGGTAGGTGTACCTTTGTCGCCAGTATATGTCCACTTGAAGACGTTCTTGCCATTGGCTGCCTTGCTCACGAGGGTCATGGCGTCGCCAGGCCATCCAGCCACGGTGAGCTGTTTATTGTTTTTGTTCCAAGCCCATATCTTGGCGTTGGAGAATGACGTTTCAAGGAAGACAGAGATTTCGTCTTCTGTAACTGTCGGGGTATAATCGTCGGCAGCCATTGACGGCATGGCTGCAAATGCCCCAAATGTCAAGCCTATAAGCGTGACCAGAAAATTGAGAAACATGTAATTTTTCTGCATAGTTGCAATTGGTATTTTTTAGTTATAAGTTTTAGGTGATAAACAAATCTTGCCCCAAAATTAATACGTTTTTCATTGGCAAGATACCGGAATTATGCAAAAAGGAGGGAAAAAGCAATGCAAACGATTGCATAGGATTTGTCCCGTTTAGGTAGGAAAAGAATATATTTATTGCTTGGCTTTCTGCTTATTACAAGAAAAAAGTGTAACTTTGCAGCGTGTTTTTTTACTCAAATATAAACTAATTTTAGTACGACCATGACACAACATTCAAGCAAGAACTTCGCCATACCATTGGCGTTTGTCGGTCTGATGTTCTTTACATTAGGCTTTGCGTTGGGCATCAACTCTTTCCTTATCCCCGTATTGAAAGGGTCGCTCAATCTGTCTTCAGGAGTGGCTTATCTGCTGTTGGCAGCCACTTTCATTCCGTTCATACTCTTCGGCTATCCTGCCTCGCGTACCATTGCCGCAATAGGCTACAAGCGCACTATGGCAGTTTCGTTCGTAATTTTTGCCTTGGCTTTCGTAGTGTTCGTGCTGTCGGCTAAGAACGAGAGCTTCGTACAGTTTCTTCTGGCTTCGTTCTTGAGTGGCACAGCCAATGCCTATCTGCAGGCTTCGGTAAATCCCTACATTACTATATTGGGTCCGATAGAGAGTGCTGCACGCCGTATCAGCATGATGGGCATCTGCAACAAACTTGCCTGGCCAGTGGCTCCGCTGTTCTTTGCAGCCGTAGTGCCCGACAGCGCCAATGTGCAGATAGCCGATTTGTATCTGCCGTTCTACATCATCATTGGCGTGTTTGTGCTGCTGAGCATCATTTCGCTTGTAGCTCCGCTGCCTGAGGTGAAGGCTACAGGTGAGGACGAAGGCTCAGCCGATGATTGTCCCTATGCATCGGGCAAGACATCGATATGGCAGTTTCCCCACCTGCTGCTCGGCGTTGTGGCGCTGTTTGTATATGTTGGCGTTGAAACTCTGGCACTCAGCACAGCCATCGACTATGCCACTGCCGTAGGTCTGCCATCGCCCGACCGCTATGCATGGATACCGAGTATAGGTATGGTGGTAGGATACATATGTGGTATTGTACTGATTCCTAAGTATCTGTCGCAGGATGGCGCCATGCGTATCTGTGCTTCGCTCGGTGTGGTAGGTTCGCTGCTCATTGTACTCTTGCCTGCCCAAACGTCAATATGGGCAATATTCCTTATGGCTCTTGGATGCTCGTTGCTTTGGCCCGCGTTGTGGCCGTTGGCAATGGCCGACCTCGGACGTTTCACAAAGTCGGGTAGTGCCTTGCTTACTATGGCCATTGCCGGAGGAGCTGTTGTGCCGACATTGTTTGGCGCTCTTAAAGATTCGTTTGGTGCACAGAATGCCTATTGGCTTGCTGTGCCTTGCTTCCTGTTCATATTCTATTATGGATTGGCAGGACACAAGATCAGAAAATAAAAAACATAGAATAACGATATAAATTGAGGGACCTAACAAGGAAAAGATAGAGTTCTGCGAGAGGCTCTGATTAGTTGAGAATTGAGAGTTGAGAATTGAAAGTTATGATATGCTTTAACATTAAATGTTTAGCATGGTAATCATAACCCTTAACTTTCAACTCTCAATTCTCAACTTGAATAAACTCTCAAATCTCAACTGATAATTTACTTCTTCTTTATTTCGTAACCTATTTTCTTGAAAGCCGCAACGTAGTCGTCGTACTTGGCTTTCTTGGAGTTGTAGACGATAGTAACCTTCTGGTCTTCGAGGGAGGTGCTGATTTGCTTTGTGCCCTTGACGAAGCGAATGTTGCTCTTGATCTTGTTCTCACAACCCTGGCAGTGCATCTGTGGCTGAGTGGTTACTACCAATGTGTCTACTGCAGTCTTGGCAAATGTATTGCCAGCGACTACAAGCATAAATGCTACTAAAAGATTCTTTTTCATATTATACTTATATTAATAATGTATGTATTATAACTTCTCTAATTTAAATCTAATGCCTACGTAAGCCATTGCTCCTGTTACGGGTCCCCACACCTGAGTGGCATCGAAGGCGGCGCTCCATGGATGATGAGCACTTTGTATCGGGGATTCAATCTTATAGTTGGTGAGATTTTCGCCACCTAAGTAAAGGCTGAAGTTGCGGAACTCACGTGTCACTTGCGCCTGCAACTGGAAGTAGGCAGGATAGCTGCTGCGGTCGTAGAGTTCGCCACCGCCATTAAGCTGACCTGTCATGTCGAACTGCCAAAGTTGGAGCGGTGTCTTGTACGAGAGAGTGAGCAAACCTTTATAGCGTGACGTGAGAGGCTTCTGGCGCAGACTGCCGTCGTAGGTGCACTTCACATCGTTCAGACGGAAGGCTGCCGTGGCAGACATACCACTGAACAATGAGTATGTGGCATCTACTTGCAGGGTATGGCTATAGCTCTTGCCGTCGAGATTCTCAAACGAGAGAGTATGACTTCCTTTGGCTCCATCGAAGTTGGTTATCATCTGATGCTTGAAGTCGGTGTAGTAATACTCCGCATTCAGCTCAAGATTCTTGCCGAAGAGGGGGATGTTGAAGCTCAGGGAAGCTCCCATGTTCCATGCCTCTTCCTGCTTAAGGTCGGAATCAATGATGATCTCTCTGCCGCTTGCCAACAACGTAACATTTTCTGCCAAAGCATGAGGCGAACGGTAGCCCTTGCCTACAGAAGTACGTAGCGTGACAATCTTGGACGGAGAATACTTGATGTGCAAACGTGGCGTGAAGAAGCTGCCGTAAAGGTTGGAATGATCCCAACGTACACCAGGCATTACAGTAAGCTTGTCGCCCAACTTATATGTGTACTGAGCGTAGAGACCGGGAGTGGTTTCCTTTGTCACCTTGCTTTCGGATACAGGCAATGCACCCAATGGATTGAAGCGTTCCGTGTAGTAGTCGTGGTTGAGCGAAGCTCCCACACTAATATTATGCTTCTCCGTAATATCTGTCTCAAACATCAGCTGTGCGTAACCATTCTTCTGAGTGACATCATATTGGGTCTTTCCGAACATATTGTCGGCATCATGCCACGAACCATGTAGCATTAAGGCTATTGAGGTGTTGTGGTCGGCATTAAGGGTAAAGCCGTTTTTCCATTGCATCTCATAGCGGTTGGTCTTTACCGAGGTTGAGTAGAGAGGCTCCGACGAAGAGGCTGCCAAATGCTTGCGGCTCTGTCCACCTTCGCGCTCATCATGCAAACCACGCACCATCAATTGACTAATCCATCGTGGCGAAACATACGCCCATCTGTGCATTAAGTTGTATTGTCGCAACTTTGGCATATCCATGAATCCGTCGCCATTGCCGTCATGGTCCATCTGTCGGTTCTCGAAGTGAAGAAGGGTTGCGGTAGAAAGGCGGTCGTTGAGATGTATGCTTCCGTCGAGGTTTACTTCTGTCTTCAACTCGCTATCTTGATAAACATTCGCACGCACACCATCTGTGCCTTGTGGCTTGAGAAACTCAATGTTTATCTGACCAGTAGTGCTCTCATATCCGTTCTTGACGCTCGATGCACCCTTGCTCACCTGTATCGACTGCATCCAAGGACCAGGCACATAACCCAGGCTATAAGGCAAGGAAGCTCCACGCAGATTAGGCACATTCTCAGTGAGCATCTGCACATAAGTGCCGCTAAGTCCAAGCAGCTTTATCTGCTTTGCTCCGGTAGCAGCGTCGCTGTAGCTAACGTCGACCGAAGGATTGGCTGTGAACGACTCGCCAAGGTTGCAGCAAGCCGCACGTATCAGTTGGCCTTGCCCTATTATGTCGGCATTGTCAACACGGTATTTCGACTTGATGCCATTAGTGGCTTTCACTGTCACATTCTTCAATTCGTGTGTACTGGCTATGCTGTCTGTCTGTGCCGAAACCAGCTGCGACACAAAAGAATATCCCAATAAACCAATCAATATTTTTCTCATTTACTTTATTTTTTATAACAATCTCTAAATCCTTATTACAATGCATCCAATGATGTTCTGTCATGTTTTTCAAGTTCGCGAAATTCCTTTGGAGTCATACCTGTCACTTGCTTGAACTGTGAGGAGAGGTGTGCCGGCGAACTGTATCCAAGTCTATAGGCTATTTCGCTTGTAGAAAGCTGACTATAGCATAGAAGTTCCTTGGCATATTCGATGCGGTGCAGAATAGAGAACCGCTCGATGGTAATGCCCCGCACTTCAGAGAACAGCTTGCTTAATGTACTATAGTCCTTGTTGAGATGATGCGACAGATAATCGGACAGCTTAGTACGCTCCTCGTTCATCCTTACCCATTGCTGCACGGCTATGCGTATCTGCTCCATCAACTGTGAACGTGGGTCGTCGAGCAGTTCAAAACCTATGTCGTGCAATTTCCTCGTAATAGAAAGACGTTGCCCGTCAGTAAGTTCTTCCTCTATCTCTGCATCGCCCAAACTTATTGACTTCACCGTCATTCCTTCCGACTCAAGAATTTTCCTCGCCGCCGAGATGCAGCGCGGACAAACCATGTTCTTTATCAATAGCTTCATTGGTGTATAAATTTATCTGTTTCTATTACGATGCAAAGTTATAGATTTTCGATTGATAATTTATACAAAATTAGGGAGAATGCTTACAGATTATTGTAATCATATAAAAAGCTCTACCCCAGCCCCTCCCCCGTAGGGATGGGAGTGATTACCATGAATTCCTCCATCATCTGCAGGTTCTCTCGTTCACGCTCGTGATTCTCGTCCGACTTGGCCATTATCACCTTCTGATTGTTCTTGTAGAGCACGCTCTGAATACCAGCCACCACCTGCGAGGCGTATGGCGTATGCATTTCTGGCACTATTACACCTATTGTATTGGTGCGGCCCATCTTGAGGTTCATTGCTACTGGATTGCGGCGGTAGCCCAGACGCTCTGCTTCGCGTAGCACAGCCTCACGTGTCTCGCGTCGTATGTTCTTGTCGTCGGTCAATGCGCGCGACACTGTCGACACCAAGATGTACAGCGAGCGTGCTATGTCTTTTATTGTTACATGTTTCATTGTCGGTAGAATAAATACAGGTGTTATGTATTATAATTTAATATTATCTGCAAAAATACAAAAATACATTGAATATCTCTTGACCTATAATATGAAAATCACAGTCGTCGGTCTGGCGTAACGGATATTTCAATAAAAAATCGTAACTTTGTACTGCAATTAAGGATAACTCCACAACACAATAGGATAACTTCCACAACACATATTGCAAACGTTTGCGGATATTGGGAACGTTACCGCAATCGTTTCCATAAATTAAAACACGACAAGATTGAATAGTCTGCTCAATAATGGCTAATTTAGCCATTGCAAAGAGTAACTAAATAAACCTTTATATTATATCGTATGAGCATCAATATCCAGAGAAATCAGAAGAAGAGAGTAGTAATCGTTGGTGGCGGACTTGGCGGACTTCGCCTTGCCGAAGACCTCCACGGGTCAGGCATGCAGGTAGTGCTGATCGACAAGAACAACTTTCATCAGTTTCCACCGCTTATTTATCAGATAGCCTCGGCAGGTATCGACCCGAGCAGCATCTCGTTTCCCTTCCGTCAGATATTCCGCAAACGCAAGGATTTCTATTTCCGCATGGCTGAGGCTCGTATGGTAGACACCGACAAGAAGATTCTGCAGACTTCTATCGGCAAAATCGACTACGACTACCTTGTGCTGGCAGCCGGAGCCACAACTAATTTCTTCGGCAACAAGAACATCGAGGAGTGGGCAATACCTATGAAGACCGTGCCTGAGGCAATGGGTCTGCGCAATGCCCTGCTCTCCAACTTCGAGCGTGCGCTGACCTGTGCTACTGAGGAGGAGCGACAGGAGCTGCTCAACATCGTCATCGTAGGCGGTGGCGCTACAGGCGTGGAGATAGCCGGAGCGCTGTCGGAGATGAAGCGCTACGTCATTCCTTACGACTATCCCGACATGGACTTCTCGTTGATGCACATTTATCTTATTGAGGCTGGCGACCGTCTGCTTGCCGGAATGTCGCAGGACTCGTCGCGCAAGGCTTACGAATTCCTCAAGAGCATGGGGGTCGACGTGCAGTTCGGCAAGATGGTGACCGACTATCGCGACCACAAGGTAATCATGAAGGACGGCACAGAGATTCCTACACGTACATTCCTCTGGGTGTCGGGCATTCGTGCCAACGCCATGCCTGGCATCAGCGACGACCATATGGGACGTGGTTTCCGCTTCAAGGTAGACCAGTTCAACCGCATTCCCGGACTGGATGGCGTATTTGCCATTGGCGACCAGTGTCTGCAGACCTCCGATGCCGCTTACCCCAACGGACACCCGCAGGTGGCTCAGGTGGCTATACAGCAGGCCAAGAATCTTGCCAAGAACCTCAAGCGAATCAACGAAGGTCAGGACGAGAGTTCTCTTACAGCCTTCAAGTACAACAACCTCGGCTCAATGGCAACTATCGGCCGCAACAAGGCTGTGGTAGAGATAGGCAAGTTCCGCAGCCAAGGATTCTTCGCATGGATTCTGTGGCTCGTAGTTCACCT
>JAIJMN010000391.1:0-1183 GCA_022735715.1 Prevotella sp.
GGTACAGAAAGCGTGCAGTCACTCTATGAAAAGGGCATTCGTTGCTCTATGGAGAATGAGCTTTCGTATCGTGGAAAATATGCTGGCATAACAGCATATACTCCTGGAGATATCGATGCCTATATCAATGGCACAACAGGTCAGGCTGACTTTGTTAACCCTGGTGATGCAACGCTCAACCATGCTGCTATGAGCAGCCTTTGTGTAAAGTGGGATGAGGGTGCAACTAATGAGCAGAAACTTGAACGCATCATGACTCAGAAGTTCCTTGCTTTGTTCCCGCTTTCTAACGAGGCTTGGGCAGAACAGCGCCGTACGGGCTATCCGAAGTTCTTCCCGGCATATGTCGACGAAAGTAATGGAGATGTTAATAAGGAGGAAGGCGTTCGTCGTGTAATCTACAGCTCTAACGCTTACGACACCAACGCTGAAGGCATAAAGGGTGGTATCGAGATTCTTAATCAGGAGAATACCAGCAAGAAGGGTATTTCTGGTGATAAGGGCGGTACTCACGTATGGTGGGACAATGCCAACAAGGGCAACTTCTAATATGAAGAACTGATAATAATGGGGCATACCTTTCGGGGTGTGCCCCTTTTTCGGCATTTTTTGTTACCTTTGCAAGGACATCAAAGCCTAATGTCTGCATTATGAAGAAAATAGCAATACTCGATTTCGACGGCACCATTGCCGATACACGCCCCGTAATACTCAACACATTCCACCGTACTCTCGACGCTATGCATCTGCCCCAGCATACTGACGACGAGATTGCTGCCACTATCGGATTGCCTCTGGTTGAGGCTTTCCCCGTACTCGAACCTATGGACGAGCGCATGGCGGCAGAGTGTACAGCTACCTATCGACGCATATTCCATGATGTGAATGCGCAGATAGGTGTGCCAATGTTTCCGCATGTTGACGAAACGTTGCGACAGTTGCATTCGCGTGGAATGATTCTCACTATTGCCACAAGCCGTAGTCATCAGTCGGCTGCCGACTTCCTCAGTTCTTTCGCTCTTGACGATATAGTGACGTTCATCATCGGTTTTGAAGATGTGAGCCACGCCAAACCGCATCCCGAACCCGTCTCGAAGACATTGAATCATTTTGGGTTGACTGCCGACGAGGCTTTTGTAGTAGGCGACACCCATTTTGATATTCTCATGGGTCGCAATGCCGG
>JAIJMN010000102.1:0-8535 GCA_022735715.1 Prevotella sp.
CGTATGGGTCGCCCCGATGGCGGATGGTATGACGAGACTCCGCCACGTGTGATTGGTGCATCGCCTGCCGATGGTGGTGTGAACGTGTCGGCAAAGAAGGTGCACATCTATTTCGATGAATTCATCAAGCTTGAGAATGCCACCGAAAAGGTAGTGGTGTCGCCTCCACAACTGGAGCAGCCCGAGATAAAGTCTACCGGCAAGCAGATAAGAGTAGACCTGAAAGACTCGCTGCGCGCCAACACAACTTACACCATCGACTTCTCTGACGCCATAAGTGACAACAACGAGGGCAATCCCTTGGGCAATTACACCTACAGCTTCTCTACCGGCGACCACATCGATACGCTTGAGGTGGCAGGACATGTGGTGCAGGCAGACAATCTCGAACCCGTCAAGGGAATACTCGTAGGACTGTATGGCGAGATGGAAGACTCGTGCTTCATAAAGAAACCTATGCTGCGTGTGGCTCGTGCCGACTCGCGCGGACACTTCGTAATACGTGGTGTGGCACCGGGCAACTATCGCATCTACGCCCTGCAAGACCAGGACGGCGACTATAAGTTCTCGCAGAAGGCAGAACAGATAGCCTTCACGCACGACAGCATCAAACCTTCGTTCTGTGATGCGTTCCGTCAGGACACCACTTGGATTGACTCGCTGCACATCAAGGACATAGCACGTGTGGGATACACACGGTTTACGCCCGACGATATTGTTCTGCGTGCGTTTACAGAAACGCTCACCGACCGCTATTTCCTTAAAGCCGAGCGACAGCAACCCGACCGATTCAGCATCTTCTTCAGCTATGGCGACAAGCAGTTGCCTGAGATAAATGGACTCAACTTCAATTCGGACGGTGCGTTCCTTGTACAGCCCTCGCTACATCGCGACACCATAACCTATTGGTTGCGCGACACGATGCTTGTCAATCAGGACACACTCAGCCTACAGATGACTTATATGGCTACCGATACGCTCGGCAACCTCGTCAGTCAGACCGATACACTCACGGTACTCTCAAAGCTGCCTTACGAACGCCGACAGAAAGACTTGCGCAAGGAATTTGAGAACTGGCAGAAGAAGCAGGAGAAGAAGCGCAAACGTGGCGAGCCTTACGACTCTATTATGCCGCGCAAACTGCTCACGCCACGCATTTCGTCAGGCTCGTCGCTCGACCCAGACCGCAATGTGGGCTTCGCATTCGAACGACCGTTAGCTAAGGTCGATACGTCCAAGATACATCTATATGCACGTCAGGACACGCTTTGGTACACTATGCCGCTGCGCTTCCGTCCCGTTGTGCAGAAGATAAAGGGCGACACAATCAACTCTGATGGAGTGACATCGTTGCTCAACTATGAACTGCTGGCAGAATGGAAGCCTGATACCGAATATAGTATAGAGGCCGATTCAATGGCTTTTGTCGATATATACGGCACAGTCTCGCCCTCGATAAAGGAAGGCGTAAAGGTGAAGTCGCTCGATGAGTATAGCTCGATAGTGTTCACCATTCCGCATTTCACCGACAAGAGCGTTGTCGTAGAACTGCTAAACCAGCAGGATGCGGCTGTGAAGAAGGCCACGGTGATAGACGGCACGGCACAGTTCTATTACGTTACGCCCGGCACTTACTATGCCCGTATGTTTGTCGACGACAACAATAACGGTATATGGGACACTGGCGACTATGCAGCCGACCGTCAGCCCGAAATGGTGTATTACTATACCGATGAGATAGAGTGCAAGGCAAAGTGGGACGTTACGCTCAACTGGAATCCGACAGCCCGACCGCTTAACGAACAGAAGCCGTCGAAGATAGTGAAGCAGAAAGCCGAACAGCAGAAGAAACTGCAACAGCGCAATCTGCAGAGAGCAAGACAGATGGGAATACCTTACCCATTCTAAGGCCTTTTAGGGATTTGTATGGAATCTAAAACAAATACAATAATATGAAAACAAGAAAACTGATACTCGCTATAGCCCTTGTTATCATGGGCGTATGCTCGGCGCAGGCACAATGCAAGTTCAAGAACACGGCATTCAAGTCGGGCGAGTTCCTTACCTACAACCTCTACTTCAACTGGAAGTTTGTATGGGTGAAGGTGGGCAACGCTTCAATGTCGACCGTAGAGAGCAGGTATCATGGCAAACCTGCCTATCGTGCCTCGCTCATCACACGCACATCGGCAAATGCCGACAAGTTCTTCAGCATGCGTGACACGTTGCTCTGTTATAACACTACAGAGCTTGAACCGCTCTACTTCCGTAAGGGAGCACGTGAGGGCGACCACTATACCGTAGACGAGGCTTTCTACACTTATCCCAACGGCAGAGTACACGTAAAGCAGCATCGTCAGAAGAAGGACGGCACACACGTGTGGAAGAACCACACTCCTGACGCTTGCACATTCGACATGATAAGCATTTTCCTCAGAGCACGCTCGTTCAATCCTGAAGGATGGAAGAAGGGCAACCGCATCAACTTCCCCATTACCGACGGAGTGAAGATAATAAATGCCGTGCTCGAATATAAGGGCAAGACCACTATCAAGGCGGATAACGGACACAAGTACCGCTGTCTGCAACTCTCATACATAGAGCGTGAGGACAACAAGGAGAAGGAAATCGTGCGATTCTTCGTCACCGATGATGCCAACCACGTACCCGTACGTCTCGATATGTTCCTCAAGTTCGGCTCGGCAAAGGCTTTCCTCGTAGGTGCCAAAGGCGTGAAGTCACCTATGAAGTCAGTCGTGAAGTAAGACAGCCACATCCGTCCAACACATTAATATAATACGTCCGACAAATGAGATTTCTTATAATAATAGCAGCTTTCTTGCTCGCATCATGTACCGGTTTCAATATAGGTAGAAACACGGATGGCGGCAAGAAGCGACAGTTCACCAACGAGACGTTGCTCGGCTACACACCCGTGAAGCATCAAGGCAGCAGTCCGCTTTGCTGGGCTTACGCCATGCTTGCCACTATTGAGACCGAACATATACAGATGGGTGATTCGGTCAATCTGTCGGTTGACTATGTGGCTCGACATCTCCTTGCCGAACAGGCGCGCCAGCATTTCCTCTCAGGAGGTTACGACCGCATCACACTTCGCGGTACGGCTCCACTGTTGCTGAGGCTGATAAGCGAGTATGGCGTAATGCCTTACGACTCCTACAATGCTCAGTCGCTCAACTACAAGGCTTTGGCGCGACGCTTGCAGACCATGTCAGAAACGTCGCACGACTTGAGCCAACTGTCTACCCGTGCACAGCGACTCTTCGACGAGCGCATAGGCTACATGCCTAAGAACGTTTATATGCTCGGGGCCGAATACACTCCACAACAGTTTGCCCATAGCGTGTACATGCTCGGCGAGTACACGGCTCTGACAAGCTTCACACACCATCCCTTCGACCAGGCATTTGCCATCGAAGTGCCCGACAACTATAGCGACGAACTCTTCTACAATGTGCCTATCGATGTGATGATGCGACGCATAGAGATGTCGTTACGGGCTGGTCATCCTGTATGTTGGGAGGGTGATGTGTCCGAACCTGGATTCTCCTTTGAGCGTGGCATAGCCGAACTGCCCAACGATATTCCCTGCACACAGCTGCAACGACAGAAGGCTTTCGAGACACGACGCACTACTGACGACCATTGCATGTGCCTCATCGGCATTGCTCACGACAACAAAGGCCGCCGCTACTACATAGCCAAGAACTCGTATGGCACCAAGAATCCATACGGCGGACTGATGTATCTGTCAGAAAACTATGTGCGTATGAAGACCGTAGCAGTTGTTGTCAAGAACGTGCATTAATAGATTCCATTATTTCTCAACGCCCTTAAAATCTCCGTTCCGTGTCACTGAATGTACGTTCCGTGACACGGAATGGCCGTTCAATGACACGGAACGTACATTCAGTGACACGGAACGGAACTTTATATTGCTATCCGGACATTAGTATCCCAATCTTGACGGGACACCAATGCTGCATGGTTACAAAAACAAGACCATTCCATTTGAATGGTTTTGTTAGCCGACAAAAGGTCTTTGCCGTAGATTTATCATCCTTTTTAACTTTTATTTCACAGTTTTCAGAAACAACGTATTCATAAAAATTGTATATTTGCCAAAAATAATACGAACTACTTGCATAATATCAATTTATAATTGATTAATGTGCTGAAATAGCTGGCTATCTTCTGATAGATTAATGATATTGCTTTAAGACCATCTTATCACAAACTAAATAACTAACCAAACCCTTAAGACTATGCAGAAAAAACTTTTTCTTACAGTCGTAATGTTCCTGATAGGAATGTTAATGACAGGGGCGTATGCACAGACGCATACAGTTTCTGGTCTCGTTAAAGACAAAGAAATGGGTGACCCCCTTGTTGGAGTAAGCGTGTCTGTAAAAGGCACGAAGAACGCAACCATGACTGACCTGAACGGCAACTACACCATCAAAACCAGTCCTAATGACATATTGGTGTTCAAATATGTCGGTATGAAGGACGCTGAGGAGAGTGTAGGCGACCGTAAAATCATCAATGTACTTCTTGTTCCTAACGCTGAGAGCCTTGGCGAAGTAGTCGTTACGGCCATGGGTATCAAGCGCCAGTCGGAGACCCTTACCTATTCGGCACAGACCGTAGGAGGCAAGGATGTCAACGACATCAAGTCGATCAACATGATCAACTCTCTTCAGGGCAAGAGCGCTGGTCTGCAGATTACGCCTAACTCTACCGGAGCAGGCGGTTCTTCAAAGATTCTGTTCCGTGGCAATAAGTCAATCTCGGGTAGCAACCAGCCGCTTATCGTTATTGACGGTGTTCCGACAATGACCAATATCACTGGTGCTCAGTCTTCGGAAGATTATGGTGGTAAGCGTGATGGTGGTGACGTTATGTCGACCATCAACCCTGACGACATCGCTTCTATCACTCTGCTGAAAGGTGCTGCCGCTTCTGCTCTCTACGGTGCAGTAGCTGCCAATGGTGCTATTATGATTACTACTAAGTCGGCTATGGCTGGCAAGGTGAGCATCAACGTATCGAGCAACACCACTATGGAGACACCTATGATTATGCCTAAGTTCCAGACCATGTATGGTGGCGGTGACGAGGGTACATATTCATGGGGCGACAAGCTTTCAAGCAAGTCGAAGAACTATGCAGAGGAATTCTTCCGCACAGGATTCACTACCAACAACTCTATCTCGCTTGCAGGTGGCAACGACAACTTCAAGGCTTATTTCTCTTACGGCAACGTGTACTCTCAGGGCATGACTCCAGAGAATACATACCGCAGCCACAACCTCAACTCAAAGGTAGACTTCAAGGTGCTCGATAACATATATGTAGACTTCTCTGCCAAGTACAGCAACCAATACTCTAAGAACCAGGCTGCAGCAGGCTATCTTTGGAATCCGCTTACTGGCGCTTACCTCGTACCGCGCGGCACCGACTGGAACTACTATAAGGAGAATTTTGAGGTTTATGACCCGTCGCGTGGATGCAATGTGCAGAACTGGACTAATACCAAGCAGCAGCAGTTTGGCAACCCATATTGGATGCTTAATCGTCAGACACCTATCTCAGAGCGCAACCGCTACGAGTTTGGTGGCTCTATTAAGTGGGACATCACTCCCGACCTTAACATTCAGGGACGTATGCGCTACGAGCGTGGCGAAGACCACTTCATCCACAACGCTTACGCTTCTTCTGTAGGCGACTACTATCCAATGGGACGTATGAAGAACAACCGCTACTTCAGCAACCAGCTCTATGGCGATGTTCTCGTCAACTACAACCATACATGGGGCGACTGGGCTCTC
Source organism: Prevotella sp. (assembly GCA_022735715.1). Lineage (GTDB taxonomy): Bacteria > Bacteroidota > Bacteroidia > Bacteroidales > Bacteroidaceae > Prevotella. The sequence continues at coordinate 5,853 of JAIJMN010000102.1, forward strand.
ACAGCTACAGCAGGTTCAAGCTTTACCAAGACAAAGACTTCGCATGTAGACCTTTGGGGTGAAGGTACCAAATTTACGTCTCCTGCCGGTGCTGGTAATGTTTATTATCCTAACATCTTCACTCCGAACAACTACTACAAGAACATGTCCAGAATATTCGACGATGACGCTTTTGAAACAGAAAAGCGACTCAACGCCGTATTTGCAACAGCTCAGGTAGGCTTTAAGGAGGCTGTATTCCTCGACCTTTCTGCACGTAACGACTGGTCTTCAACTCTCGCATTCACCGAAAGCTGCTCGTTCTTCTATCCGTCAGTAGGTGCGAGCGTTCTGCTCAACAAACTCGTTCCTATGGGCGAGCAAGTGAACCTGTTCAAGTTCCGTGGCAGCTACTCTATAGTAGGTAATGACGTGCCTATTTATATGTCTAATCTGCGCTACCGTTTTGAAAAAGACTCTCCTGGTGCCATAAAGGCTCCTGACAAGGCTCCTTTCCGCACATTGAAGCCAGAGAAGACCCATTCTCTCGAATTTGGTTTTGACGGTACATTCTTCAACAACCGTCTTGATTTCTCTTTCACATATTATAAGACAAACACCAAGAACCAGTTCTTCTCAGTATCGGCTCCTTACGAGAGCGGTCTGCGCAACCGTTACGTAAATGCAGGTAATGTTCAGAACCAGGGTTTTGAGGCGTCAGTAGGCTGGCACCAGCAGTTTAACGACGACTTCGCATGGTCTACCAACTTCAACATCTCTTACAATGAGAACAAGATTAAGGAACTCGTAGAGGGATTGGAGAATGGACTTACCATCGCTTCTTGGCAGAGTGCAAAGGTTGTTCTTAATGAAGGAGGCTCATACGGCGACCTCTACGTACGACAGATTCAGCGCGATGCCGACGGCAAGCCGGTAAAGAATGCTGACGGCAAGCCGGTTCTTATGGGCGATAGTATGGAGGATATGAAGTATGCAGGCAACATGAATGCCAAGGTCAACTTCGGTTGGACCAATACATTCCACTATAAAGACTTCACATTATCATTCCTTATCGACGGTAAGTTCGGTGGCAGAGTGCTGTCTGCAACAGAAGCTACACTTGACGGTTGGGGTGTTTCAGAGCGTACGGGTGATGCACGTAATGCTGGCAAGGTAGTGGTTGACGGAGTAGAGTTTGCACCACAGGCTTGGTACACAACAGTAGGTGCTTCTAACTTCAACAGTCCGTATGCTACAGAGTTCTACGTATACAAGGGCACCAACGTCCGTATGCGTGAACTTAGTCTCGGTTATACCTTCCGCAACCTCTTCGGCAACGGCAAGAACCTCACAGCAGCGCTTATAGCACGTAATCTCTTCTTCTTCTACAAGGATGCTCCTTGCGATCCCGACGTATCTATGGGTACTGGCAATGGTGTGCAGGGCGTTGACATCTTCAACCTTCCTTCATCAAGAAGCTTAGGTCTGAACTTGAAGTTGAACTTCTAATCATTGAGCGAGTAAAATCTATTTTTACAACCGTTTAAAACCTAAGGAATTATGAAAAAGAAAAATATATTCGCAGTGTCAACAATGCTGGCACTGGCTGTGATGGGTGGCGGAATGTTAAGCTCATGCACAGGCGATTTTGAAAATCTAAATACAAACAAGACACAGGTTGATCCGAGCGATTTGCCATTCTCTGCACAATGTGCCGAGCCAATGGAATATTGCTATCCACCTCAGCAGAACATGTTCCAGTTCTGGACCAACCTAACCATCGACCTCTATGGTGGCTACTTCATGACACCTAATGGCAACTTCAGCAATGGTGATATGGGTGAGAACCGCGGACATAGTGGCGGTATGTACGAGAACTATTATCTGCATATCTTCAACAACACACGCCGAATCATAGCTGATTGTAACAAGAAGAACCAGCCAGGTATAGCTGCTGTGATGAGCGTGGTGCAGGCTGTTGGCACAATGCAGGCAACTGATGCGTACGGACCGCTTGCCTACTCGTCAATCATCAACGCTGAGAGCGAGTCGACATATCGTTTCGACAGTCAGCAACAGTTGTATCAGTCAATGCTTACCGACCTTAACAATGCATTGACTGCTGTCAAAAGCATGAGCGAAAGTGACAAGCTGATTCTTAAGAGCTTTGACGAATGGTGTGGTGGTGACACACAACGTTGGGCACAGATTATAAACACTATGCGTCTGCGTATAGCTCTTCGTCTGTCTAAACGTGTGGACGAGATGAAGGCCGCCGGTTTCGACTTGAAACAGATTGCAACAGATGCTGCTGCTAATACATTAGCTGTAAGCGGTAAGGACGTTCTTATCGACAAGAGTCTGGAAAACGAGATGTGGCTTATGTTCAATTGGGGCGACTGTGGCTTCAATGCCAACCTTACCACAATAATGTCTGGTTTCAACGACCCACGTCAGCCTCTCTACATGTCAAAGAATAAAGGTGACATTGTGGATAAAAACACTAATGCCACTACTCCTATGGGTTCTGGCTACTACGGCATACGCTTTGCAAGTGGTCTGCCTGGCAAGCCTAATTATACAGCAAACTACTCTCAATGGATTGATGCCAGCAATTCTCTCGGCGTATATGCTATGCCATTGCCAATCTTTAAGGCAGCCGAGTCGTACTTCTTGCTTGCCGAAGCAAAGTTACGTTGGGGTA
>JAIJMN010000392.1:0-1175 GCA_022735715.1 Prevotella sp.
AAGGTGGCAGTATACGAGGACGACAAAGCCGTGTGGACCGACGACGGACTCCATCCGCAAGAAGAGATAGACAAGTTCATGACCGTGGACGACCAGTATGAATATCGCAAGAACTTCGTATTGGAGCTGTTGCGCAAGGCTGGCATACCATTGAAGTTCGATGCCGTCATAGGACGTGGCGGATTGCTCAAGCCATTGCACGGCGGCGTGTATGCTGTCAACGAACTCATGAAGTACGACCTGCATCATGCCAAACATCAGCACGTGTGCAATCTCGGTTGTCTTATAGCCGACGACATAGCTCGCGAATGCGGTTGTCCGGCATTCATGGCCGACCCCGTGGTGGTAGACGAGATGATGACACGCGCCCGCTACACCGGATTGCCGTTCATGAAGCGCGAATCTATCTTCCACGCCCTTAACGCTAAGGCTGCCGCACGTCGCTATGCCAAGACCTGCGGAAAGGTGTACGAAAACATGGACATCATCGTGGCTCATCTCGGAGGCGGCATCTGCGTGTCGGCACATCACCTCGGCAAGGTGATCGACGTGAACAACGCGCTCAACGGCGAGGGCCCTATAGCTCCCGAAAGGTCGGGCACTCTGCCTGCCGACCAGCTCGTCAGGCTCTGCTTCTCGGGCAAGTACACCCAGCAGCAGATAATGAAGATGCTTGCAGGCTACGGCGGTTGCCAGGCCCTGTTGGGCATGAAGGACATGAAGGAGATTTCGCGTCGCGCCGAAGCAGGAGAACAACCATACCACGAAGTGCTTGAAGCAATGCTCTACACCATATCCAAACATATTGGTGCAATGGCTGTTGCACTATGGGGCAAGGCCGAAGCCATCATCCTGACCGGCGGAATAGCCTACAGCAAGTACTGCGTTGAGGAGATACGGAAGCAAGTGGAGTTCCTCGCACCGGTCGTTGTGATGCCCGGCGAGGGCGAGATGGAGTCGCTCGCATTCAACGCCCTCGGCGCTCTCAACGGCGAACTGCCCATTCACGAATACAAATAAACAAAACCAAACGTATTCAAATTTACACAATTTATTCGTTTTAAGAGGGTGTGTCAAAACTCCCTGATTCTTAAAAAATCACAAAGCCCTGCCTTTCACAAGCCAGGGCTTTGCTATGTCTAAAAGTTGTTGTAACTTTAGACCATAGAAAAAAA
>JAIJMN010000103.1:0-8493 GCA_022735715.1 Prevotella sp.
AGGTGCAGTTTGCGGCGACCACATCTCACCGATATCCGACACAACCATTATGGCATCGGCAGGTGCTGAATGCAAGCACGTACATCACGTGTCATCGCAATTGCCGTACGCCCTGACAGTAGCTGCCGTGTCGTTCCTGACATTCATCGTAGCAGGGTTCACACAGCAGTTAGGCGTAGTAGCCAGTGCTGCTATCTCATGGGTATTCGGCATAGCAATGATATTCTCGGCATTATGGTTGCTGAAAAGAATTGGCTCAAGACAGCCTCGTTAATACTTGTACACAAATACCTTGATAAGAATTATTAATATTTTGAAAGCGGAAGAATGAATACGTTATCATCACCAGATGAAGACGTTATCGTTGGCAGATGAAGACGTTATCGTTGGCAGATGAAGACGTTATCGTTGGCAGATGAATACGTATTCGTATTAGGAGACAGATACAAGCGTCTCAGAATAAGTAACAGTTCAGAATTTCAGTTCCGTCCGCAAGTCACGGAAAGTGCGTTCACAAGTAATATAATGATACTTTGCATAATATTATATATTAAAGTGGTGTTTAATATAATAATAAATGGCCAAGTATCATTATATTACTTTTTAGAGTTGATTCAGTTCAAGTAAACTGCTTTATAACTATTCATCAGGCCAGGCACAAGGCTTTGAGGTTGCAGAAAAGACAGGTCTTTGAGCATTCATTTGTCTAAGAGTCTTACCAAGAATTGTGGACAATTCCTTAACCTTTGATGGATTATTATCAGCAAGATTATTTTTCTCGCCAATGTCTTGCGGAATATTGTAAAGTTCCTTCTGATGCGTTCGATAATTATATATAAGTTTCCAGTCACCACGACGTATAGCACAGTTCAAATTAATGCCAGGTCCTGAATTACCCCAAATATTAGGAAAGTTCCACACAATACTCCTTTTCTTGAATGTCGCATCATTCTTGCCTTCAAGAAGAGGGACTATGTCTTTACCATCTACAGTCTGCGGAACCTTATAGTCGTCAATGCGTGCCATATGAAGAATTGTAGGGAAAAGATCCTCAATCATTATGCTGGTATTATTGCGGGTGTCAGGCTTTACGACATCGTTCCATTTCACAATGAACGGCACACGGATACCACCCTCATACATTGAGCCCTTGCCACATTTAAGTGGTGAATTCTGTGTGTAAAGAGGACCGTCACGCCATTCTTCGGAAGTAGCAAGTCCACCATTGTCACCCAAAAACACGATGATAGTATTCTTAGCTTCATCGTTCTTTTCAAGCCAGTCCATAATGTCACCCAAACTCTTATCCATACCCTCCACCAATGAAGCATAGGCAGCATCCTTGTCTGAAAGACCTTTGCGTACATACTTAGGGAAGAAACGCATATCCTTATCTATAGGGATATGAACAGCATAGTGCGACATATAAAGATAAAACGGCTGTCCATATTTCTTAGCTTTGTCAAGAGCTTTTAAAGCCTCTTTGGTCAGAGCCTCTGTGACAAAAGTACCGGTTCCCCAATAAGGCTGGAGGCCTGGAATAGAATTAAGAGCATAAGGTTTGCCATCACGTGTATGACCATAATTCAATTCGCTGAGATATGTAGCAAGACCTCCTGCTGCTGTTCCTGTAATGTTCACATCAAAGCCGAAATGACATGGATTTTCACCCGGAGTATCGATAGCGCCCCAATGAGCCTTACCACAATGTATTGTGTGATAGCCACTATCCTTAAGCAATTGAACGAACGACTTTGCAACTGTGGTACGTGGCACAGTTCCAACTTGGGCAATACCATTACAATTCCACTCGGGCAGAGTAACTGTATCACTCTTGTCGTCAGTAGTCTTGTCACGCTGCAAAGTCCAATTAGTAACACGATGACGCGCCATATTCATACCCGTCATAAGACTACAACGTGTTGGCGAACTTACCGGACATGCGTAAGCCTGTGTAAACATAACACCCTGCTTAGCCAATCGTTCCATATTAGGAGTCTCATACATTTCATTGTACTTGGTCTTCTTATCCCAAAATGGCAACGAAGTGTCTTGCCACCCCATATCGTCAACAATAAACACGATAATATTTGGGCGGTCATATTGTTGTGCATATAAACTGCCACATCCAACAAAGGATGTGGCAGTCATTGCAGCTAAAAGCTTTTTATTCATATTTACTATTTTTCAGTCTATAGGCAGAATGCATACTTATACATTAGGCAAAGTACCGTCTTCAGTACTCCATCCTGGATTCTGGTAAATAGAAGATGTCGAATAATCGTTTGAACCTTCGACAGCTGTTGTAAGTTTGAATTCAACATTGCTTATCGGATACAGATAATTTGCCGTAGTCCATGTAAGTCCGTCAAATCCAATGTTAGCCTTGTTCTTACGATATGGCAACAGATATTTACCTGAAGCATACTGATCGCTCTTTGCTGATATGTTTGCAGTTTCCGAAGTATTGCCATATTCTATCAATGATATTGACTTAAGCGGTTCGGAAGCATCCTCGGGAGTTGGCTGTGTATACAGCTTATAAATATTATCCCAGAAGTTGACACCACGCACCTGATAAGCCCTTACCTGATCGAGAGCACGCCAACGCTTAAGGTCCATCAGTCGGAGTCCTTCAGCTACAAGTTCTACTCGTCTTTCACGACGTATATTGTACAATGTAGCCGAAACCTGCTGTCCTGCCGAATAGCTTCCCCAGTCGTCAGTCTCCTTAGACATATCGGTATTGTCGATTGTCTTTTGATAGTCGGTACTTACTCCGGCTCTTGTTCTCAATGCTTTCCAATACTGGTCGCAGTTCCCACCAAGCGAGCCATTCAGTTCATAATAAGCTTCAATATAATTAAGATAAGCCTCGGCAGCTCTGAATACCGGACATCCTGTGTACGACTCTTTTGTCGGCTGCATGTCGCCTGACGTATTCAATCCCTTACGTAATGAATATCCTGTAGCGCAACTGTTCTCTGCCTGTCCCTCAAAAATAGGTGAACGGTAGAAATAACCACACTTGTCTGATGCCTTTATATATTCTATAAGATTAGGCTTTGTAGACAACAAGTCACCAGTCTTAAGGATTGTCTGACCCATACGTGGGTCTCTATCGGCAAACAGGTGCTGATAGGTATCATCACCCTCATAGCCAGAATTGGCTGCATATGTCGGCAAACCATCTTTCATCAAGTAAGAATCAACAAACGATTTTGTCAATCCAAGGTTACCACCACCATTACGCTGCAGATAGCTTACAACCCAATGATATGAAGTATTGCCAGATGCCAGACTGTAACGTCTCCACAACAAAACCTCAGGCATTGAACTCAAATCAACAGAATTAAACAATGCAGCATAGTCGCCATACAAAGGATGGGATGACGCTACGATGTCTGCTGCATCAACAGCCTGCTGCAGGAAGAACTTGATTTCTTTGTCCAAATCAATGGTGAATCCTTTTAGATAGTCAGCACTTGCGCCTGGCCATCCATTGCCACCAGGAACAAAAGCTGTACCCTTATGATATTTCTCCCATGTTCCTTCAAACAATGCCACACGACTCTTAAGCAATGCTGCACAATCCTTTGTAAGACGATTGCTCATAGGAGGAACTTTACTCATAAGATTGTATGCATTGTCAAGATCTTCAAGAATGAAACGAGCCACCTCATTACGCGGACGACGGCGCGAAGCCTCACGCACATTATTATAATCGTCATCCAACTCATTCTTTACTATCGGGAAATCGCCGAAATCACGCAATGCCATATAATAGATATAGGCACGGAAGAAATACATCTCACCTATATAATGCTTTATATTGGTTGAATTACCAGTTATCTGACCCTGCTCCAAATAATCAGGCACACGCTCCAGGAAATAGTTGGTAGAACGTATTTTCGTCATATACGACTTCCAAAGGTTGGTGTTGTCTTCGCTGACATGATACTGTCCTTTGACAAACAATTTGGATGGTGTATTTGATGTTTGATTGTCAGTTCCATTGTCTAATCTGAACAATCCAAGATTATACGTAGCCGAGCCATGAGACGGCAATATGCTATTGTCGTCATATAATTTGGCAGAATATGCAGCAAGATCGCCTTCTTTGTGCAGATAGACCTTGGTAGTCACTTCTGCTATCGGCTCGCTGTCAAGAAAGTCATTGCATGACACCGCTGTTAAAGTCATGCCCAACAGACCTATATATGTTATTACTTGCTTTTTCATTTTTCATTATTTGTTTTAGAATGATACATTAAGACCGAACGAAACAGTCTTCTGCAATGGGTAAGCCTTACCGGTATTTGCTCCAGAATAGTTTGAATATGCAGTTTCCGGATCGAAGGAATCTGGAAGACTTGATATAGTCAGCAGATTCTCGGCACTCACATACAAATACACTTTCTGCAGACCTATTCTATTAGTCAAGAACTTAGGCAGAGTGTAGCCCAACTGTATGTTCTTCAGTCTTGCGTATGCTCCATTTTGCAGATAACGTGTCTGTGTGTACTGGTTCTTGTCAGAATTTATGTAAATACGCGGGAAATAAGCATTTGTATTCGGACCAAACACAGATGTCGTATTTTCAGGACGATAATAGTCAAGATGCTCCTTGAAACCAGTTGACTGCCATTCGCCACCATTGAGGCCCCAGAACATATTTCCGGTCAACCACAAATCTCGCTTGGCTACTCCTTGCCAGAACATACTGAAATCGAATCCATTCCAACTAAGTCCCATATTGACACCAAAGTTGTATCGAGGTGTAGAATTACCTATAACCTTACGGTCGCCAGGGTCAGAAAGAGTGTTCGAGCCTGTATTTATCACCTTATCACCATTGAGGTCTTCATACATGATGTCGCCTTCGCCCCAACCTGAACCCCAAGAAGGTTTGTTGTTGGCCAACCACGAATCCATTTCCTCCTGACTCTTGGCTATACCATGAGTGACATATCCCCATATCTCGCCAAGTTCCTGTCCTTCGTAATAGGTTGACAAAGACTTTGAAGCATTAGGATATTTATCAATGAACGTACGTGCGTCAGAGATATTGAATCCTACATTATAGCGTACCTTTCCTATATAGTCCTGCCAGTTGACAGCCAACTCCCAACCACGAGTGTGCAAGTCGGTATTGTTGCTGTTCGGCAGAGTTGTACCGAATACAGAGGCTATCTCACCTGACGGTCCAACCATATTTGAGGTCTTACGGTTATAATAGTCAAAGTTCATGGTCAATCTGTTGTTGAGCATTGCCAAATCGAAACCAACATTAATAGATCTCACAGTCTCCCATGTCAATGAATTACAGATTGTTCCAGGCACAGAAGCAACAGTAGGCTTTTTGCCATCCATCAGCCATGAGCCACTTGCCGCATTCACGTCTTGCAGCAAATAGAAAGGATAATACGAATTGGTATTCTGATTACCCAATGTACCCCATGACACGCGAGGCTTCAACAGGCTTATTATGCGCTCGTCAACCTTGAAGAATTTCTCAGCTGCAATGTTCCATCCCATTGATACAGAACCAAACAATCCCCAACGATCATCACTCAAGAAGCGCGAAGAACCATCATAACGTATGTTAGCGGTAAGGAAATAGCGATTTTCGTAATCGTAATTGAGACGGCCGAAGAAACCAACAGTAGCCCATGAATATGCACCGGCATCCTTTATCTTGTCAAGACCTGTAGCACCACCTATTTCAGGTACCATCTCGGTGATAAGGTCCATTCGCTGCACGTCAAGGTCACGGTTGTTGTATTTCTCAGTGTTCATACCAGCCATAAGCTTGAACATATGCTTGTCAATAGCAAACGAATAGTCACTATAGAGGTTGGTTGTAACCATACTTGAACGCAACCAATACTGCATAGCAGCAGTCTGACCAGTAGTATAGGAACTGCCATATGCCAATGTCAATGGTTCACCTTTCACATTGTGTTCATATACAGTATTAAGATTCTGCTTACGGAACTGATTGACAGAACGCAATCCTACATTTCCTGTTATGTTCCAATTCTTCAATGGATGGAATACGAGCTGACCCTGGAAATACACATCATTGGTAGAAGTCTCCGAACGGCTGCCGTTTGTAAGCTGATTAAGCTTACCATTACGCATATAGTATCCGTTAGGATCCTTGAATGGCATCATAGGCCACAGACGAGAGATGTCGTGATAAAGGAGTCCACCAAGATCTGTGTAAAGCGGATTATCCAGATTCTTGTATATATAACGTGCATTTACCTGCACATCAAGCCAATCGTATGGAGTAGCATTATACTTGAAGTTGGTAGTAAGTCGCTTGAACTTATCATCGCCATAACGCAAGTTACCGTCCTGTCCAAGATAATTTGCCGATACATAATAGCGGTTCTTTGCATTTCCACCATTTATGTTCACATTGTGCTCTTGTGCCCACGACCACTTGAAGTGAGTCTTCCACCAATTCACATTATCATTAGCCTTCTCATGGAACTGCCAGTTTCCATTAGCATTGGCTATGGTTGTTGTATTTATCTCACCTTTTAAGTATTTCTGTATACGATCAAGTGTGTCATCATTAAAGATAGGAGTTACACCATCATTTACACAACCATCATTAAAATAGTTGGCAAACTCCCATGAGTTCATAGGATTTGGAAGGTTGCCCGGACCATAATATCTGACATTTCCTGTATACGACACATTAGTACGGTCAGCCTTACCCGACTTGGTGGTGATGAGTATCACACCAAATGCTGCACGCGAACCATAAATTGAACTTGCAGCAGCATCCTTCAATACTGAAATTGACTCAATATCATCAGGATTGACATCGTCCATATTTCCCTCAATACCATCAATAAGCACAAGTGTTGCTGCCTTTGAACCGGTTGATATAGTACCTGTACCACGAATGGCTACATTCATACTCTGACCGAGCTGTCCACCATATCCGCCTACAGAAAGATTCAAACCTGGTACTGTACCTTGAAGCGATTGGCTCAAGTTGGTTACAGGACGATCTGAAAGCATCTTTGTGTCGACTGTAGTAATAGCATCTGTAATATTAGATTTGCGCTGTGTACCAAATCCTACTACAACAACTTCTGACAAAGCCTGTGAATTCTCTTGCATCTTTATAGACATGTTCTGTCCAGCACGTGCCTTGATCTGACGTTCGGTAAAACCTATATATGAAACATTCAGCATAGGATTCTCAGCCGAAGTCTTCAATGTAAAGTTGCCGTCGATGTCTGTTATTGTACGATTGTTAGTACCCTGCTCTACAATAGTTGCACCAATAATCGGTTCACCATTCGGATCAACAATAGAGCCTTTCACCTCATATTTTGCAGGTTTGTTTGAATGCTGCTGTGCAACACGACTTTCTCCATTCTTAGAAACTATAGCAATGTGACGATCCATAATTTTGTACGAGAGTCCCTGTCCACGCAAAATCTCATCAAGCAACTCAGCCAATGTCAATTTGCTACTGCTTACCGTAACATTGCGCTTAAGATTCAAAGCGTTCTGTGTGAAATCCACCGACATGTTAGTCTGTTTTTCAATGGCCTTCACAAAGCTTTCTACTGTTGCCTTGGTACGTTGCAGATGTATCACCTGCTTTTGTCCAAATGCACCAACCGACATCGACATGCAAAGCGCAAGCGTAGCGGCTGTTTTTCGGTTCATAAAGATGTTCATTTTTTGTTAGTATTATTGTTAATATTAAGTTTGTCTTACTTCTCTGTAGTATTAGGTTTTTAATTATTGGTTCTTACGGACCGTTATTTTGTTTCCGTTCTGAGAGTATGATATATTGCCTGATATAGTAGCCAGTACCTTCATCACACTTTCAATGCTTTCGTTCTTTATAAAGTTCATAGTATATCGTTTATGCATGTCTACCCCAGAAGCTACTTCTATCTTCACATTATAGCTGCGCTCAAGAGTATGTATAATTGCAGACAATGGTTGAGCAACAAAATTAAGTTCGCCATGCACCCAAGAATTATAAGTCAATGCGTCAACTCGTTGCTTTATCATTTTACCATTGCTGCGATTGTAAATCAACTGTTCGTTGGGATGCAACATCACCGAATGCTTTTGGTCAGATACTTTTACCAATCCTTCTTCAAGCGTCACTATTACATTTTCTTCTTCGTTATACGAATTTACTGAAAAATGAGTACCAAGTACGCGTACTTTAAGACTACCCATATTTACCACAAATGGATGATTACGGTCTTTTGTGACTGCAAAATGGCAACTTCCGTTCACATATACATTCCTACATAAAGAACGTGAATTGAATTTCTGTGGATATATGATTGACGTTCCTGAGTTAACTATAACACGTGTATTGTCAGACAACAAGAGACTGTCTATACTACCATCTGGAACATAATACTCCGTAAGTTCATTGCCTTGGGCATAATATTCAGCCGAATAGTTCCAAGCAACCAATGCAGTTAACAGAGGAAA
>JAIJMN010000104.1:0-8471 GCA_022735715.1 Prevotella sp.
ACCCCTCCCCCGTAGGGAGGGGAGTGGTATGCTTTGTTGTCAAGAATCGTTTTATTATGAGAAGAATAGCAATGATTGGAATCGTCCTTTTAATGATAAGTGTGCCCTTCCAGTGGCTCTATCTTGGCAATTATGTTGTCAGCGCAGCAAGCACGCTCATCGCAATATACGGCATTCTCAGATACTACAACAAGCTTGCGTGAATATCGGGACGTCGGACTATAAAAACTTTATTTAAACGACAATAACGACAATGGTCAACAATTAGCTACAGGCTGATTGCTGACCATTGTCATTATTGCTTGCTCAGGTTACGGCGAGAACGCTATAACCTCCTACTATTGCAGTCAAAGCATACTACTCCCCTCCCTGCGGAGGAGGGGTTGGGGGTAGGGCTTTGTGTGGTTGTGGCTGGGACTTTGTGGCGTTTGGTCTTCTATTTCTACCTTATCACCAACCTCGTCATTCCCTCTTCGGCAAACGTTTCTTGCGCCACTTGTTGCAAATCGGCAACCGTCAGGGCGTCAATACGATTGCATAGGGCGGTGACATCCTTCTTCCAACCATAGTGAAGATAGGTTTTGGCGAAGTCGAGAGCGAACGATTCGCGGGCGTCGCAGGCAATGCCTATCTGTCCGCGAATCTGCTTCTTGGCGGCATTCAGAGCCGACTCGCTCAGCGGATGCTGCATCACGCGGTCGAGTTCGCGGCGTATCAGTCGCAGACACTTGCTCGTATTGCGCGGATCGCAACCGAAATATACAGCCCAAAGACCCGTATCCGAGTAGCTCTGCATCATACTCTCGACAGTATATACAAGAGCGTTGCGCTCTCTGAGCGAAATGTTGAGGCGGGCGTTCATGCCCGGTCCGCCCAGTATATTGTTGAGAAGATAGAGCGCGATGCGGCGCGGATCGTGAACATCGTAGGCACGTGTGCCCAGCATAACGTGCGCCAGATGAGTGTCCATGTGCTGTTCTATGCTTTGTGGAGTATAAGGTGGCATAGCCGAAGGCGTAGTGTCGCGCAGAGAGAGCGGTTCGGTCTGTATGGTAGAAGTGGCAGCATAGCCGTCGGCGCAACCCGTGTCGTGCGCCTTCTCAAGTAATCGTACCAGCCGGTCGAAGTTGATGTCGCCATAGGCAAAGAACACGGCATTGTCCGGACGGTACAACCGGCGTGTGAAATCCAGGGCATCTTCAGTAGTGTAAGTGCGCAGAACGTCTGCCGAACCCAGAATGTTGTGTCCCAGCGGATGCCCCTTGTATATGGCGTTTTCGAACAGATCGTATATCAGTTCGGCAGGCGAATCGTTGTAACTTTCAATCTCGTCGACTATCACCTCAACCTCCTTGTCAATCTCCGTTTGCGGATAGGTGCTGTGAAACACTATGTCGGTGAGCAGGTCGACAGCACGGTCGATGTTGTCGCGCAGTACGGCAGCATGATAAACCGTCTCCTCCTTGTTGGTGAAAGCGTTGAGGTCGCCGCCAACACTTTCCAGATAGCCCAGAATCTTCATCGAACTGCGACGCTCAGTACCCTTAAACGTGATGTGTTCGCAGAAGTGTGCCATTCCCTCGTGGCCCGGTTGCTCGTCGCGTGTGCCCGCTGCCACGGCATAACCGCAGTAAACAACGGGCGAAGCGCTGGGCAATTGTATTATGCGCAGGCCGTTGCTGAGTGTATGTGTATTGTAGTTCATATCCAAAAGTTTAATATATGCAAAGTTACACTTTTTGTCGCTGATTTTATGTAACTTTGAAGCCGAAACCCGAACAAAAGGAAACTTTTTAACAACAAACTTAATATGAAACATCTGTTATTGACACTGGCTGTGGCGGGAATGGCTCCTTGCATGATATACGCAGCCGAAACGACGGACAAAGTCGTTCAGCCTACGTTCAAGGAGTGGCACGACATGTCGGTAAACAACGTTAACCGATTCCCTACGCACGCCTCTTTCTTCGCTTACGAGAACCGTAGTGCGGCTCTGAAAGGCGACCGCAACGGTTCGAGCAATTATCTTTCTATCGAGGGCGACTGGCGCTTCAACTGGGTGGCTAATGCCGACCAGCGTCCTACCGATTTCTTCAAGGAAGACTACAACGACTCGTCGTGGAAGACGATGAAGGTGCCAGGAATATGGGAACTCAACGGTTATGGCGACCCAGAGTACGTGAACATCGGATTCGCATGGCGCGGACACTTCAAGGACAATCCCCCTCAGGTGCCCACAAAGGACAATCATGTAGGCTCATACCGTCGCACTATCAATATACCTGAGTCGTGGGACGGCCGTCAGGTGATTGCCCATTTCGGTTCGGTAACGTCAAATATGTATCTGTGGGTGAACGGTCACTTCGTAGGATACGCCGAAGATTCGAAGTCGGCAATGGAGTTTGACATCACTCCTTACCTCAAGAAGGGCGACAACCTCATTGCTTTCCAGACCTTCCGTTGGTGCGACGGCTCGTATAGTGAGGACCAGGACTTCTGGCGTCTGTCGGGTGTGGCACGCGATTGTTATCTCTACTCACGCTCAAAGCAGGCTCATATTGACAACGTAAGAGTAACTCCAGACCTCAATGCACAATATCGCAACGGCTCATTGGCTGTAAACGTCAAGGCAAAGGGCAACGCCAAGTTTGTCATCGACCTCATTGCGCCCGATGGTGACATCGTAAGCCGCAAGGTGCTCAACACTTCGAAGGTGAAGGTGAAGAAGGGTCAGAGCGTGCCCGAAATCAATGCGACAGTCAAGTTCGACGTAGAGAACCCGCTGAAGTGGACTGCCGAGACACCAAACTTATATAAGGTGGCTGTCACTATACAGCAGAACAACAATGAAGTGGAAGCCGTTGCTGTGCGTACGGGATTCCGCAAGGTGGAAATCAAGAACGCGCAGCTCCTCGTTAACGGCCAACCGATACTCATCAAGGGCGCAAACCGCCACGAGATGGACCCCGATGGCGGCTACGTGGTTTCGCGTGAGCGCATGATTGAGGACATCCGCCTTATGAAAGAGTTCAATATCAACGCCGTTCGTACCTGCCACTATCCGTCAGACCCTTACTGGTATGAGCTGTGCGACGAATATGGCATCTACGTTTGTGCCGAAGCCAACCAGGAAAGCCACGGATTCTACTACGACAAGAACGCTGAGTCTACCAAGCCGCAGTTCGCTCTGCCTATAATGGAGCGCAACGAGCACAACGTTATCAATCAGTACAATCACCCGTCGGTTATATATTGGTCGATGGGCAACGAGACTGCCGACTCCAAGAACTTCGCCGATGTGAAGAAATGGATACACGAATACGACCCGTCGCGCCCCGTTCATTATGAGCGCGCACTCGATGGCGACAACACCGACATCTTTGCCGAGATGTATATGACGCCCGAATACGTGGAGAACTACGTGACCCACAACCCCAAGAAGCCTTACATCCTCTGCGAGTATGCTCACGCCATGGGCAATTCGGGCGGTGTGATGAAGGAGTATTGGGACCTTGCACGCAAGAATCCTCATTTCCAGGGCGGATTCATCTGGGACTTTGTAGACCAGGGACTGCGCGGTAAGGACGATAAGGGCAATATGATTTACAAGTACGGAGGCGACTATAACTCGTACGACCCGTCGGACAACAACTTCAACTGCAACGGACTCATCAACCCCGACCGCATTCCCAACCCTGAGATATGGGACATGAAGTACTACTATCAGAACTATTGGGCTGAGCCTATCGACCTGAATGCAGGCAAAATCTCGGTATACAACGAGAACTTCTTCGTCAAGCCCGAGAATGTATCGTTGTCGTGGGCTATCGTAGCCGACGGCATAGAGTATCAGAACGGAACAATAGCCGACATCTCGATGCTACCTCCTCACAAGAAGATGGAACTGGTGCTGCCCTACAAGCTCAACGACTACAAGAACCAGAAGGACGTGATGCTCAACATAGAGTTCCGCCTGAAGAAGGACGAGGGGCTGCTCAAGGCGGGCCACATAGTAGCCCAGCGCCAGATGCCGATACGCGAATTCACGGGCAACGACCTCTCTGTCAACCCCGCTTCGCTTAAGGCTGTGAAGCTTGTCGACAAGAAGAAGGAGCCACAGATAACGCTCCACGCCGAGAACTTCACTCTGCAGTTCGACCGCAAGACCGGTTTCATATCTAAATACGAGGTTGGCGGCAAGTCATTGCTTGGCGAAGGTGGCTCATTGAAGCCCAACTTCTGGCGCGCTCCGACCGATAACGATATGGGAGCAAACCTCGGCAAGAAGCTCGCAGCATGGCGTTCGCCCGAGATGAAGCTCACATCGCTCACCGCCGACAAGAAGACCAAGACCGTGACAGCCGTATATGACATGCCGACTGTTAAGTCGCAGCTCACCCTGACCTATCAGGTTGAGGACAACGGTACGCTCAACGTGACGCAGGCATTGAAGACCACGCCGGGTGCAAAGGTAGAACGTATGCTCCGTTTCGGTATGACGATGAACCTGCCTTACCAGATGGACCAGAGCGCATGGAACGGTCGCGGACCGGTTGAGAGCTATGTAGACCGCAAGATTTCGCAGAATGTAGGTCTATACAAGTCGACTGCCGACAAGATGTTCTACGCTTATGTTCGTCCGCAGGAAAACGGCAACATGACCGACATCCGTTGGTGGCAGCAGACCGACAACAACGGCGCAGGATTCCGCGTTGAGTCTGACGGCCTCTTCGACGCATCGGCATTGCACTACAACCAGGCCGACCTCGACGATGGCGAAGCAAAGCGCCAGAGCCATTCACAGTCAGTACCAAAGTCGAAGTACACCAACCTCAACATCGACCTCACCCAGGAAGGTGTAGGCGGTATCGATAGCTGGGGCGCAGAGGCTCTGCCGGCTTATCGCATGGCATATAAGGACTATACATTGCGCTTCCGCATCACGCCGAAGACATTGGTTAAGTAGAAGTTGAGAATTGAAAGTTGAGAATTGAGAATTATGAATGGCATTGAAAAATCATAATTCAACAATTCATAATCGCCGTAGGCGACCAATTCAAAACTCAAAAATTGCGTAGCGAATACAATATTTGCATTTCTGACCGCTCAAAACTACGAGTTGAACGCACAAAGAAATCTTTGGCGCGAAATTCTCGAGTTTTGAGAGGTTTTTGTTATGTGTCTTATACACAGCGGATTACGCCGATTATGGTTTCATAACGAAAACATCCGCAACGCAAAAGGACTCCTTTTGCCCTCTAAAACGACTCCTTTTGCCTTCCAAAACGACTCCTTCTGCACTCCCAATGTACTCCTTTTGCAATCCGACAAAGCCCCATTGCAACGCAAAAGCAGTAGTTTGGCGTACGTGAACGGCAACTTTAGCAGCCGAAAAGTGCCCTTTTGCGATAAAAACGGGGCTATCAGCGCTCCATCAACCCATAAAAATCCGACCTCAAAACTCTATAATCAGATTTTCATTTGTAACACTTCTTTACTGCCATAACAATATTTGCATCCTCACGTCAGCCCTTCCTTTCATGCCCTCAACATTTATAAAAACCTAAAATTTCGCCACATATTAATGTTAACCAACCTTTTTGCTTAACTTTGCAACAATTATTGCCTTATAGGCATCAAACAGGATATAACAACTATATAGTAACAATTTAACATCATCAACAATGAACATAGCACTAATAGGTTACGGCAAGATGGGCCGTATGATTGAGCAGATATGCAAGGAGCGTGGACATAATATCGTAAGCATCATCGATTTAGACAACCAGCAGGACTTCGACTCGCCCGAGTTCGCTTCGGCGGACGTGGCAATAGAGTTCACTTCGCCCTCGGCTGCTTACGGCAACTATCTGCGTGCGTGGAAGGCTGGCGTCAAGGTGGTGAGCGGTTCGACCGGATGGATGAACGACCACGAGGCAGACGTGCGCCGTATGTGCACCGAAGAGGGCAAGACGCTGTTCTGGGCAAGCAACTTCTCTATCGGCGTAGCCATATTCTCAGCCGTCAACCGCTATCTGGCAAAGATAATGAACCAGTTCGCCCAGTATGACGTACGTATGGAGGAGACCCACCATATCCATAAGCTCGACGCGCCGAGCGGCACAGCCATCACTCTGGCAGAGGAAATAGTAGCCGACCTCGACCGCAAGACTGCATGGGTGAAGGGCAAGCAGCACCTCGCCGACGGCACCGTAGAAGGCACCAACGAGTGCGCCCCTGGTGAGCTGGCTATCGAAAGCATACGCCGCGACGAAGTGCCCGGCATACACAGCGTAATCTACGACAGTGACGCCGATTGCATCACCATCACACACGATGCCCACTCGCGCAAGGGATTCGCGCTCGGTGCCGTGCTCGCAGCCGAGTATACCAAAGACCACGATGGTCTGCTCACCACAAAGGATCTGTTCAAGTTCTAACCCTCGACATGCTCTAACAAAATACAGCAATGACCAACAAAGAAAAGAAAGCCCTCAATCCACGTGTGCAATGGGCCAAGTTCACAGTAGTGACGATACTGTATCTGCTCTTCCTCTATTGGGTGAAGAGCTGGTGGGGACTGCTCGTCCTGCCGTTCATATTCGACGTATACATCACAAAGAAGATACGCTGGCAGTGGTGGCGCGAGTCGGACAACGACGCCACGCGCTTCATCATGTCGTGGGTAGACGCCTTGGTGTTCGCCCTCGTAGCCGTATATTTCATCAATCTGTTCTTCTTCCAGAACTACGTCATTCCCTCGTCGTCGCTCGAGAAGTCGCTCCTTACGGGCGACTATCTGTTCGTGTCGAAGGTGAGCTACGGTCCGCGCAAGCCGCAGACACCGCTCACCATGCCTCTGACACAGCACACCCTGCCCGTATTCGAATGCCAGTCGTACATCAGCTGTCCACAGTGGGGATATGAGCGTGCCAAGGGACTGGGCACAGTTCAGCAGAACGACATCGTAGTATTCAACTATCCCGCAGGCGATTCGCTCTGCACAGCCGACCAATATCAGGCTCAGGACTTCTATCGTCTTGCCTACGGACTTGGCGAGGGTGCCTATGCCGAACAGCACGGAGGCTATCTGCCCAACCTCTCGCAGATGCCCCGACAGCAGCAGCGCGACTTCTTCGCACAGCTCTATGCCGACGGCCGCCGCATCATCGACGCCAATCCGTCTACCTACGGCACCGTGACGAGCCGACCTGTCGACCGCCGCGAGAACTACGTGAAGCGCTGCGTGGGTCTGCCCGGACAGACTTTGCAGATAAAGAACCACATCATCTACACCGACGGCCGCGCTAACAAGGAGCCCGACAACGTGCAGTACTCTTACTATGTGAAGCTGAAGGCGCAGATGCCCCTTGAACTTATCGACCAGCTTGGCATCTCAATGGAGGACATCGCCAGCCTTAACTCGGCAGGCTATCTGCCCCTTACCAACGCCTCGGTTAAGGCTTTGAAGGCCCGCAAGGACGTTGTGGAGAGCGTCACGTTTGTCAATGACCCCACACAATGGGACATCTATCCGCTCAACGGCAACACAGGTTGGACACGCGACAACTACGGTCCCGTCTGGATTCCGAAGCGTGGAGCCACCCTTAAGCTCACAATGGACAACATAGCCATATACGAGCGCCCGATACGCGTGTATGAAGGCAACGACCTCGTGGTAAAGAATGGCAAGATATACATCAACGGCAAGGAAGCCAAGTCGTACACCTTCCGCATGGACTACTACTGGATGATGGGCGATAACCGCCACAACTCGCTCGATTCACGCTACTGGGGCTTCGTGCCCGAAGACCATATCGTGGGCAAACCAATTTTCATCTGGTGGAGCCATGACCCCGATCACGGTGGATTCTCGGGTATACGATGGAGCAGATTGTTCAGATTGGTGGATAATATTAAGTAAAAGAAGCCCCCCGGCCCCTCCCCCGTAGGGAGGGTAGTGATGTGATTTTCTTGGTGAGGATGAGTAAGAAGGATAGTCCTTATATGATGGCTTCGCCCGACATTTACCCTAAACTGAAAGCCAATGCGAGGAAGAATAGGGGAGAGATGACGTTGGCGGAATCGTTATTGTGGTATTGTCTTAAGGCTGAAATACCAGATTATCATTTCCGTCGACAGCACGTTATCGGGGATTATATAGCAGACTTTGCGTGTCTTTCCAGACAGTTGGTTATAGAAGTGGATGGCGAATATCATTTCACAGACGAACAGCAATTGCTGGATGCAGCACGCACCGAGTTTCTTAATAAACGAGGTTTTTATGTCATGAGGTTCACAAACCAAGAGGTTATGAACGAGATAGACAATGTTATAGAAACAATTGAAGAATTTCTGAATGAATAACTTTCAAATATTGAATGATTAACTCTCAAGTATCAAATAACTCCCAACCATTAAATAGCTCTCAAGCAGCACAGCACATTACTCCCTTCCCTACGGGGGAGGGG
>JAIJMN010000393.1:0-1167 GCA_022735715.1 Prevotella sp.
GATGATGCAAGGCAAGGCTATCTTCATGATGCCTTTAAGGAAGATGCGCAGAATATCCTTCACCTTAGCTCCATTCACCTTTCTTATCGCAATCTCCTTGCGGCGGCGGTTAACCTCATCGCTCGTATAGCCCACCAATCCGAAGAGGGCGATAATCATCGTCACGATGCCTGCTACGAGGATTCCGTTGCGGAAATTAAGTTGTGAGGAATACTGGTTAGCCAGTTCAGAGGCATAAATCTTCACTATTACCTTATTGTTAGGATACAACGACTGCACCTTCTGCTGTAGCTCCGACAACGATTCTTCCTGCATATCCTTAAACTTTACAAGCATATAATAAGCCGTCTTGGCTGCATAGAAATACAGTACAGGGAACTCCTTCATATCGTCGCCATCGGCCGACATGTCACCCCAGCGGATATTCTTGCACACGCCACAAACCGTCAGCTTGAGTGGATTTACACCGTCATCATGTCCCGAACAAGTAATCTGCTTGCCTACCACACCATCTTTCCAATGCCATATATTGATGAGTTTCTCAGCACCCCGTTCGTCAATAATCACCTGACGGCAACTGTCATTGCACTCTGTAAAGAACGAGCCCTGTACTATCGGGATGTTCATCATCTTGAAGAAATTGTCGTCCACACCTTCCATATCCATGATGTTGAAGGTATTAGTATCATCACCAGGCTTTTGCACCATGTTTCCGTTTCTGCCGTATCCATTGAGCGGAATATGATAAGTAGAACAGCACTCCTTGACATTCGGCATTCGCTTGATTTCGGCAAGACACTGGTTGCGCTGGTCGCGATTGATACCATCTACCGAGACGATGGCAACATTATCATAATCGTAACCAGGATTAGTGCCAAGCATCAACTGATACTGACTGTTGATGATGTAGAGCAGACTGAACAGCAGTCCAGAGATAGCAAACTGTATGCCCAGCAACGTTAGTTTCCAGCGGTTGCGATTCTCGTTATAACCACGGAAGGCAATGGCTACTGGAATCTTGTTGTAAAGCCAACCAGGCACAAAACCGCCAATTAGCAATACCAAAAGACAAATAGCCATCAATATCCAACTGCCACGATTAAGCACCAACGTGCTTATCGGAGCAGAAAGGAAATTCTCGATAGTTCCCTTGCAAAGGAATACGAG
>JAIJMN010000394.1:0-1161 GCA_022735715.1 Prevotella sp.
GCTCCCTTTCCGTAAGGACAAGGAGCTTTATTTGTCTTTACGCCAAATCATAGGCTTCTATCCGCACGACATCGGCTACTATAAGCTGGCACTCATGCACAAAAGCATGTTCAAGCGCAACGCCAAGGGCAAGCCGGTGAACAACGAACGACTGGAATTTCTGGGCGACGCAATCCTCGATGCTACCGTGGGCGACATCGTCTACCGCCACTTTCCGGGCAAACGCGAGGGCTTCCTCACCAATACACGCTCCAAACTCGTGCAGCGCGAAACCCTCAACCGACTGGCGCAGGAAATGGGCATCAACCAGCTTATACTGTCTAACGGACGCTCTTCATCGCACAACTCATACATGGGAGGCAACGCCTTTGAGGCTCTTGTGGGAGCAATATACCTCGACCGTGGCTACAACGCATGCATGGAGTTTATGCGCAAGCGAATACTGACACAAATGATAAACATCGACAAGGTTGCTTATAAAGAAGTAAACTTCAAGAGCAAGCTCATCGAATGGAGTCAGAAGAACCGCGTGCGCATTGACTTCCGCGTCCTCTCGCAGGAAAAAGACAAGACCGGATCGCCCGTGTTCAACTATCAGGTGATGCTTGAGACAGTAGAGGGATGCACCGGTACGGGCTTCAGCAAGAAGGAAAGCCAACAGATGGCTTCGAAGCTGACGCTCGAACGATTGCGCAAGGAGCCACAGTTTATCGACCAGGTGTTCGCTGCCAAGACCGACCGTACAAAGATGGAAGAGGAACCCGTACAGAACGTTCCAGCTGTTGAGACGGAAACCGACGAGTTCATCATCAAGAATCCTGAGGTGGAAGCCAATGCCGAGGCTGCTGTAGAAGTTCTCAATGGCGGCAAGAAGACAAAGCAAGGACGACGCTCGCCTATGTATCGCAACGTAAGCGAGAACGACGAGACTGTAAAAGAAACGGCTGAAAGCCAGCCGTGCAATGCCGCTGACACAACAGCCGACAATGCGGACGACGAGAACAGCGACGAGGATATGCTCAATCTCGACGACAAGGAGTTTGACCTGAGCCATATCTCTGCACGCCAACAGAGTCGCGAAGAAATAATTGCCGCTGCAGAAGCAGCAGCGTTTGCTGAATAGAAAGCCCCACCCCTGACCCCTCCCCCGTAGGGAGGGGA
>JAIJMN010000395.1:0-1161 GCA_022735715.1 Prevotella sp.
CAGAATCTTGTGTGTGACGTACTGATAAACCTCATCCATGTAGAAGCGCTTGTAAGCCCAACGATGCAGACGCGGGAATGTAGCGTACATCTTGTCGGCGATAGGCTGCTTCTCACCTTTATATATATAGGTGGCGAGGGCAATAGATACGATTGCAATCACTGTTGATGTGGCTGCAACCTGCGGGTCGAAGTGAACAGTGTAGGCTGTACCTGCTGCGCTCACGATTGAACCGAAGCTTGCCCAGCTCCAGTCGCAGAAACCTCCAAGTGTGGTGAATACACCTACACCTACAGTGACGATGCTCAGGAATATGAGCGGGAATGTCATTGTAGCAGGAGCCTCGTGCGGAGTGTGATGAGCATGGAGTTCCTTGTTCTCTGTACCCCAGAAGATGCCGTAGTAAAGACGGAACATATAGAATGCTGTCATGGCGGCAACACCTGTCATCCACCAACCGCATACAGGAGAATACTCGAAGCAAGCGGTGATAATCTCATCCTTAGAGCTGAAGCCCGAGAAGAACGGAATACCAGCGATGGCGAGACAAGAGATAAGGAATGTAGCGTGAGTGATAGGCATGTACTTGCGCAATCCACCCATTGCCGACATCTCGTTAGAGTGAACAGCGTGGATGATGCAACCTGCTCCGAGGAACAGACAAGCCTTGAACATAGCGTGTGTGAACAAGTGGAACATTGATGCCATGTAACCAAGCTGAGCGTGGTTGTCGAGAACGGCACCATGATGACCTGGCAGACATACGCCGAGGGCTACCATCATAAATGCAATCTGTGAGATTGTAGAGAAGGCAAGCACACGCTTGATGTCGCTCTGTGCACAAGCTACAGCAGCAGCGTAGAAAGCGGTGAAAGCACCAACAATCACTACTACCTCAAGAGCCTGTGGAGCGTACTCAATCCATACGGGGAACAGACGTGCAATCTGGAACACACCGGCTACAACCATGGTTGCAGCGTGGATAAGTGCAGATACTGGAGTAGGACCCTCCATAGCATCTGGCAACCAGATGTGCAACGGGAACATTGCAGACTTACCGGCACCACCGATAAACATCAGCACAAGAGCTGTAGGCAGAATCATACCGCCAGCAGCAAGAGCGCGAGCGTTGTCGGCAACGGTGAAGGCAGAAGCGCCAGC
>JAIJMN010000396.1:0-1159 GCA_022735715.1 Prevotella sp.
CAGATAACGCACGCAGTATTCGTGTGATTGGTGAAATTCATGGTCAATTACTTCCTTACAGTCAGTGGGTCCAAGGACAAATCTCGTGGTGAAATTAGCATTATAAATTTTGTTTATCCCTATTGGCTTATAATTCGGTATTTTTATCTAAATTTGCAGATGCAGATATGAAATAAAATCGTGCTAATATGGACAAGAGAATTACAGAGCAACCATCGCACTACGACCACCTGGAACAGATGAGCGTGGAACAGATAACTGCCAATATCAACCGCGAGAACATGTCGGTGCCCATGGCTGTGGACAAGGCGCTGCCTGCCATCAACCGACTGATTGATGCCGTGGAGCATAAGCTGCGCTGCGGCGGCCGACTGTTTTATGTGGGATGCGGCACGGGCGGACGACTCGCCACTCTCGACACCATTGAGGTGCAGAACACCTACGGCATCGACGGACGACAGATCCAAGCCATTTTCCCTGGCGGCATAGAGTGTCTGACGCAGACGCGAGAATCGCGCGAGGACGACACCGACGACAGCTGGACGCAGCTCACGGCAAGGGGAGTCTGCCAGAAGGACATCGTGGTGGGCATCTCGGCAAGCGGCACCACGCCATTTGTGCTGGCTGCGCTGCGACACGCACGTGCCGAGGGCATCACTACAGGATGTATCGTGAACAACCCCAACTCGCCCATTGCAGCTCAAGCCGACTATCGGGTGGAGGTGCTGACGGGTCCGGAATTCGTAACGGGCAGCACACGCATGAAGGCTGGCACGTCGCAGAAACTCATATTCGACATAATAAGCACTACGGTGCAGATACGACTGGGACGTGTGGAGGGCAACAAGATGGTGAACGCCAAGCTTATCAACCATAAACTCATCGACCGCGCCGTGAGAATATTCATGGAACGCAACCCGCAATTCACCGACTACGACGAAGTGAGGGCATTGATAATGAAGGCCGGAAGCGTTAAGAATTTGGAATTAGGAATTTTGAATTTTGAGTTTTGAATTATGCGCAAGCGCATTTTGAATTATTCAATTTTGAATTCTTCATTCAACTATATTAACATAATAGGAACGGCGGACTCCTGTCCGACGCGCACCCTAACTTTAAGCTGAGGTTTGCTGCGCGTCGGACGGGAGTCCGCCGTTCC
>JAIJMN010000397.1:0-1150 GCA_022735715.1 Prevotella sp.
CAACACTTCCGTCGGTCTGCTTTGCCACTTTCCCGGTCTCAATGCTGATGGTTCTGCCATCAGGCAATGATACTGTCTTTGTAATTACGTTCATCTAAAAATTAAAATAACATCAAAAAATATATAATATGGTAGCAAAGTTAGTTATTTTCAATGGGATAAACGAACAATGGCTTAATATTTTTGTTTTTTTTGTATAATTTTCTGTGTACCTTTGCAAGCGCATTTTTATATACAACTACACTTCAGGTTATGATGATACGCTCGCTTGTTATCGTGGCGTTGGGCGGCGGCATGGGGTCGGCCCTGCGCTTCCTGGCATTCAAATTTGTCCAGGACAACATGGAGGGGATATTCCCCTACCCCACTATGGCAGTGAATATACTTGGCTGTCTGCTTATAGGCATATTCTACGGATTGGCATCGCGCGGCTCTCTGGGAGGCGATTCGGCCAAGCTGCTGCTCACTACCGGACTCTGCGGAGGCTTCACTACATTCTCTACTTTCTGCAACGAGAACCTATCGCTTATGCGTGGCGGACACGCTTTGACAACATTATTATATACCAGCGGCAGCGTTGTGCTGGGATTCATTGCCGTGGCTGTGGGATATTGGATTGCTGAGAAATTGTAGAAAGACTAACATTACGCGACAGCTGTTGAAGGTTATAAAATACACTATTGAACTTTCGCAAGTTCAGAAGTTATAGAATTTAAATAAGTTATAGAATTTAAAGCCGTATGTCTTATAGCTGAATATTCAGCAAAAAGAGTAATGGCTATAAATTCTAGCGACCGTAGGGAGCGCTAACTTCTTTAACTTCTGAATTCTCTGAACTTGCTAAAGTTCAGTACACTACAATTGCAGTATAAATGTACTCCAATTGCATTGCAAAAACAAAAGGACTCCTTTTGCATTGTAAAAGGACTCCTTTTGGAGGGCAAAACGAATCCTTTTGGAAGCCAAAAGAACTCCTTTTCAAAATAGGATGTAATTATTCTGTTAAGTATAACTAACAAAACTGTAATCTGACGGAGGTTTGTTAGTCATACTTTACCCCAATTCGGGATAAAATAGCGATTAGTTGCATGTGAAGACAGATACGCGAGTTCTCTTCCCATGCCATCAGACATGGGCTGTATATAAAGAA
>JAIJMN010000398.1:0-1146 GCA_022735715.1 Prevotella sp.
CGGAACTTCCTTTGTATGCTCATCTATCTCTGTCAGAAATCTAAGCCACAGCACAGCCATTTTCTTTTCTTTGATGGAATGAGCCTGGAATTTTGGCAGCTCCACGAATGTGAAATGAAGTCCGTCGATAATCTCGTCGCTATGCAGTTCGTGCACAACATTGTAGTTATGGATAAACTCATCCGGATATTCCTTCATGAAAGTCTCGTTGACAAGATTGAGCGAATAGACAGGCTGTAACATTTCATACTTGCGCTTTTTGTCAAGCTGACGCACAAAAGCCTTGGAAGCATTAAACAGCACACGCTGTTTGAACGCCTCTGTCCAAAGCATCTGCATTTCTACAATAAATTGTCTGTTCTTTACATCACGACATCTCACGTCAACAATACTGTTCTTACCTACGTAAGTGTCGGGCACAAGTTCAGGCGACAAATACTCAACGCTCTCTATCTGCTCGTCATCAGCCAATGGCAGCAGGGCGTTAAGCAGACTGATGAGCAAATCCTTATGCTCACCAAATATCTTCTTGAATGTGAGGTCGGCTTTAGGGTCAAGATATCTCATAGTGGAACTATATTTATTGTTTACATATTGTTATATATGGCAAATTTACGAATAAAAATCGACAACGTTGTGGTTTTACAGTTTAATTGTTGAGATTAAAATGTATATTTATATATGAATACACGTGATGAATTGAAAATTAATATTTACCTTTACAGCCAAATAAAAACAACAAACAAAAAAAATGCAACCTTTCGTAAAACAAACAATCAACAAAAAGTCTGTATTCAAGACATGGAGAGTGGCTTTGCTTGCAGCCACTTTGGGTTTTGGCTCATACACAACGGCTGCTGCCAAAACCGACAACAGTACTACAGCTAAGGTAATTGAGAATTATTTTGGTGAGCATTTGGCTGGTAAGGATGCCAAACTCAACTACAATGCCAAGGTTAAGGCGACCGACATTGCCTCGTCAAGGACTATGGTCTGGGAGGCTTGGAAGCGCGCCAACGACGCACAGGACAAAAACATAATGGTGAACCTGCCTAACCTATCGGATGCCAAGACCGGCAAATGGCAGTTGCCAGCCAATCTTGAACCCAACGCCATTATGCCATATTATTATGGTAAGAAGGTGGC
>JAIJMN010000105.1:0-8226 GCA_022735715.1 Prevotella sp.
AAAAGGGAAAAGTGAAAAATCAGGCGAGAAGAGAACGCTTACTTCTGTCTTTATCCTTCAGGACAACGACGAGGCTGGATATTTCTATCACGACCTTACGCAGATACTCGGTACCGACAACGTGCTGTTCTTTCCGTCGTCCTATCGGCGTGCCGTGAAGTACGCACAGCACGATGCTGCCAACGAGATATTGCGTACTGAGACGCTCAGCAGGCTTGCTGCCGTGAGTGGCAATACCAAGAAGCGTGCCGACAATATCGAGACGGCTCCCTTTCTGTATGTTGTGACGTGTCCCGAGGCACTCAGCGAACTCGTAGTTTCAAAGCGTCGGCTCGATGAACGCACCATTAACATAGCTGTTGGCGACATAGTCAACCTTGCCGACTTGGGACGTAAGCTGCGCGAATTCGGTTTTGCCGAAGTGGATTATGTCTACGAGCCGGGTCAGTTTGCCATGCGTGGCAGTATCGTCGATGTATATAGCTACTCGTCGGAATTGCCCTTCCGTATCGACTTCTTTGGCGATGAGGTGGACACAATACGTACGTTTGAAGTGGCAGACCAGTTGTCGAAGGACTCAAAGCAAAGCGTAAGCATCGTGCCCGAACTTGCTAAGACTGCCGAACAGAAGCAGCCTTTCACCACAATGTTGCCCGACGACGCCCTGCTCGTGATGAAAGACCGGCTGTATCTGTGCTCGTCAATAGAGCAGATATATAACGACGGATTCTCCAACCAAGCCCTTGCAGAACGCCTTGAGGGTGCCACTGAGGTGGAACAGCAGCAGATAATACGCGACATGCGTAAGGAGAACAACCTCGTTTCGCCCACCGTTTTCCGCGAGGAGATATGCCGTTTCCGCACGGTGGAGTTCGGTGCACAGCCTACTGGCACTCCGCAGACCACCATAACGTTCAACGTTTCGCCCCAACCGCTGTTCCACAAGAATTTCCAACTGCTTGCACAGTCGCTCGAAGACTATCTGCTTCAGGGCTACAAGCTGTATATACTCGCCGATTCGGAGAAACAGACACGTCGTCTGCGCGATATATTCGACAGCGATGAGATGAAGGCTTTGCGCAATACGCATGCCAATAGCTCTGCCAATTCTGAAGCGTTGAGTGTAGCCGACCGACTTGATTTCACACCCGTCGATCATACTCTGCACGAGGGATTTGCCGATAACGACCTGCGCCTGGGCTTCTTCACCGACCATCAGATATTCGACCGATTCCACAAGTACAACCTAAAGAGCGACGCTGCGCGTACGGGCAAGATGGCTCTCACTATGAAAGAGTTGCAGGAAATGGAGCCGGGCGACTTCATTGTGCATGTCGACTTCGGTATCGGTAAGTTTGGCGGACTGGTGCGTGTGCCAGTAGGCGACACCTATCAGGAAGCCATTCGCATATACTATCAGCGTGGCGATATTGTCGACGTGTCGATACATTCGCTCTATAAGATATCGAAGTATCGCCGTCAGGACACTGGTGAGCCGCCACGACTGAGCACATTGGGCACAGGAGCGTGGGACCGACTGAAGGAACGCACCAAGAAGCGTATCAAGGACATAGCCCGCGACCTGATAAAGCTGTACTCAAAGCGTCGCCGCGAGAAGGGATTCGCTTTCTCGGCCGACTCCTACTTGCAGCACGAACTTGAAGCCTCGTTCCTATATGAGGACACGCCCGACCAGTCGAAGGCTACACAGGACGTAAAGGCGGATATGGAACGTGCCCGCCCAATGGATCGTCTGGTATGCGGCGACGTGGGCTTCGGCAAGACCGAGGTGGCTATACGTGCTGCCTTCAAGGCCGCTACCGACGGCAAGCAGGTGGCTGTGCTGGTGCCTACTACGGTGCTGGCATTCCAGCATTACAACACATTCTGCGACCGTCTGAAGGACATGCCCGTGCGTGTAGACTATCTGTCGCGTGCCCGAACTGCCAAGCAGACGCGTCAGGTGCTCGCCGATTTGAAGGAAGGCAAGATTGACATACTCATCGGAACGCACAAGCTTATAGGCAAGACCGTGGAATGGCACGACCTCGGACTGCTCATCATCGACGAGGAACAGAAGTTCGGAGTGTCTACCAAGGAGCGCCTGCGCAAGCTGAAGACCAATGTCGACACGCTCACTATGTCGGCTACACCTATACCACGCACCCTGCAATTCTCGCTGATGGGTGCCCGCGACATGAGTATTATACGCACTCCGCCCCCCAACCGCTATCCGGTGCAGACCGAATTGGGCGTGTATGGTCATGAGATAATAGCCGATGCCATCAACTTCGAGATGTCGCGCAACGGACAGGTCTACTTCGTCAACGACCGCATAGCCACTCTGCCCGAGATAGCATCGCTCATACACAAGTATGTGCCCGACGCACGTGTGGCTATCGGTCACGGTCAGATGAATCCCGAAGAGTTGGAGAAGATACTCATAGGATTTATGAATTATGACTACGACGTGTTGCTCTCTACCTCGATTGTGGAGAACGGCATCGACATAAGCAATGCCAACACCATAATCATAAACGACGCCCACCGCTTCGGACTGAGCGACCTGCATCAGATGCGCGGACGTGTGGGACGCTCCAACCGCAAGGCTTTCTGCTATCTGCTGGCACCGCCCAAGTCGGTGCTCACACCCGAAGCACGCCGCCGATTGGAGGCTCTTGAGAACTTCTCCGAACTGGGCAGCGGATTCAATCTTGCCATGCAAGACCTCGACATACGTGGTGCTGGCAACCTGCTGGGTGCCGAACAGAGCGGATTCATGGAAGACCTGGGATACGAAACCTATCAGAAGATATTGAACCAGGCTGTTACCGAGCTTAAGAACGATGAGTTCCAGGACATGTATGCAGCCGAGATTGCACAGGGAAGGAAGATTTCGGGCGACGAATTTGTGGAGGATTGTGCCATAGAGAGCGACCTCGAGATGTATTTCCCCGAGCCATACGTGCCGGGCAGTTCGGAGCGTATGCTGCTGTATCGCGAACTCGACAACATAGTCGATGACGCACAGTTGGAGGCTTACCGTCAGCGATTGATCGACCGTTTCGGCCCGATTCCGCCGCAAGGCGAGGAGTTGCTGCAGGTAGTACCGCTTCGCCGGTATGGCAAGCGTCTCGGTTGTGAGAAGATAATACTCAAGCAGGGCCGCATGCAGATGCAGTTTGTGAGCAATGCCGAGTCGGCTTATTACAAGAGTCAGGCGTTCGGCAAGATGCTTGCCTACATAGCATCGCACCCCCGTCGCTGCAATCTTAAGGAGGTGAAGGGCAAGCGCTCGATGGTGGTGACGGGAGTTCCAACCGTGAGCGAGGCCGTAACGATATTGAAAGATATAGAGGGCGAAGAGTGATAAAAACACACCCAAACACCAGTATATACGAAAATAAATAGGTAATTTTGCATTGTATGAGAAAATTTTCAGCAAGACACGCCGCTCTGTCGGCTGTGGTCATAACAGTATTGATGTGGTTCTTTCAGGGTGCTGTGGCTTGTGCAGCCCCGATAGAAGAACTTGCCGACGGCGAGAGCGCAGGCTTTCACCAAGTGTTGAAGGAGAAATTCATTGAGGGCGACGCTTCGTTCATGTCGCTTGTAGCCCTGGCGCTTGTGCTGGGACTGGCTTTCTGCATAGAGCGCATACTCTATCTGAGCCTGTCGGAGATTAACGCCAAGCGCTTCATGCGCGACATTGACGCCAAGATAGAGGCTGGCGACATAGAAGGAGCTAAGACCCAGTGTCGCAACACACGCGGTCCGGTAGCCTCGATATGCTATCAGGGACTGCTGCGCATTGATTCGCCGATAGAGGACATAGAGCGTTCGGTGGCGGCATACGGCACAGTTCAGGCAGCCAATCTTGAAAAGGGATGTTCGTGGATAACTCTGTTTATAGCCATGGCACCGTCGCTCGGCTTCTTGGGAACGGTTATCGGTATGGTTATGGCGTTCGAACAGATACAGCTGGCGGGCGACATCAACCCCACAATTGTGGCTGCCGGCATGAAGGTGGCGCTCATTACCACCATCTTCGGTATAATAGTGGCTCTGGTATTGCAGCTGTTCTACAACTATGTGCTGTCAAAGATCGACCATCTGACAGCGCAGATGGAGGAGAGCGCCATAACGCTGCTCGACGCGATACTGAAGTATAAGGGTTGACAAGCACTCACATTATGAAGAAGATAGATTTCAGACACTATGCCACCGAGCGCCTTTCGGGCTTTGTATTCTATGTGCTCATAGGCTTGATAGTGGTGTTGGGCTTGCTGTTCAGGCTTATAGGCTATGACATGCCCTACGAATACAACTTCGACTACAACGCACCGCTGCTTACGGGTGCTGTAGTGACGTTCATGCTGTTGCTCACGGGCGGCACGCTGGTGCTTATGGTGTGGACCATGATAAGGGAAATGCGCATTAACGGGGACGAGAACCGTGTGGTCAACAACATTCCGGCACGCCGCATTTCGGTGTGCGTGGCGTTGGGCACGCTGCTATTGCTGGTGCTCACGTTCGCCCTCTCGTCTACCGATGCGCTCAAAGTCAATGGCGCAGCCTATACCGACACATTCTGGTTACGTGCTTCGGGCATGTTTGTCGGAACGTCGCTATTGATGGTAGTAGCTGCCATTGCAGCCGTAGTGTTCGGTGCCACACGATACATACGTAAATCTCACTGACATGTTAATAAAACGCAGACAACACAGGGTGCCGGTGCTCAACACCACAGCCACTGCCGACATATCGTTCATGTTGCTCACATTCTTCCTCGTCACTACGTCGATGGATGTGGACTGTGGACTTGTGCGCCAGCTTCCGCCGCTCAACAACGAGCAGGAGCAGAACGCTGAGGTGGTGGAGGTGGAACGCGAGAACACCATGGCGTTTGCTATTGATGCCAACGGAAAGCTCACGCTCGATGCCAAGCCTGTCAATATGAGTCAGGTGCGCAGCCGTGTGGCTGAGTTTGTGGGCAAGCGTGGCGAACATCATGTGATAAGCATCGACACCGATCCGGCTGCCGACTACAACACATACTTCGCGCTTGAGGATGCCATTGTGGGCGCTTATGCCGACGCACGCGACCGCATAGCACGCAAGAAATACCGCACTGGCTATGCCCAACTGTCGGATGCTGAACGCCAGAAGGTGCGCAAGGCGTGTCCGCAGCATATACTCGAAACGTACAGGACATCAGCCGATGCCGCCACGACGACTGCATCAGCAGGCGCAGATGACACAATGCAGAAAGGAGGCAAGCAATGATATTCGGCAATCGTGCTCGCAGACAGATGCCGCAGTTGAACACTGCGTCGCTGCCCGACCTTATCTTCACCGTGCTGTTCTTCTTTATGGTGGTGACGCACATGCGAACGGTTACGCTGAAGGTAAGCTTCCGTGTGCCTCAAGGCACCGAGCTGACACGCCTTACGAAGAAGACGGCTGTGTCGTATGTCTACATAGGCCGACCGGCAGCTGCGCCTGGGAAGGGCAAGGCGGCATCGGATGATAGCCAACCCGCATCGGGCTATGGCAACAATGGATTTCAAATGCAGATAAACGACCGCATTGCCTCGCCTTCGGACATTGCCGGATTCATGTCGGCAGAGCGTCATCGCATGTCGGACGAAGACCGTGCGCGCCAGACCGTATCTGTCAAGGCCGACCGTCAGACACCAATGGGAATGATAACCGATGTGAAGCAGGCGCTGCGCAAGGCACACGTACAACGCATCAGTTATTCGGCAGAAAAGCGCAAATAAATCTTTTATTTTTCTTGTCAAATTATAAATTGTTAGTTTTTGGGCTATTAATTGTGTATATCGTAATTTTATACTACCTTTGCGATATATTAAAACAACATTTTATAAATGGCACATCATAATTTAGATTTACTTGACAAGAAAATACTCCGACTCATTGCAGGAGATGCCCGCATCCCGTTTTTGGAGGTGGCACGTTCTTGCAATGTAAGTGGCGCGGCTATTCACCAGCGCATTCAGAAACTTACTAATCTCGGAATATTGAAAGGTTCGCAGTTCATTGTTGATCCAGAGAAGGTGGGATATGAAACGTGCGCCTACATAGGTTTGTACTTGCAGAACCCGGCTAAGTTTGATGACGTAGTTGAGGAACTGAAGAAGATTCCTGAAGTAGTGGAATGTCACTACACGACAGGTGGTTTCGACATGTTCATAAAGATATATGCCCGCAACAACCATCATCTGCTCAACATCATCCACGACAAGTTGCAGCCCCTCGGTCTGTCGCGTTCGGAGACGGTCATTTCGTTCAATGCCGCCATCAATCGTCAGATACCTATCAGCGAATTGCCAGTTGAGGATGAGTTTGACGACGAGCAGGAAGAGATAGTGGAGGAGTAGTGTGAAAACAAAGTAGCCTTTTTGCTTTGCAAATGTATTCGTTTTGCATTGCAAAAGGGCTACTTTTGTGTTGTAAAAGGACTCCTTTTGCATGCTAAAAGGACTCCTTTTGAAAACCAAAAGAACTACATTTGAAAACGGAATGTATTTTTAGCCGTTTTCAAGTGTATTTTTATCTGTTTTCAAGTGCGTTTTTATCCGTTTGTTATTTTCTTACGTAGTCTACGAAGGCGTAGCTTTGATGATGCTTCTCATCGGTAGTATGCTCTTCGCGCATGGTCTCTTTCCATCCCTTAAACTCGGGGAAGAAGGCGTCGGCATCGGCTGGAGTGTCGTGTACTTCGGTAAGGCAGAGGCGGTCGGCACATTCGAGTGCCTGCACGTAGACGCTCGCTCCACCTATTATATATATGTCCTCATCCTTGGAGCAGTGGGCTAATGCCTCGTCGAGCGAAGTGTATATGTCGCATCCGGGTAGGTCGGTAAGCGTGCGGGTCAGCACTACGTTGCGACGATTGGGCAACGCTCCCTTAGGCAGCGACTCGTAAGTGCGGCGTCCCATGATTATTGTATGGCCCGTAGTGAGTGCCTTGAAGCGCTTCAAATCGTTTGGCAACCAGTACAGCAATTTGTTGTTGAGGCCAATGGCGCGGTTGGCGGCAATGGCAGCGATTATTGTTATCATTTTGAGTTTTGAATTTTGAGTTTTGAGTTTTGAATTGTTGCCTTCGGCAATTTTGAATTTTGAGTTTAGAGTTTTGAATTGTTGCTTTTGGCAATTTTGAATTTTGAGTTTTGAATTGTTGCCTTTGGCAATTTTGAGTTTTGAGTTTTTAATTCAAAATTGAATAATTCCTAATCGGCGTAGCCGAATAATTCAACATTCAACATTCAAAACTCAAAATTCCGCTTCGCGGCTACACGCTAACTGTTGCAGCGATATGCGGCCATGGGTCATAGCCTTCGAGTTGGAAGTCTTCGTAATGGAAATCGAAGAGGTTCTTCACGTCGGGGTTGATCTTCATTGTCGGCAATGGTCGCGGAGTGCGTGTCAGTTGCAGACGGGCCTGGTCGAGATGATTGAGATAGAGGTGTGTATCGCCTGTCGTATGTATGAATTCGCCTGGCTGCAATCCGGTCACCTGAGCCATCATCTGCAACAGCAGAGCGTACGAAGCGATGTTGAACGGCACGCCAAGGAAGGTGTCGGCAGAGCGCTGATAGAGTTGCAGCGAGAGGCGGCCGTCGGCAACGTAGAACTGGAAGAGGCAGTGACATGGAGGCAATGCCATCTGTTCCACCTCGGCAGGGTTCCATGCTGTCACCATCATACGGCGCGAGTCGGGATGGTTCTTTATCATATCCACAACGTTCTGTATCTGGTCGATAGTGCCACCGTTGTAGTCGGGCCACGAACGCCACTGATGTCCGTAAACCGGACCGAGCTCGCCGTTCTCGTCAGCCCATTCGTTCCATATACGCACGCCGTGCTCCTGCAGATAGTGTACGTTTGTGTCGCCACGCAAGAACCACAGCAATTCGTAGATAATTGACTTGAGGTGCAGTTTCTTTGTTGTCAGCAACGGAAATCCATCGGCCATGTCAAATCGCATTTGGTTGCCGAACACGCTCATAGTGCCGGTTCCGGTGCGGTCGGTCTTGGTAGCACCCTCGGTGAGGATGCGGTCAAGAAGCTTTAAGTATTGTTGCATTGTTTATTTTAACCTTAAATTAGCAGACTTGTAATTTTACAAGAAAGCAAGTCATTGGATAACAATAAATTACCCAATGCTTGCATATGTCAGAAAATTCACTTACCTTA
>JAIJMN010000106.1:0-8208 GCA_022735715.1 Prevotella sp.
TCGTCACTTGAACATGAAGCAATGAGCATAGCAGTCATTGCCATAAACATAATTTGCTTTTTCATAATGTTTAAAAATAAATTAATTGGTTTGTGAATTGAATATTATTGTGTTGTATTTCCTGATTACATGTCGATGTTCACGTCCACCGACTGCCATTCTTTCACCGTTGGTTTGAATCCGCCGCCGTTTACGATAGGCTTAGGCAGAGGCAGACCGTCGAGTACGATATGTACGTTGCGTGGATCGGGAGCGTTGTGTATCTGGTCGGTCACGTCGTAGGTGTAATACCATTTGCTGTCGTCTGCCAGTACGGCGTACACCGTCAGCTTGTGCGTGCGGTTGGCAGTAGGGCTGTAGCCGAAGGTGCGTGTGGCACCTGTTACAGTAGAATTCTCCTGATGCATCATTCCGTCGAAAGGAACAGTCACAGCCTCCTCTGTCACCGTATTTATATATGGCAGGTAGCCGCCAGCCAGAGTAGATATGGCGAAGCTAACGCCAGAAGTGTACTTCAGGTTCTGTGTGTTGCGTATCTCAACGTCGTAGTTGCACACCACCTGTCCGGGATAGAAGGTGATGGTTTGCGATACATCAGTCAGTCTGAGTACGATCCTTTCTTTCGAATTGTCGGTCCACAGCATTTCGGGAGCCGAAGCAACGTTCTCGTTTTCCGTTCCGTCTGCTCTCGGAGCACCGTCCGCTCTTACTCCAAGCGAGAACAGTCCGGCTATAAGCGATGCAGGACGGGTGAAGATTTCGAATGTATGTGGTGTGTTAGTGTTGCGTGTGAATACGTCTCGCGTGTCGCTGTTCATGCATATCGCGTCATACTGACCTATCGGAACGCGTATCACGCCACCCTCACGGTTGGTGAAGTCGTAGCGCAATGGTTCCGAACCATTGGCAGGAAACAGATATACAGCCATAGAAGCCGGCGAAGCATCGGGAGCATAACGCCAGTCGAACACCACGTTGACGTTGACCGTGTGCGCATGGTCGAAGCACAAATCCTTATGCTCGCATGCTGTCAATGCCAGCATCAACAGCATAGTGATGATTGTATAGACTCTTGCTTTCATCGTTTCTTATTTTTTACGGCCGTTGTAGTTGCCTCGGCCAATTAACCATTTTAGTGAAATCTCGGCTTTAGTAGGGCCGAACCATTTGCGCTGTTTCGTAGCCTGCCACACATAGTGGCCGTCGATAGGCTCGTACTCGTAGTATCTACCGCCCATGAATCCCACACCTATACCGAAGTCGATGTTCAGTCGGCGGGCTACGGGCAGCGAATATCCGTACTCAGCAGCCACTACATAGTTCATACGGTCCCACAGTGTGCCGCCAGGCTCGCCGCCCATATTTCCCTTGCCGCCGAATTCGAAGTCGTAGGTGAGCATCTGTGCGTAGAGTCCCAGATAGTGTCCGTTATAAGGTATGTTGCTTGTGTTGCGCTTCAGATACTTGCGCACCTTAATGTCGCCGCCGTAAATTCGCCAGTAGCGGTGGTGCTTGTTGGTGTCCCACCATCCATACATCCAGTTGCCGCCTATGGTCCATCCGTTGTTGAGGAAGAATTCCATGCCTATGTTGGGCACCAGAGCTGCATCGTACAGAGCGTTGGTGCGCAGGGCGAAGCTAAACCCTCTATTGACATCGGCAGGCTCTTCGGCAGGAATGTTGTTATTGGTGAGTGTGGTGTCTTGGGGCACTACGACGGGTTCTTCAGGCTTGGGAGCGGGAGCGGGTAGGGGTTGGGGCTTTACTGCATACACTACATGAATGGTAGCGTTGCGCAGTTCGGGAAATTCATTGTCGAGCATATGCTTCCAAGCCTTGCCGCCCTTAAGGTGCTTAAGCCTACGTTGTCTGCCGTCTACCACCACGCCATTGCGCACAATCCATTCCGGAACATTCTTCAGAATGTCCAGTATCTCGTCTTTATAAAGATAGTTGGAGCCTTCTATGGCGGTGGCGAGCTCGTGCCAATCGGCACCCTTGCTCTTGGTTTCTATATTATAAGGTAAGAAACCGCTGACAATGTTCACGGCAGATGTGGCTCGTTTGAGCGACAGCTTCTTGTTGAGGGGCTTGGGTCCTTCGGGCGAAGCACTGCCTTCTACACTCACCGATATGATACGCGACAATGTGTCGCGATGCAGATCGGCAATCTTGTCGGCAAACAAACCTATACGGTTCTTGTTGTCCTTGTAGTTTAAGTCGATAATGGAGTAGCCATGCTTGTAGTATATCCTCACGTCGACAGAGTCGATACGTTCGGTACTCTGGGCATGCGACATGCCAGAACATAGCATTGAAGCCATTAATAGTATAAGTCGAACTCTCATCTTGAAGTTTAATTATTGGGTTAATTTATTCCAGTTTTACCGTTTACTACAGTCTTACGTTTTGTCGTATTCTGCTTACAGTGTTGTAGTCTTCTGCTTACAGTGTTGTCATTTTCCTGTTTACAGTGTTGTTATTTCGTATTGCAAAATTAATATTCGGGTGGGTTACTGTATTCTCCACATACCCTTGAAAAACCTTGATTTACCCAATTGTTTTCTGATTTTACAATGAGAAAAGTCAACATCGTTTCCAAATGTAGTCCTTTTGGGTTGCAAAAGGAGTCCTTTTGGAAGGCAAAAGGATCCCTTTGGGAAGCCCACCAATTCAATATTTAACATTTGAAATTTAAAATATTAACATCAAAAGCTTTGGAGGTGTTATTTTTTTTATGTTACTTTGCAAATTGCTACGTTTATAAACTAAACGCGACAAGTGAAATTAAACGTACTGCCAATTGTGGTCATATCAATTATACTATACCTAATATAACTTGAAAATTATAAATAGCCCCACTCAATATATATACACCTTATATATATAAGCTGTTGTACATACACATAACTAAAAAATATAATATCATTATGGCTTTTTTGGAGCATTATTTCACCTCAATGGTACTGTGCCTGGGCACTATGTATCTCGTAGTGGCATTGGTACTTTGGTTTTTCAAAGCTCCTGATACTGACGTGTTCCGTCCCTATCTGGTTTCGAAGATGCTACTTGCAGTATGTTTCACCTTTCTTGCCATTGACATGTTTGCATGTCTTATCATTTTTGATGTCAATGGGCTGTACACCGATTGGCCCCTGATAGTATTGGACTTGTCGCTATATTATATTGTAGCCAAGATCTTCAGCTTTGCTTTCAGCAATCTGCTTGACAAGAGCTATCTCACGCCTTATCGTCTTAAGAAAGCCGCACTGAAAGTTTTGGTAATTTCATCGCTTCTTATAATTCCCCTCTGCCATTGCGTCATCGAGCCAGCTAAGTATGTGTGCGTAGGCATAGCATTGTCGCTCATTACAAAGTTCTATATTGATTTCGTCGTATTTCTTTATCGCCGACTTAAGAAAATGAAGGCAGACATCGACAACTATTACTCTGAGGACAAGACCGACCGGTTGGAGTGGGTTCACCGATGCATCATTCTGGTTGTAATACTCGGAACATTTGCCACAATCAGTGTGTTTCAAGGGGTATTGTTCAATTTGTGCTTCCACTTGTCATTGGTATTCTTCAATCTTTATTTTGTCATTGGCTTTCTCAATTATAAGGACATCTTTGCAGGTGTAGCAAAGGCAGTTGTAGCCGAAGAGGTGAAGGGTGAAGGGTCAAAACCTACGGCATCGTCACCGGCTACGTCCGATTACACAATTGGACTGATTGAGAGTAAGGTCACAAAGTGGGTGGATGAAAAGGAATTCAAGAAGAGCCAATTCACTATTGAGGAAATTGCGCAGGAGATAGGCACCAATAAGACTTATCTCTCCAATTTCATCAATAGCAAATTTGGCGACAACTTCAGTGTTTGGGTTACCAAACTGCGTGTTGAGGAATCAAAATCACTCATGATAGAGCATCCCGACAGCAAACTTGAGACTATAGCCTTTGAGGTGGGATTCTCCTCTTCGTCATATTTCTCAAAGGTTTTTTCCAAGTATGAGGGAGCCTCGCCAGCAGCCTGGCGCAAGGTTCGGGGGGGGTAAAATTGCACGTTCTGATAGCAAACCTTTATCTTAGATTGTTCTGCAGAAATGTCTGCAGATGGTCATTGCGGTCGAGTCCGAGCTTCTGACGTATATGCGAGCGGTGGCTCGATACTGTAGTCTCCGACTTGCCAAGCTTTGCGCATATTTCTTTCAGCGTCATACCTTTTATTATAAGTACACATATTTCTATCTCTGTGAAGGTCAGGCTTGGCCATCGTGCCTCTATCTGTTGCGACAGTTGCGTCTTCTGCATCATATAGTTGTTCACGTTCTCCATCATCTGATTGCGCTGTTCGTCGGTCAGACGCTCGATAAGGCTTCGCATCTGTTCCATCGGCATGTCAGGCATTGTAGCCATCAGCTCTACAATCTTCTGGGGTTCCTGGTCGGCATTGTCTATTTGTGCCACAAGCCAACGCTCTACGCCTACGTGGCGGTAGTTGCCAAGCGACAATAAGAATATGGCAATGAATATCACACCGAAGTACCAGTAGGCGTTAATGAGGTGCTTGTTGCTGGGTACGCAGGCGCATGCTATGAAACTCACGAACATTATAGAGCTCATTATCAGCGACAGCTTGCGCAGATGGCCGGCTATGGTGAAGATGATTGCGGCTATGCACATCACATAACTGCCTATTATTATCTCTTCTGGATTGTCGCATTTCACCACAAACGAGCACATCAAGGCGTCGAATATCTGCTTGGCAAACATAAAGCTAAGCAGAATGATGAGTCCTTTTTTTAGTTTCAGCTTTCGGGCCCATACCATCACTTCTACCACTACGAATACCACCATCTGACATGCGGTGAATATCTTGTAGGGTATAAATGGGCGTCCGCTGTGCCCACCCATATGATAGGGTAGCACAACAATGCCGATAAGCGTCAGCACGAGAAAGCAGTTGAGCAACCGACGGTTGATAACGTCATTAAGAGGATTATACTCTTTTGAGCTTTTCTCAAATATATAATCCTCTAACGCTGAATAAATACTATTGGTCTTCATCACGTTTCTTTTAGTTATTGTTTATGATTGTTATGTGTTAACATCCTTTGTCCTTAGGCTGTTGCAAATTTATAAACTTAAGGTTGATATAACTTGTAAAATTGACATATTTCAATGTAAAATCGTAAAAACTAATGGTAAATCAAGGTTTTTCAAGGCTCGTTTTATTGTTTTGCCCCCTTTTGTAATACTAACTTTGCACCAGATAACACGCAACATCGAAACTAAGACATGCATTGTATTCAATACGACGAGCAAAATTCGACGTGTGTAAAACCATATATAAACGGTTAAATAATAAAGATAAGACTATGAGCCTTAAGTGTAAAGAAGTAGCACTTACGATTGCCCCGTATTATGTAGATACTTTTGAGATAAATATAAAGTTTAAGTAAAAACCAACACAAGAATTTTTAGAAACTTATCGTTTTACACGTATTATTTTAGAGCGGGACCGTCGTGAGATGTTCCCGCTTTCTTTTTCTTCTTATTATTTTGGCTATTCTATTCTCTTCTTACTGTCTGTTATATCTTCCACCTTATCTGCAAGTCCATATCTGCCTGCCACGACGAGTCTATCTGCTGATATGAACTCGAAATTTTCTTGCGGTCGAAATACTTGGTGGCTCCAACCTTACATAATATAATAAGGTGTGAACCTATGTTGCCACGCAATAGCATGGCGCTGCGCATTCCTTCACCGTAAAACATAGGGAAATTGAATGTGTAGAGCGTTCCGTTCTCGTAGGTGTAGAGACGGGAGTTGTAGTCGCGTGTGTGAAAATAGGCTATATTGGCTGAGGCAGACAGATAGGTGTTGGTGTAAGCTACATTTTGCGACATCATCCATCCGAAACTCTTCGGCTTGCCTGCAAGACCGTCGGGATAGACTATATAGGCGGCATCGCCCTGCGTCTTGGCTTGCCAATGGTTGTTGGCATATATCAGCGAAAGACGCATTCGGTGCTCGGTCTTGTCTATCAGATATTTGGTTTTAGCCTCTTTGTCGTTGTAGTCTTCCTCGCGCATCTTTATGCGATAGCGTGAGTTGAGCGTAAGGAGTGGCGACAGACGATAAGTGGCTTGCACGAGATTGTCCCACGTATGACTCTTGTCGCTCACCTGATAGCGCACCCATGGATAATAGGCATAGTCGGTGTAGGCTAATATTAAGAGTTGTGACGACGGAGTCCATACTGCTCCAACGTATATTCCGTTTTCGTTCTGCACCTTGCCTCCGTCGCTGAAGGCTGAGCTGAACATCGAATAATAACGATAGCTGTAAAAGCGTTGTATGGCGGTGAGTGTGAGCCACTGGTTGGTTTTCAGAGCAATGGAATTGATTGTGGCTACGGCACCCTTGTCGTTTATGGCTGTCTCGCCGTTGATGCTGATGCGATGATTGATAAATCCGTAGTCGATGCTGGCATTATAAAAATGTTTTCCAGTTGGATTGTATTTGCGATAGGCCTGTCGCTTGTCGGGATTGAGTGAGTCGCTGTATGAAGTGTACACGCCAGTCAAGCCCATATGCCATCCGCCACTGTGCCAGCGTATATTGCCTCCGGTGGTCATCTGCGAGGCGTTCTGCTTGCGCAGCATCTCACTCTCGGTGCGGTGGTAGCCTGTCTTCAGCAAGGTCTTGATTGTTCCGTCTTTGTTTAGTGTTGCATCTATCTTGCGATAGGAGGCGAATGCCGTAAAATCCAGATTCTTGCTGACTTCGATAGTTGTAGCTGCTCCTTGCAGATAGTAGGCATCCGAACGCGAAGAATTGGGTGTAATACTATTGGTGGGTATTGACATTGTGGCTGCTGTGGTCTTGCCTAACGTGAATCCTGTGTTCATAACCAGTCCCATTCCAAAGCGCAACTTGTATTGTCCGAGTGCAAGAGTCTTCAGTCTGCCAAGTTTTCTTATTACTGCATAATAGGCATAATGGTCGTAACCCATGCTGTTGCCGTGGGCGAAGAAAGGCTCCCCGGAATCCTGTGTCCCCAGAAAACCTATTTGCAGATATTGTCCGTAACGGAAAGTGTAACGCATCCAATGCTTGTACTTGCTACCAAGATAGCCGTCGCGATCACCCTTGCGGTTATAAAAAGGAATCTTTGCGGTAGCTACAATGTCGTGTTTGCCGTATTTTAGAATGTTGCCCAACTTTGGAAAACTATTCTTTTCCTTAGCTTCGCCAATATATGTGAAGCACATGAGCAATTGCAGACGAATAGGGTCAATCGATTTTATCATAGCAAGTTCGCCGATAGAGCGCAACGGACGATAGCGGTCAATGTATTCCGTTAGTTCTTCTGCTTGCGCAGCATTGAGAAACATCAGGCGCTTTATGTTGTCGGCAGTAGCAGTATTCAGATTAACTGGCGAGTCTTCAAGTTCGCACATTTGGTCGTAAAGTTCCTCAAGATTGGCCGATTCCATGTCGTCCATGTCGTTCAACTGCTCGAAATATTGTTGCCAGTTGTGTCGTGGCAAAGTGGGTTTGTTTTTGACCTTAGTGACTATTGGTAAATCGGTTTTGTTGTCATATTGTGCTGAACATACAGCCGTCATCGCCGAAAGAAGCAGCGTAAAAGTGGTTTTTAACATAGCAGTAATATTATGTTCGTGATTTGGGTTAGCGTCAACAATTACAAATTTAAAGATTATTTTTGGAAAAGACTTCGTTTTTACCGATTATTTTTAAAGACTTCAGTTTTTGTTTCCTCCCGAGGTTTCAAAAACTTTCTCCCGAGGAAATAAAAATATCTATGCCGAGATAAGAAAATTACGGCCTATACTGAAAATCTAAGGAAAGTGCATACAATATTTAGGAGGTTATGGTGTCCTCGCCATAATCTGCGCAAGCTAAAGATGAGATGCTTTCATGTAATATATAATAAGGTATAGTTGTTTGCGTAAACAGAGAATCGTTGATATGAGTCAACTTTCAATGAAAATACAGCAAAAATGCTGAATTTTCTCAGCGAAAGTTTTGGAGATTCAAATAAAAGTCATACCTTTGCATCCGCTTTCGAGAACGAACGGAACCTCAAGCAAAACGAGTTACGTTTGGATGAAGAAAGTGTTAAAAGAAAGAGTTCTTTGAAAAGATTTACATAAGACAGATAAAGTAGTACAAGAAGC
>JAIJMN010000107.1:0-8198 GCA_022735715.1 Prevotella sp.
ATGGCATGCGTATATACAATAGAGCGTGGAGCCAGTCTGCCGCTCGTTCCACATTCTGAAGGCCTTCGCATTGCCCTGTTCGTCGAAACGAGCAACGACTGAAGCCCCACGTGGATGAGTAAGTATATGATACCCCTTAATGCCTCATGCGCAAAATAAGCGCATGAGGTCATTAAGGGTATGT
Organism: Prevotella sp.; assembly: GCA_022735715.1. GTDB lineage: Bacteria > Bacteroidota > Bacteroidia > Bacteroidales > Bacteroidaceae > Prevotella. The sequence continues at coordinate 185 of JAIJMN010000107.1, forward strand.
ATATAATACACCCCTTTGGGGCGTTCCCGTTGCTTTGTCTTTGACGAACAGATGAAGTTGCGAAGTTCTCAGAATGTCAAAACCAAAGCGTCAGTAACGCCTTTATGTATATATGTCTCCTATATTGACGGGTCTGCATAAGTCCTGCCAATGGATTGACAAATGCAAATTTAGCGTTTTTCCCTTTATACTGCAAATTTTATTGTTCGATAATTTGCTGATATTTATTATTTGAATTATCTTTGCCACATGAGTATTGAATTTGACAAGGAATATCTGCATGACTTGTTTTTCAAAGGCAAGACAAGTGACAAGAAGCACCGCTTTCAGCCGGAAGTGATACGAAGTTATCAGAAGGCTGTTGTTGCACTTGCCAATGCCAAGTGTATAGAGGATTTGTTTGTTTTTAGATCATTAAACTATGAAGTTCTTGTTGGTGATAAAAAAGGTGTTTCTTCTGTTAGGTGTGGTAAACAGTATCGTTTGGAATTCATAGTCAAAGATAATACGGATGACATATCAATAAAAGTATGTCGTTTGTTAGATATTAGTAATCATTACAAGTGAATAATATTTGGTATGGAAAATACAAAGACATATAGTATGGATGATCTGGTGCCCTCTTCCCCTGTCCATCCTGGTGAGATAGTGAAGGATGAGCTTGAGGCACGCGGAATTTCTCAGCGTAAATTCGCTTCGATTATAGGCTGTTCTTACACTGTGTTTAATGAGATTCTTAATTGCAAGCGTCCTATAACCACTGATTATGCTTTGCGCATAGAGGCAGCTCTTGGTATCAAGGCTTATATGCTTGTGAATATGCAGAGTGAATATAACCTTCAGACTGCCAGACAAGACTCTCATTTGTCTATAATCTTGAGCAAGATACGGTCTGCAGCTGCAATTTTATGATATGTAGAAAAAATCCAAGGCGGATGCGAAGCACTCTCAGAAGTGCAGCGCATCCGCTTTTTTTGTATATAATATGTACGCGTGTCCCTATTTATGCGTATAATCTTCGCTTTTGCAACATAGTTGCATATCTTATTCCTTATCTTTGCAACTGACTTTTTATCTTTGTAATAAACACTTAATGAAATATGCTTAAAAGATTTTCTTATTACCTATTATCAGTAGTCTTCGTTGCCGGAATTGCGGCTTGCGTAGGCCAGTCGCATGACCATCGCGATTATGCCCATGACCATGAGCATGCCGAAGAAGCAGGGCACGATTATGATCATGAAGCCGATCATGACCACGATTCCGAGGAAGAGGGCCACGGTGCCAAAGGAGCGCATACCGATGAGATAATCCTCTCAGCCGATAAAGCTCGTGCAGCAGGCGTCAAGGTGGAGGAGGTGAAGCCTGGAGTGTTCCATGGCGTCATCCACACCAGTGGCAAGGTGATGTCGGCATCGTGCGACGAGACCACCGTTGTAGCCACCATTAGCGGACGTGTACAGTACAAGAACCACGTCAGCGAGGGATTGAAAGTAGCTGCCGGAACAACGCTTTTCTCAATCACTTCAGCCGGAATGCAGCTTGCCGACGGCGACCCCGTGCAACGTTCGCGCATCGATTACGAGCGTGCTGAGCGCGACTATACACGTGCCAAGATACTCATCAAGGACAAGATAATAAGCGAGAAAGACTTTGCTGTAGCCAAAGCCGAATACGAAGCAGCCAAGCTTACATATACAAGTATGAAGCGTACGCGCAGCGAGGGTGGGGTAGCAGTGTCTGCTCCGCGTGGCGGATATGTCAAGCAATGTCTCGTTAACGGAGGCGATTATGTCGAAGCAGGTCAGCCTCTTGCCATAATTACGCAAAACAAGCATCTTTATCTGCGTGCCGAAGTGTCCGAACGCCACTTTGGCGAGGTCAACAAGATACGTTGTGCCAAGTTCCGTACAAGCTATAGCAATCGCCTATACGACATTACCGACATGGGAGGACACATACAGTCGTACGGTCGTTCGGCTGAAGTCAACAACTCATACATCCCCGTCATCTTCGAGTTCAACAATACTGGCGACGTCGTTCAGGGTTCATACGCCGAGATATACCTCATCACTCAGGATCGTCCCAACGTCATAACGCTGCCCCTAACCGCCCTCACCGAGGAGCAGGGCATCCACTTTGTGTACATCCAGGTAGATGCCGAAGGCTACCGCAAGCAGGAAGTCACGCTTGGTGAGAGCGACGGTGAGCGTGTCGAGATTCTCACAGGAGTGAAGCAGGGCGACCGCGTTGTTACAAATGGCGCAATGCAAGTAAGATTGGCTTCGGCTTCAAACGCTATCCCAACGCATAATCATAATCACTAAGAACTATGCTGAATAAGATAATACGCTTCTCGCTTGAGAACAGAATCCTCGTGTTGGTGGCGTCCGTGCTGCTTGTCCTCGCCGGACTCTATTCCACCAGCAAGACCGATGTCGACGTGTTCCCTGACCTAAACGCACCTACCGTAGTCATTATGACCGAAGCCGGAGGCATGGCAACCGAGGAAGTGGAGCAACTCGTTACATTCCCTATCGAGACCGCCGTCAACGGCAGTACCGGTGTGCGTAGAGTCCGCTCGCAGTCTACCAATGGCTTTTCAGTTGTATGGGTAGAGTTTGATTGGGGCACCGACATCTATCTTGCCCGACAGATAGTGAGCGAAAAGCTCGCTGCCGTAGGTGAACAGATGCCAGCTGGAGTGAGTGCTCCCGTGCTCGGTCCGCAGTCGTCAATACTTGGCGAAGTGCTCATTGTGAGCCTCACCAGCAAGCACACTTCGCAGCAAGACCTGCGCACCTATGCCGACTGGGTGATACGTCCGCGTCTGCTCTCCACCGGTGGCGTGGCTCAGGTCAGCGTCCACGGTGGCGACATCAAGGAATATCAGATACTCCTAAGTCCCGGTCGTATGAAGCATTTCGACGTTTCGCTTTCCGACATCATGGCTTCTACTCGTGGCATGAACGTCAATACCAATGGCGGCGTACGCTACAAGTACGGCAACGAATACATCATCCGTGGCATCACCTCAACCAATGATGTAGAGAAGTTGGGTACATGTATCGTCAAGAAGAACGGCGAGAGCGCCATAACCCTTGCCGATGTTGCCGACATAAAGATAGGCAACCAGTCGCCAAAGCTTGGTGTTGGCAGCGAGCGGGCACACTCTGCCGTGCTCCTCACAGTCACCAAGCAGCCCAATACCAGCACCATCGACCTCACAAAGCACCTCGATCTCGCCCTTGACGACCTTCAGAAGTCGCTGCCCGCAGACGTTCACATCTCCACCGACATCTTCCGTCAGGCCGACTTCATCGAAAGCAGCATCGACAACGTTCAGAAGTCGCTCATCGAGGGCGCCATCTTCGTTGTGATAATCCTTATGCTCTTCCTCGCCAACGTGCGTACAACGGTCATCTCGCTCGTCACAATACCCCTCTCATTTCTCGTTGCCATGATAGTGCTCAATGCCCTTGGCATCAGCATCAACACCATGACACTCGGCGGACTTGCCATTGCCATCGGCTCACTCGTCGATGATGCCATAGTAGATGTAGAGAACGTGTACAAGCATATACGCCAGAATCGCGAATTGCCCGAGGCAGAGCGCGTGCCAATCATCGAACTCGTGTTCAACGCTTCGCGCGAAGTGCGTATGCCGATACTCAATTCCACGCTTATAATTGTGGTCAGCTTCGCCCCGCTCTTCTTCCTCAGCGGCATGGAAGGACGCATGCTCATACCCCTTGGCATAGCCTTTGTCACAGCCCTTTTTGCTTCAACCCTCGTGGCATTGACGCTCACCCCCGTGTTGTGCAGCTACCTGCTCGGCAAGAGCAAAGGCGAAATGCCCAAGGAAGCCTTCCTTGCAGTATGGCTGAAGAAGTATTACGAGCGTGCATTGCTGTGGGTTCTCGCCAACACACGCAAGGTTATCGTAGGCACCGCTACGCTGTTTGTAGTGGCTGTAGGCATATTCTTCTGTCTGGGAAGCAGCTTCCTGCCCAAGTTCAACGAAGGCTCTTTCACCATAAACATATCCTCGCTGCCCGGCATCTCGCTCGAAGAGAGCGACTCGATAGGTGCACGTGCCGAGCGATTGTTGCTGCAAGTACCCGAGATCAAGACCGTAGCGCGCAAGACCGGACGAGCAGAGCTCGACGAACACGCCCTCGGCGTAAACGTGAGCGAGATAGAAGCCCCCTTCACACTAAAAGACCGCAGTCATGAAGAGGTGCTCAACGACGTGCGCAAGCGTCTCTCAGTGCTCGTAGGAGCCAATATCGAGATAGGCCAACCTATCTCTCACCGTATCGACGCAATGCTCTCCGGAACACAGGCGAGCATAGCCATCAAGCTGTTCGGCACCGACCTCAACCGTATGTTCACCATAGGCAATCAGATAAAGAGCGCCTGCCAGGACATCGACGGCATTGCCGACCTCAACGTAGAGCAGCAGATAGAGCGCCCAGAGTTGAAGATAGTGCCCCGACGTGAGTTGCTCGTGCGCAACGGCATCACCCTGCCCGAGTTCAACGAGTTCCTTGCCGTCAACCTCGCTGGCGAGACCGTGTCGCAGGTGTACGAAGCCGGACGCGCCTTCAATCTCGTTGTGAAAGCCGATAAGTATGACGATATAAGCGACCTAATCATCGACACGCAAGACGGACGCAAGGTGCCCTTGAGCGACGTAGCCGACATCATATCAAGCGCCGGTCCAAACACCATCAATCGTGAGAACGTGCAGCGCAAGATAGTAATCTCTGCCAACACCAGTGGCAGAGCATTGAGCGACGTAGTGGCAGACATCAAGCAAGCCGTAGGCGAAAAAGTGCAGTTGCCCGAGGGTTATCATATCGAGTACGGCGGACAGTTTGAGAGTCAGGAGAGCGCCAGCCGCGTGCTCTATCTCACCTGTATCCTCGCCATCGTCGTCATCTTCTGCCTCCTCTTCATGCAGTTCCGCAACGCCATGGAGGCAGGCGTCATACTCCTCAATCTTCCCTTGGCGCTCATCGGCGGCATCTTTGCCATTGTAATGACCACGGGCGAGGTGAGCATACCAGCCGTAATCGGATTCATTTCGCTCTTCGGCATAGCCACGCGCAACGGAATGCTGCTCATTACCGAGTACAAGCGTCTGCGCACCGAGGAACACAAGACCATTCGCGACGCCATCATCGAAGGCTCGCTCTCGCGTCTCAACCCGATTCTCATGACCGCTCTCACCTCCGCCCTTGCCCTCGTTCCGTTGGCACTTGGCGGCGACCTGCCCGGCAACGAGATACAGTCACCCATGGCAAAGGTGATACTCGGTGGACTAATCAGTTCTACATTACTCAACGCATTCATCGTACCTATTATATATGAAAAGATATCTAATCGCCACAATCGTGGCATTCAGCACGTGTAGCGCAGCCCTTGCCGACACCGTTGGCGACGTGCTCAAGCAGGTAGCAGCCAACAACCTCACCCTGCAGGCTCTTGCCCACGACAATCAGGCCGACATTCTCGACATAAAGGCATCCAACACACCCGGCGGACCGTCTGTAGAGTACAGCCCGTTCTTCACCAAGGGCTACTCCGGCGTAGCTGAGAGCGAGCTTGTAGTGAGCCAGGAGATTGACTTCCCTACCAAGTATGCCGCACGCAGCAAGCAAGCCAAGATGCAGCAAAGCGTAGGCGAGCAGCTCCTCGCCAAGCAGCGTCGCGACATACTCCTGCAAGCGCAGCTCCTCTGCATCGACCTTATCCGTGCCAACCAGACCCTCGCCATGCTGCGCGAGCGCCTTGCCAACAGCGAGACTCTGCTGCAGATGTACAACAAGCGTATGGAGGCAGGCGACGCCAACGCCCTTGAGCTTAACAAGGTGAAGCTCGACTGCATGGAGGTGCGCACCCTCGTCAGCGAGGCGCAGGGCGATCGCACAGCCCTTCTGCAGCAGCTTCAGCAGCTCAACGGAGGCAAGCCCGTCGACGTCATCGACACCGTGCTGCCCGAATATCAACCTATAGCCGACTTCGAGTCGTATCGTGCCTTGGCGCTCGCGTCGGATGCCGACGTGGCAGTGGCGCAGACATCGCTCCGCGCAGCCGATCTGAATCTGAAGGTGCAGAAGAACGAGTGGTTGCCCAACATCTCCTTCGGCTATCGTCGCAACACCGAACGAGGCGAAGACATCAACGGCTTCCTCGTAGGCGTAAGCTTCCCCCTCTACACCAACAGTAGTAATGTCAAGGCTGCACGTCAGCGCCGCGAGAGCGCCGAGCTGCAAGTGTCGCAAGCCAAGCACGAGGCAGAAGCCTCAATGCGCACCAACTACGAGCAGTTGCAGGGCCTTCAGCAGGTCATCGACCACAGCGACGTCAAGCTCCTGCAAGAGTCGCTCACGCTCTTCAACAAGGCTCTGCAGCAAGGCGAAATCACCGCCCTCGTCTATTACGTAGAGATAAACAGCATCTACGAGAAGCTCCAGCGCCACATCGACCTGCATTGTCAGAGCGTGAAGCTGCTGGCACAGCTGCACAAGGCTGAGTTGTGATTGGTTCCAGTTGAGAGTTGAAAATTGAGAGTTTAGAGTTATGATTAGTATTGAAAACTCAACATTCAATAATTCAAAATCGCCGTAGGTGACCAACTCAAAAATCAAAATTCGGCTATGCCCCGATACAATATTTGCATTTATAACCGCTCAAAACTGCGAGTTGAACGCGTCAAAGATTTCCTTGCGCGTTTAATTGGCAGTTTTGAGCGGTTTTTATTATATTGTTTATATACAACGAGTTACACGGATTGTTTCACCGTAGCATAAATTTTCACGTTGAAAAAACGCTCCTTTTTGTTCAAAAAGGACCACTTTTGCACTCCATTCAAGGCTTATTTGCCATGCTGTTGTAGTACATTTACCTCTCAAAAGGACTACAGTTGCATAGCAATAGTAGTCCTTTTGGAGTGCAAAGAAGCCCAGAATGACTAAATATATGGCATCCGCCACTCCCGTTACATATGAAAAACGCTTCCGTAAACTCCAGAATCGAAATTCTGTTTGTAACACTTTTTTACTGCCTGTACGATATTTGCATACATTTCTTTATATATTATCCGTTGGCGGAATTATTTTTCATACAGTTCTATCGGCAATTTATCGGGGTCGCTGAAGAACACAAAACGCTTGCCGGTATATTCATCTGTGCGTATTGGTTCGTGTACAATACCTTTGCAGTCAAGTTCGTCAACTGCCTCAGCCAAATTGTCCACTTCAAATGCAAGATGGCGCAGACCTGCTGCTTCGGGATATGATGGACGCACAGGAGGATTGGGGAATGAAAACAACTCCACTACATACGTAGAACCAAGCCAACAGTATGCCTTCCACGAATCACGTTCCTTGCGATAATGCTCACTGACAATTCTTAATCCGAGCACATCGGTATAGAATTGCTTCGACCGCTCATAGTCGGAGCAAATCACTGCTACATGATGAATTTTATTTAATCTCATAATTACTCTTATATATTGTCTGCAAAGTTATTGTTTTTACTCTAAATAACAGTCGTAACTTTACAAAAATACAAACATTAAATATTACGGATTTACTCCCCACTTTAAAGTGGACTCAATTATATAATATGTTTGTACATTTACAAACGTGACACTAATGTCTGGAACGTGATATAAACATCTGTTGCGTGTCTTGAAACAATCGTATCATGCCATGAAACAATCGTATCATGTCTTGAAATGATCGTATCATGCCATGATACGAATGTTTATACTGGATGCAAGTCACTCCAATATGACTATGAACTATTATTTCTGCCAATGTGTATTTCTGCTTGCTTTAAATCAATTAAAACGTCAAAAACGAATGTTTTTTGTTGAAATGTTTGCGTACACAACAAAAAGTCAATACCTTTGCATCGTCAAAAGGTTAATAGATTGTTTAGGTTAGTAGTAATAGATTTAGGTTTTTAGTTATTAGGTTTAAGGTAAATTGAACGATTGTTT
>JAIJMN010000108.1:0-8197 GCA_022735715.1 Prevotella sp.
ACTGTATGGAGAAGGGCATGAGCCGTATGCGCAACTTCCAGCGTCAGCTCGTAGCCGAAGGGTTGAAGCTCGAAGCTTATCCCATCAACAAGATTCTCGATGTCGACCATCGTGACGACATAGCCAAGGCAGAAGCTTTCCTTCGTCCGCTCGAAGGCAAGAAGCTCGTAGGCGTATGCCGTGGCAATGAGTATTCGCCCAACTGTGTAGACAACGACGCTGCTATCATGCACGCCGTTAAGGACAATCTGGAATTGCTCGGTGCTGAGGTTGAAATGTACAATGAGAAGGACTTCTACACCAAGGCAGAAACTATAGACGCAGCCCTGCAACGTGCTGCCGACAATGGCATAATCGACAGCAATGAAACCATTGCCAATGAGCATGCTGATGCTTTCTTCAGCATGGCACGCAGCAAGCGAGCACTCAACGCCCTCGACCGTATTGAGAAGAACGGCACTCCCGTAATTAACAGCAGTGACGGCATTGACCGTTGCATACGCCGTACCATGACCGAAATGTTCATAGAGGGCGGTGTGGCTTATCCCGAAAGCCGTATCATCGAAAAGGGCAATTCAATGTCTGACGGTATTGACTATCCCCTGTGGCTGAAGCGTGGCGACGGATGCGCACAGCAGAAGGAGGATACATGCTATGTGCAGTCAAAAGACGAGGCAGAGAAACTTCTGAACGACTTCTGGCAGCGTGGCGTAGAGTCGGTAGTGGTAAACGAACACCTCAAGGGCGACCTTATCAAGTTCTACGGCGTTGAGAGCACCGACTTCTTCTACTGGTTCTATCCTTCCAAATGCGGCCACCGCTCTAAGTTCGGCCTTGAAGTAATCAATGGCGACGCACGCGGCATTCTCTTCGACACCGACGCTCTGAAGCAGGAGGCCGATAAGGCTGCGCTGATGCTCGGCGTACCAGTTTATGGTGGCGACTGCGTTATTGGCGACGACGGTTCGATAAAGATTATCGACTTCAACGACTGGCCAAGCTTCGCTCCTTGCCGCGACGAGGCTGCATTCAATATAGCTATGGCTATACTCAACAAGATGTAAAACTGCGGAACAGACAACACCCCAAACATTACATCAAAGATTTTAATTAAACATTATCATACAGAAATGTCAAATTCAGAATTCAAGTCAACCCTCAAGTCGTCAGACACAGAGGAGCACATAGACATTTATTTCTATCGCCCGATAGGCTATCAGTGGGCACGCTTCTTCCGCATGCTGCACGTCACCCCCAACGTGGTGACTATTCTTTCAATATTCCTTGGCGTAGGAGCTGGCATCTGCTTCGGCTTCAACGACCTTTACATCAACATCGTAGGTATTCTGCTGCTCATTTGGGCAAATATGTACGACAGTTGCGACGGTCAGCTGGCACGTCTCACCAATCAGAAGAGTGCGCTCGGACGTATTCTTGATGGTGCTGCAGGCGACTTCTGGTTCATCGCCATCTATGTAGCCATCTGCATCCGACTCATGCCCGAATGGGGCGTGTGGATATGGGTACTGTGCGTTGTTAGCGGTTTCGGCTGTCACTCACGCCAGTGTCGTCTTGCCGACTACTATCGTCAGATTCACCTCTTCTTCCTCAAGGGCAAGGAGGGTAGCGAGATGGACGATGCCTCAAAGCAGGTAGAACTGTATCGCGAGATGAAGTGGGGCAAGCAGCCGCTGCAGAAACTCTTCCAGTTCTTCTATGTCAACTATACAGCTGCTCAAGAGAAGGAGACCCCATGGTTTCAGAAACTCAAGGCTGCAATACGTGCCAAATATCCCGACCAATTGCCCGAAAGCCTGCGCAATGACTTCCGCGAGGGCAGTCTGCCACTGATGAAGTACGCCAACTTCCTCACCTTCAACTGGCGTAGTATCACTCTCTTTGTCAGCATTCTCATTGGCAAACCGTGGGTTTATCCGGCTGTAGAGATTGTGGTGTTCACCGCCGTATACTTATATATGCACTATCGTCACGAGCGTCTGTGCCGCGAGGTACTTGCCAAGCTCGACAGCTACAAATAATAAAAACGTATGAACAATAAGTTTCGCAATATATTCATGGTGTTCGGTATAATAGCCATTGTCATCATGCTATGCACGATGAACATGGACTATACCGACATCTGGCGCTATCTGCTCAAGGTGGGTATATACTTCCCGCTCATCTTGGCTTTGTGGCTGGTGGTGTATTTGGTCAACACAATGTCGTGGTATCTTATCATCAATGACGAGGGACGCTGTGAGGGTCTCTCGTTTTGGCGTGTCTACAAACTCACCGTCAGCGGATTCGCCATCAACTACACTACTCCGTGCGGACTGATGGGTGGCGAACCTTATCGCATTATGGAACTGAAGCCATACACCGGCGTGAGCAAGGCTACATCATCGGTTATATTGTATGTGATGATGCACATCTTCTCGCACTTCTGGTTTTGGTTTCTCTCCATATTCCTCTTCATCGCCTTCAATCCCGTAGGACTGTCAATGGGCATACTGCTTGCCATAATCGGCGGCTTCTGCCTTCTTGGCATATATTTCTTCTCACGAGGTTACAAGACGGGCATGGCTCAGAAGGGCATACGTCTGCTCACTCACATACCGTTTGTAAAGGGATGGGCAATACGCTTTGCCGACTCGAAGAAGGAGACTCTCGAACAGATTGACTCGCAAATTGCCCTACTCCACCAGCAGCACAAGCGTACATTCTACTCGTCTCTCTTGTTCGAATTGTCAGCTCGCGTTCTGCAAAGTTTCGAAATCTACCTCATCCTCAAGGCTTTCAATGCTGAGGTGGGCATAGTTGACTCAATACTCATTCTCGCCTTCTCGTCGCTGTTCAGCAATCTTATATTCTTCACGCCTATGCAGCTCGGATCGCGCGAAGGCGGACTGGCACTGGCTGTAGACGGACTGCATCTTACAGGTGCACTCGGCGTGTACACGGGTCTTATCACCCGACTGCGCGAACTTGTATGGATAGCTATCGGAATAATGCTGATAAAGATTGGCAACAACAATAAATTGCCAAAGGACACATCCAACAACAAAGAATCGTAACGACACACATATTATATATAACGGATATACATATGAAATCAAATAAAATACGAGGCATTATATTCGACTACGGTGGCACGCTCGACACACGAGGCGACCACTGGTCGGAAGTGATATGGGACGGTTACCAGCAATGTGGTATCGCTGTAGACAAGACCTCCTATCGCGACGCTTATGTATACGGCGAGCGGGCTTTGGCTGTCAACCCTATCGTCACTCCCAACTTCCACTTCATCGACATTCTGCGCGAGAAGCTTCTGTTACAATTACAGTTTCTGTGCGGTTGTCATTTGCTGCCTACTGGCAAGGACGACGACCAACGCCAGACACAGCTTGCATCACATCTGCAGATGACAGCCGATGAAATCAGCGACACAGCCATGCGCATTGCAACATGCATCAACGATGCCACCAACGCTCTGCTACACGAAAACCGCAAGGTGCTCGAACGTCTGCGCCAGGCTGGTCTGCCTATGGTGCTCGTATCCAACTTCTACGGCAACATCCGTACTGTGCTGCGCGATGCTCATCTCGACGGTTTCTTCAAGGAGATTGTTGAATCGGCAGTAGTGGGCGTACGCAAACCTAATCCTGCAATATTCGCACTCGGAGTATGCGCTCTCGATTTGCCAGCTTCAGAAGTATTGGTAGTTGGCGACACCTACGGCAAGGACATTGTTCCTGCTCATCGTCTCGGATGCCACACCATTTGGATTAAGGGACGCCAATGGGAGGACAAGCCTTCTGATGAAAGCATTTGCGACGACGTTATAACACGACTCGAAGACATGCTTAAATTTGTAAGTCAAAATGCATAGTTTGCATTTTGACTTACTCCATTTATTTTGATATTCCTTTTTTCCTATATTTTAGTTGCTATGGGAAAAATATTCAGAAAAATATTTAAATGCAAAAAGTTTTCATGTCCTATTTCACTTATTATTCTTAACTTTGCATTCTGTTATAGACAATTAGGATACACATTTAATATTAAAGGTAAAGGGTGAAAAGGTTTTTAAGTATTACATTGATGTTCTGTGTCTTGGCAATTGCAGCCAAGGCACAGATTACCGGTGAAATTTATGACAGCGACGGATACCCTATTCCGTTGGCAAGCGCAATATACAAGGGGCACCATGTAGCAGCAGCAAGCGACATGGACGGCAAGTTTACCATTGCACGACACAATGGTTGGGAGCTTACATTCAGTAGCGTGGGCTTTATTCCGCAAACTATCAAGGTTGGACCAAACACTCCTTCACACATGAAGATTGTGCTCAAAGAGGACTCTAAGACGCTCGGCGAGGTGGTTATCAAGCAGAAACGCGAACGCTACTCGCGCAAGAACAACCCTGCCGTAGAACTTATGAAGCGCGTAATAGCTGCCAAGAAACTGTCGCACCTTGAGAACAACGACTACTATCAGTACAACAAATATCAGAAGATAACGCTCGCTCTGAACGATATCAAGCCCGAGGACCTTGTCACGGGCAAGTACAAGAACAAGTCGTATGTGAAGGATCAGATTGAGACTTCGCCTTACAATAACAAGCTCATCCTGCCCGTCAGCGTGGAGGAGACCGTCACACAGCACATCTATCGCAAGAATCCTAAGGAGGAGAAGGACATTATCAAGGGTCAGCGACAGGAAGGTGTCAACAACCTGCTGCAGACTGGCGAAATCCTGAACACGCTGCTTAAAGAGGTGTTCACCGACATCAACATCTACGACGACCACATGCGTCTGCTTCAGTATCAGTTCACGTCGCCCATCGGCGAGACTGCAATCTCGTTCTACAGATTCTATATCCAGGACACAGTATATGTCGACCGCGACCTGTGCTATCATCTGGAGTTTATACCTAACAACCAGCAGGACTTCGGATTCCGTGGCGAACTGTACGTATTGGCTGATTCATCATTGCATGTAAAGAAATGTTCGTTCACTCTGCCTAAGCGTACTGACGTAAACTTCGTGAGAGACATGAAGATTACGCAGGAATACACCAAATTGCCCAATGGTGAATGGGCTCTTTCGGTTGACGACCTCACCACCGAGATACACGTCAACAAGATGATTGGCGACTTGCTTGTCACCAAGACTACGCGCTACGACGACTATGCCTTCGACGATTTGCCCAACAAATTGTTCAAGGGCAAGGCTAAGGTAAAGCATGAAGTGGATGCCATGATACGCGACGAAGCGTTCTGGAACCAGTATCGTGCTGTAGAACTGACCAAGGGCGAGTCGTCAATGAATGCCTTCATACATCGTATGGAACAGTCGAAGAACTTCAAGTGGATTATCTTCGGACTGCGGGCTTTCCTCGAGAACTTTGTCGAGACTGGCTCTACACGCACCAAGTCGATGTTCGACTTCGGTCCGGTCAACACTATCATCTCAAACAACTTCGTCGACAACTACCGCTTCCGTATCAGCGGACGTACCACAGCCAATCTCAACAAGCACCTCTTCTGGAAGGGATACTACGCTTATGGTACCAAGTCGCAGAACCATTATTATGGCACAGAGATAACATACAGTCTGAACAAGAAGAAGAATGCTCCGTTCGAATTCCCTCAGCGCAACATCATCTTCGAGACTGGCTACGATGTTATGTCGCCTGCCGACAAGTTCCTTATGCACAATAAGGATAATGTGTTCATGTCGTTGCGTACGCAGAAGGTTGAACAGATGTACTTCTACAATCGTCAGAAACTCTCGTTTGACTACGAGACCGACTGGGGATTGTCGTTCAACACATCTATCAAGGCTGAGAGCAACGAGCCTACCGGCGACCTCACATTCATGAAGATGCCTGGTGCTGTGACCAATCCTGATGCCGACGGCAACGAATTCGTCCACAAAATTCGTACTACTGAGGCTAAGCTTGGTGTGCGCTATTGCCCCGGACAGACATTCATCAACACCAAGCAGCAGCGCTGGCCAGTCAATCTCGACGCTCCTGAGTTCACATTGAGCCACACAATGGGCATCAAGAACTTCCTCGGTGGCGAGTACAAGCTCAATATGACTGAAGCAAGCATATACAAGCGCTTCTGGCTCGGATCGTGGGGTTACGTCAACACCCACCTCATCGGTGGCGCACAATGGAGCAAGGTGCCGTTCCCGCTGCTCATCATGCCCCCTGCCAACCTTACCTACTTCGAGATGGAGAATACCATGTCGATGCTTAAGAACATGGAGTTCCTCAGCGACCGCTACGCCTTTGCGTCGGTATCATGGGATCTCAACGGCAAGCTGTTCAACCGTCTGCCACTCATACGCAAGCTCAAATGGCGTGAGTGGGTATCGGTAAAGGGAATGTGGAGCACACTGACCGACAAGAACAACCCGCTGCTTGAGCAGAACCAGAACTCTACAATGCTCTTCCAGATGCCCGAAGGAGCGTCTGTAATGGACAAGAAGAAGCCATACTGGGAAGTTGTAGTAGGCGTACACAACATCTTCAAGTTCTTCGCCGTTGACTATGTTCGCCGTATGAACTACAATGGTCCTGGCATCAAGAAGAACGGTATACGCTTCATGTTTATGGCAAGTTTCTAAAAGCATCAAGCTTATGTTTTTATTTGCAGACAGACAGGATATAACACGCATCGGACTGATGCACGTCGCCAGCACTATGGAATGTACTGGCGAATGCAAATATGTCGAAGACAAGGCTTCGCTCATCGAAGCCTTGACAGCCGTGCCCGATGCTATAGTAGTGCTCGACTATACAATGTTCGACATCAACGACCTGTCTGAGCTGCTAATTATTACACAACGGTTTGGTAGCTCGCATTGGGTGCTGTTCAGCGACACACTGAGCTACGAATTCATGTCACGAGCCGTAGCTACAAGCCGACAATTAAGTATTGTAATGAAAGACTCACCAATTGGCGAGATACGATCGGCATTACAATACGCCCTACAACACCAACGATACATCTGCCAACGAATAGCCGAGATGCTGCTCAATCCGCCAACCAACGACGAGCAGCAACCCGAATTGGCTAATCTTACAAAGACAGAGACTGAGATTCTGAAGCTTATCGCTCTCGGACTTACAACGAAGGAGATTGCCGAACGACGCTTCTCGTCGTTCCACACAATCAATACACATCGTAAAAACATATTCCGCAAACTTAGTGTCAACAACGCTCACGAGGCTACAAAACTGGCGCTCAGGGCTGGTCTGGTAGACAGTGCGGAGTATTATATATAATGATATGAAAAGAGGCTACAGCATTCACGCTATAGCTTCTTTTTTATAATTCAATGCAAACGATTGTACTGATTTTTTAGGTTGTTTTTCATTTATTAAGTTGTTGCATATAATTTTATATATCTATTTTTACAACAGAATCAATAACTTAATAACTGTTTTCAAAAAACCTTTTATGATTAAAACCAAACTCAAAATGTGGGCATTGCTATTGCTTATGCTCATCGCCATGCCAGTTATGGCGGACGATTTCAACAGTCAGCGAATGGATTGTCGCGACGAAAGTATCTACTTTATGATTACCACCCGTTTCTACGATGGCGATCCTCAGAACAATGTATTGTGTTGGGATAACAAACAATGTCAGATTGACACTGGCGACCCATGTTGGCGAGGCGACTTCCAAGGCGTTATCGACAAACTCGACTACATCAAGGCACTTGGTTTAACAGCTATCTGGATTACTCCAGTTGTGCAGAACGCATCGGGTTACGACTATCATGGCTACCATGCCATGGACTTCACACATGTCGACTGCCGCTATCAGAGTGGTGACGGATCGAAGAGTGGCGACGTGATGTTCCAGGAACTCATTGACAAGGCACATGCCAAGGGCATCAAGATTATACTTGACATCGTGCTCAACCACACTGGTAACTTCGGCGAGGAGAATCTCTGCAAGGAGTTTAAGCGCAACACCAAGCTTCGCAACCAGGCTGAAATTGACGCTTGTATGATTCCTAACAGCGATGTCCTTGGTTCTGATTACCTCACAATTCTTGGTAAAGACCAGTATCAGCGCCGTTTGGCTCTGATGAAGAATACAGATGGACAGAACCACGACATACACAACTACTGGCACCATACAGCCAACAACTGGAACTGGGACTTCCC
>JAIJMN010000399.1:0-1138 GCA_022735715.1 Prevotella sp.
TTTAATATATAATTATATAGAATCCGAATTGCACTTTTTTTTGAAAATGACCTTAATGACTAATGACCTTAATGACCCTATTGTCTGTGTGTTTGATGTCCAACACTGGACTGAATGGTGGTTACCATTGTTCATAGGAGTGATGACAGCCGCTTTTTTCGTGTCTGTTTGTGTGGGTTGTGCCGACAGTTTTCCATCGGTATCGCCCCTAAAACACCTGAAAAAACAGCAGAATCGACAAATTCAAGCAGCGATTGACTTAAAAAGCTGTCTCTATTTTATTGAAATATGTGCTTATTCTTGAGAAATGCATGTCGAGGACACGCGAAACTTAAGTGAAATTATTAAGTCATTATTAAAGAGATGTATGCCGACGACTTGACGATGGGGTCGTTTCAACTGAGCCCATCTCCGACTCGCTTGGAAGAACACAGATGGCTAACTTCGTTAACGAGAACGGTCTGTATGATGTTGTCCTCGACAGTTCGCGAGTAGTTGATGCCACAGCAAACAAGAGATTCCGTTGGTTAATATTGGTTAAAAATTCCGAAGTTTTTTTTGACAAGTATTTCTACTAGCGAAAAAAACAGTAACTTTGCATTATAATTCAACCCAAGATTACATCGGCTTCTGTTCTGAAGCGTAATCTTTCATTTTTTTAGAAAAATCCATGTATAGTAAAGAAGAATTGTCAGCCAAGGATATGGCTGAATTGCAAAATATTGCGCACGAAATGGGCATTGAACCCTCTACAGAAGGCAATGCGGAAGAGCTGGTGTATGCAATACTCGACAGACAGGCCGAGATAGAAGGCAACAAAAACCCGCTCGGAACCAAGCGTCGTCGCACCCGAATCGCCAAGAAAGACACCGATCGAGTGTACACCGTGAACGGAAAGGACGGCGAAAACTTCGACGTGAAGAAGAATAAGGCCGACGAAAACGAGCCCAAAGCACCCGCTATGGCACCAACCACAGCCGAAACCGCTACCTTGACACCCGAAGAAATGCTCTCGGCAATACCAAAGCACAGAGGACGCAAGTCGAAAAAGGAACTGGAACTGCTCTCGGCAATACAGGAGCGCAAGCGCCAGGACGAGCTGGCTGCCCAGCAGGCACAGGGAGGCGGCATGGGAATG
>JAIJMN010000400.1:0-1135 GCA_022735715.1 Prevotella sp.
CAAGTTGCTTTGGCCATCTTGACGTGGTTCGTTATGACGCTGCACTATGTGACCTATTAGGATGGGAACGTGGAGCAGACCATCGTGCATACCAGCGCTATCTCAATAAATTCTCTCAAGCTGTCAACCAGCGTGTTTTCGGAAATTTGTTCCGTTGGTTTTTCTCCGAGTTGAAGTTCGACAACTACACTTTAGACTTCGATTCTACAGTGATGGTCCGTGAGGGAAGTCAGGAAGGAGCAGCCAAAGGATACAACCCAAAACGTCCTGGACGACTCTCGCATCATCCTCTCCTTGCATTCGTTTCCGATGTAAGGATGATAGCAAATTACTGGCTACGTCCAGGCAACACATCCGCAAGTACCAATTATCTGTCATTTCTTGAGGACACACTCTCAAAACTTGAGGGCAAACGTGTCGGACTGGTCCGCATGGATAGCGGTTTCTTTGCAAAGGAAATACTTGACTATCTGGAAATGAAAGGGTTACACTATATCATTGCCTGCCGTTTCAATAATCGCATAAAGTACAGTCTTACCCATGAACGCAAATGGATAGAGTTGACAGACGGATTGGAAATATCCGAAACCATCTATCAGGCAAACGGTTGGGAGAAGGCAAGACGTATTGTGATGATCAGGCAAGAAATAGAGAAGCGCCCTAAAGCTGCAGGAAAGCAAATCAAGCAACTGGAGCTTTTTGAGGATGAGCAGGATTTCGGAAAATACCGATACAGCTGCTTTGTTACAGACCTTGACCTGCCGGCCAAGATTGTATATGACTCATATCGTGGAAGGGCGGATTCTGAGAATAGGATAAAAGAATTGAAGAATGATTTCTCCATCGATGACTTTGTCACAAATAACTTCTGGGCAACAGAGGCATGTGGGAATTTCATTGTCATGGCATATAACTTCATGTCGTTGTTCAGACATGCGCTGATCAATTCCAACAAGAAGAAATTTCTGAAGACTATCCGATACGAGTTGATATCGACACCAGCCTATCTAGGAAAAACAAAAGACAAACACATCCTATATTTGGCCAGATCACTAAAAACACGACAATCATTCTTATCTATATGGGAAAAATTAAAGGATTTCTCTTTGCCGTACGACACAGAGAAATCCTAATG
>JAIJMN010000109.1:0-8119 GCA_022735715.1 Prevotella sp.
TTGCGCGACCTTGCCAAGATGCTCTTTTCGGTGCGCAAACTCTACAAGGAGTATGGACCGAAGATACAGCGCGACTGCTCTGACGAGGAGTTTATGGCAATGTTTGAGCAATTCTCTGAGTTTGACGACTACGACGACGAGTTTGTGGAAAACGAGGAGGCGTGGACATCAGGTGTGGCTCACTATGTAGACGAGCATATAGAGGAATTTGTGGTGGTGGAGGAATAAACACAACTCCCCGCGACTTCAATAGCAAAAACAATGAATAAGGAACAGGAACTGAAGAGAAAGAAAAGTCCGGTGAGCATAAAGAACAAGAAGGCCTCGTTTGAGTACTTCTTTGTGGAGACATATACGGCAGGCATTGTGCTTACCGGCACCGAGATAAAGTCGATAAGACTCGGAAAGGCGAGTCTTGTCGACACTTTCTGCTATATAAACAATCACGAGGTATGGGTGAAGGGCATGAACATCTCGCCCTACTTCTACGGTTCGTTCAGCAACCATGAAGCACGACGCGACCGCAAGCTGTTGCTCAACAAGCGCGAGATATACAAGCTTGAGGACGCTACCAAGCAGCCTGGCTACACCATAGTGCCTACTCTCGTATTCATCGATGAGCACGGACGTGCCAAGGTGGACATAGCACTCTGTCGAGGCAAGAAGGAATACGACAAGCGACAGACGCTGAAGGAGAAAGAAGACAGAAGAGAGATGGACAGGGCGATGAAGCATTATTAAGAATGATGAAGCATTATTAAGAATAAGGTGCGGCTAAATATTATTAAATGAAGAAGACTTTAAGGGAAGTCGCTAAAGACAGGATAATAATACTCGACGGTGCGATGGGCACCATGATTCAGCAGTACGGACTTGAGGAGGAAGACTTCCGAGGATACCGCTACCGCAAGACTCCGGGTATGATGAAGGGCAACAACGATATGCTCAATATCACACGCCCCGACGTGATAAGCGACATTCATAGAAAATATCTTGAGGCTGGTGCTGACATCATCACCACAAATACATTCAGCTCACAGCGCATCAGTCAGGCCGACTATCATCTGGAGGATTCGGCAAGGACAATGGCGCTGGAAGGAGCACGACTGGCACGCAAGGCTGCCGACGAATTCTCGACAGAGGAACGTCCACGCTTTGTGGTAGGCTCGGTTGGCCCTACCAACAAGACATGCTCAATGAGTCCTGACGTGAGCAATCCTGCTGCACGCGACCTCGACTACATGACGCTCTATACTGATTATGTGGAGCAGATTGAGGCGCTGGAAGAGGGTGGAGCTGACGCAATACTGATTGAGACTGTCTTTGACACGCTCAATGCAAAGGCTGCTATTGATGCAACAATGGAGGTGGGTCGACGTACTGGCAAAGACCTGCCAATAATGTTGAGCATCACCGTAAGCGACCTTGCCGGACGCACTCTGAGCGGACAGACACTCGATGCTGTGCTGGCAAGTGTGAGCAGCTATCCTATCTTCTCTATCGGACTCAACTGCTCGTTTGGTGCCGACCAGATGAAGCCTTTCCTGAAGCAGCTGGCTCATCGCGCACCTTATTATATAAGCGCCTATCCCAACGCCGGACTGCCCAACAGTCTGGGCGCATACGACGAGACTCCCGAGTCGATGGCTCCGCAGATACAGGAATTCATAGACGAGGGACTGGTGAACATCATAGGCGGATGCTGCGGTACTACCGAGAAATTCATTGCCAAGTATGTGCCAATAGCCGAAGGCAAGAAGCCGCACGTGCCGCAACCCAAGCCGCAGACTATGTGGCTGAGTGGACTGGAACTGCTCGACGTTACGCCCGACGTGCGCTTTGTCAATGTGGGCGAGCGATGCAATGTGGCTGGTTCGCGCAAATTCCTTCGACTTATCAAGGAGAAGAGCTACGATGAGGCTGTGAGCATAGCACGCAAGCAGGTGGCAGACGGAGCACTGGTGATTGACGTTAACATGGACGACGGACTGCTTGACGCACGTGAGGAAATGCGCACCTTCCTAAATATCATAGCTTCGGAACCCGACATTGCCAAGGTGCCTGTGATGATTGACTCGTCTAAATGGGACGTGATAACTGCCGGACTGCAATGTATGCAGGGCAAGTGTATCGTCAACTCTATCTCGCTGAAAGAAGGCGAAGAGGTGTTCTTGAGTCACGCTCGCGACGTGATGCGCTATGGTGCTGCTGTAGTGGTGATGTGTTTCGACGAAATAGGACAGGCCACTACCTACGAACGACGCATTGAAATAGCCGGACGTGCCTACAAGCTCCTCACAGAGAAGGTGGGTATGAACCCGCTCGATATAATATTCGACCCTAACGTGCTCGCCATAGCTACAGGTATGGAAGAGCACGACAATTATGCTGTAGACTTCATTAGGGCTGTCGAATGGATTAAGACAAATCTGCCAGGAGCACACGTGAGCGGTGGCGTGAGCAACCTCTCGTTCTCGTTCCGTGGCAACAATTATATACGCGAGGCAATGCACTCGGTATTTCTTTATCACGCCATTGGCAAGGGTATGGACTTCGGCATTGTAAACCCCGCAACAAAGGTGACCTACGACGAAATACCTGCAGATCAGCTGGAGATTATTGAAGACGTAGTGCTCAACCGAAAGAAGGACGCTTCGGAACGTCTTGTGGAACTTGCCGACGAGATAAAGCAAAAGCAGGAGGCTCTGAAGAACGGAATGGCGACAGGTACTGGCGCAACACAGGCTGCTGCCGAACCCGAATGGCGTAAGGCTGACGTTGCCACACGTCTCGCTACAGCCCTGCAAAAGGGAATTGCCGACTATATGGAGGAGGACATCAAGGAGGCTCTTGCTGTCTATCCTAAGGCGGTGGACATCATTGAGGGTCCGCTGATGGACGGTATGAACAAGGTGGGCGAGCTGTTTGGTTGCGGAAAGATGTTCTTGCCTCAGGTGGTGAAGACAGCACGCACCATGAAGAAGGCTGTGGCTATACTGCAACCATACATCGAGGCAGACAAGAAGGAAGGTGGCTCGTTGTCGGGCAAGGTGCTTATGGCAACTGTGAAAGGCGACGTTCACGACATAGGCAAGAATATTGTTGATGTGGTGATGTCGTGCAACAATTACGAGATGATTGACCTCGGTGTGATGGTGCCCGCCGAGCAAATCTTAAAGAAGGCCATTGAAGAGAAGGTTGACATGGTAGGTCTGAGCGGTCTTATCACGCCGAGTCTTGAGGAAATGGTCAATGTGGCTACGGAGTTTGAACACGCTGGTCTGCAAATACCTATTATGGTGGGAGGTGCTACAACGTCTGAGATGCACGTGGCATTGAAAATAGCTCCTATCTATAGCGGAATTGTGGTATGGGTGAAGGATGCTGCGCAGAATCCGATGATTGCACAGCGACTCATGAACCCTGAAGAGCGCCTTGTGTTTGAGGCAGAACTGAAAGAACGCTACGCCAAGCTGCGCGAAGAATATGCTGCTCATCAGCAGAAGCTCTCGTCGCTCGACGAAGCAAGAAAGAATAAGTTGGAATTGTTTTAAAATATCTATATTATTATGGTATTCAGAAAAAAGAGAGTTTGGCACTGTCTTCCTGGTCAGGAGCCAACTGAACTTGACAAGAAAGTAATGTACTGGGAAAACAAGGGTAAGGAGGTGCCGTCGCGCGATCTTATCAAGACTCCCGAACAGATAGAAGGCATTCGCCGCAGCGGTGTGGTGAATACTGGTGTGCTCGACGAGGTGGCAAAGAACATTCGTGCCGGAATGAGCACTCTTGAAATCGACAAGATTTGCTACGACTACTGTACATCGCATGGTGCTATACCGGCTTGCCTAAATTATGAGGGTTTCCCGAAGAGTGTGTGTACAAGTATCAATGAGGTGGTATGCCATGGTATTCCTAAGGAGGACGACATTCTGGAAGAGGGCGACATCATGAATGTCGACTTCACCACAATTCTCGATGGCTATTATGCTGACGCTTCACGTATGTTCATCATCGGCAAGACTACTCCGGAGAAGGAGCAGCTGGTGCGCGTGGCAAAGGAGTGCCTGGAGATTGGCATGGAGGCTGCCAAGCCTTACAGCTTTGTAGGTGACATTGGTCACGCCATTCAGAAGCATGCGGACAAGTATCACTACGGCATTGTGCGCGACCTTTGCGGACATGGTGTAGGATTGAAGTTCCACGAAAAGCCCGACGTTATGCACTACGGCCATAAGGGTACAGGTATGCTGCTCGTACCTGGCATGGTGTTCACTATCGAACCTATGGTGAACATGGGTACATGGAAGGTGTTTATTGATGCCGACGACGAATACGGATGGGAGGTGATCACTGGCGACGAGAAGCCGAGCGCACAGTGGGAGCACACCCTCGTAATGACAGAGCACGGCGTTGAAGTGTTAACTTATTAATTAAAGAAATGTACATATTGGGTATTGAGAGCAGCTGCGACGACACGAGTGCAGCAGTTCTCCAGGATAATATATTGCTGAGCAACGTGACGGCCTCGCAGGACGTTCACTTTGAATACGGTGGCGTAGTACCTGAACTTGCGTCGCGTGCCCATCAACAGAATATTGTGCCCGTGGTGAGTGCTGCGCTAAAGCGTGCTGGCATTACCAAGGAACAGTTGTCGGCTGTGGCCTTCACACGTGGTCCGGGTCTTATGGGTTCATTGCTTGTAGGTGTAAGCTTCACCAAGGGATTTGCACGCAGTCTGGGCATCCCTATGATTGACGTGAATCACTTGCAGGGTCATGTGATGGCACATTTCATCAAGGAGAAGCCGGAGGATACAACACCTCCGTTCCCGTTCCTCTGTCTGCTCGTATCGGGCGGTAACTCGCAGATTGTCAAGGTGAACGCCTATAATGATATGGAAGTGCTCGGACAGACTATCGACGATGCAGCTGGCGAGGCCATTGACAAGTGCTCGAAGGTTATGGGACTGGGCTATCCTGGTGGCCCTATTATCGACCGCTTGGCACGTCAGGGCAACCCGCTCGCCTATAAGTTTGCCGAACCGCACATTCAGGGTCTGGACTATAGCTTCAGCGGACTGAAGACCTCGTTCCTTTATAGTCTGCGCAAGTGGATTCAAGACGACCCTGACTTTGTAGAGCATCACAAGAATGACCTTGCAGCAAGTCTTGAGCACACTATTGTCGACATATTGATGAAGAAGCTGCGCCTTGCCGTTAAACAGACGGGCATAAAGCATGTGGCTGTGGCTGGTGGTGTTTCGGCCAACAACGGACTGCGCAACGCTTTCCACGATCACGCCAAGCGTTATGGTTGGACAATATATATTCCGAAGTTCAGCTACACTACCGATAATGCTGCAATGATTGGCATAACTGGCTACTACAAGTTCCTTGACAAGGACTTCTGCTCAATCGACAAGCCGGCATTCAGCAAGGTAACGTTCAAGTAAATTGTGTCGGACAGACATCTTGACTACACACGAAACATTCATAAAAAATATAGAAAATGGAATTTGAAAAGAAAGTACTTAGCCGTGAAATCCAGCAGTATTTATATGAGTCGGGCCTTACTGTAGGTACAGCCGAGAGCTGCACGGGAGGCCGTATAGCCGAGGCTATTATTGCTGTGCCTGGTGCCTCAAACTATTTTAAGGGTGGTGTAATCTCTTACACTAATGAGGTGAAGGAAAATCTGCTTGGCGTTGACCATCAGCTCCTTGAGGAGAAGACTGCTGTTTGCGAGGAAGTGGCAAAGGCAATGGTGCAGGGAGCTATAAAGACTCTTGGCGTTGACTTTGCAATAGCTACAACAGGCACAGCCGGTCCTGGCGGTGGCACAGCTGAAATCCCCGTTGGTACAATATGGATTGCATGTGGCAATGCAGAGAACATCGAAACGTTGAAGCTTACAGAGGATTACGGTCGTGACATCAATCTCGCCATTGCTACAAGTAAGGCTCTCCAGATGTTTATAGGCTTCCTTAAGGAACACGCTCCTAAGGTGAAGAGCGAGGGCAAGATGCCTGTAATACCTGTTGCAGAATAGTAACAGGATAAGGGGTGGTGGACATTCGGATGCTGTTGAAAACAAAAAAAACATTAAATAAGTAACATTATTTATGCGAATGTTTTGTATTCTCAGAAAAAGTAGCTAATTTTGCACCCTGTTTGGAATAGGTATCAAAAAACGAATACAAAAAAGCAGATAGAAATGTCGAAAATTTGTCAGATTACGGGAAAGAAAGCCCAGATAGGTAACAACGTATCACACTCAAAGCACCGCACAAAGCGTTCTTTCGATGTGAACTTGTTCAGCAAGAAGTTCTACTATGTAGAAGAAGGTTGCTGGATTAGCCTCAAAATTAGCGCAGCGGGTCTGCGTCTTATCAACAAAGTGGGCTTGGACGCTGCCCTCAAGCAGGCTGTGTCTAAGGGTTATGTAGACTGGAATGACATTAAAGTTATAGGAGAATAAGTAAATGGCATCAAAGAAAGCAAAGGGCAACAGAGTACAGGTAATTCTCGAGTGCACTGAGATGAAGAACAGCGGTCTGCCTGGAACAAGCCGTTACGTGACTACCAAGAATCGTAAGAACACTCCTGACCGTATGGAATTGATGAAGTATAACCCCATCCTTAAGAAGATGACTCTTCACAAGGAGATTAAGTAATAACATATAAGATATGGCAAAGAAAGCGGTCGCTACCCTCCGTGAAGGTACATCGGACGGTCGCGCATATACAAAGGTTATCAAGATGGTAAGAAGCGAGAAGACTGGCGCTTACATCTTTGACGAGCGTATGGTTCCTAACGAAGCTGTTAAGGACTTTTTCAAGAAGTAAAATTCTGAAATAAAATATTTATGAGAGTGTCGAGCATTTTGTTCGACACTCTTTTTTTTATGTCTGTGGGCTTGATGTTTCCTGGGCTTTTATGTTTGTGTCTTTGTCAGTTTTGTGTGATGTAGCTGCTTATGGAGGTTTTTGTTAAGCGAGGTTTGCAAATTGTTTGATTGGCTGAGGCCGAAGCGTTTTAAAGCACCTTAAATGTGTATTTGATTGATATACATCGTGTTATCTATGTCAAGAAAACCCTAAAAAAGGTGAAGTTATGGTTTGTAAACTTGCACAACTCGCGATTTTTGTGTAATTTTGTAAGCGATAATTAAAAGGAAGTTGTGTCTCGATTATATGTAGACGGTCTTCTGAAAGTATCTAACGGAATTTATATAGGTGTTGGATAACGTCTTTAGTTGCACCTATAGTGGATGCGTCTTTCGGTATCAGTTTTCAGGATTTTAATTCCTTGATTTCTATGATTAAGATGCTTTATACATACTATCGTCTGTTCTTGAGGTAGGAATAGGGGATAGAGGTATTTAAGAGAGCGTGTCCGGGTTCCACAAAGAACAAACTAATGATTAAAATTATTAAGGAAATTGTTTTAACTTTATGCTTATTTGTAGTGAGCCCAGTAATGGGTGCAAACAACGTGTCTTCTAATGAGGCTCCCAGTCAGTCGGGCTTCGATTGGAATCCTGTAATTCAGGCTATAGTTCAGGTTGAAAGTGAGGGTAACACCAAGGCCGTAAGTGGAAATTCATGCGGTGCAATGCAGATCACTCCGATATTGGTGAAGGAGTGTAATGGAATTCTTAAGAAGCGTAAGAGCAAGAAGCGCTTCACCCTTCGCGACAGATTCAGTCTGGAGAAATCTAAGGAAATGTTTATCCTTATTCAGTCGCACTTTAATCCCTTAAATGACATAGAAATGGCAATCCGTTCATGGAATGGCGGTGCTCGCTATAATGTCAAGCGTACTCAGAGATACTTTGAAAAGGTGATGAAGTGCTTGAACGCACAAAAATAATTAAAGTAAAGATGTTGAGGTGTGCTGATTTCTTGTTGTATGTCAATTTTGATATACTTGACAGAAAAAAGTAACAAAAAACACCGTGAAAGATTTGGCGGTTTGGGAAATAAGTACTACCTTTGCACTCGCAATTCAGAAATGAGGTTGCTGACAATAAAAAGAAAGTTGCACCCTTAGCTCAGTTGGTAGAGCAACTGACTCTTAATCAGTGGGTCTAGGGTTCGAATCCCTAAGGGTGTAC
>JAIJMN010000401.1:0-1129 GCA_022735715.1 Prevotella sp.
ACTTGCAGGCCAGCATTATCCCAGCTTTCCTGCAAGGGCAGAGGCGCGAAACGTTCAAGGGCCTTGGTTACTTCCTTTATTTTCACGCTTTTCAGCCTTTATATATGTAGATAATGTATGTAATATGCTGCAAAGTTACGTATTTTTATGCAAAAAGAAAAGGGAGCATACGCTTTATTAGAATATTTTAACTGCTCTGTTTCTCCCATTGCAGACGACTCCTTGGCACGTCGGCAAATTCAGCCATCAGTTCGTCGTACGCCTGACGTTGTTGTGGCGTGAGCTTAATGATGTCACAGGTCGGAATATATAAACCAAAGAGAGCGGATGGTCCGCCCGTCCGCTCTCCTATCCCCCAAAAAAGCTATCTTACAACTACTTTCTTTACCGTCTTGCCTGTCTTGACGATATAGATACCGACAGGCAGATAAACCTTGCGCTCACTATCTACAACCGATCTGTGAACAACGACACCACTGGCTGTTGTTACCGTCATTAGGCCAGAGGCATTCTTTACAAGGATATTACCATAGCCAGAAAGAATGGTTACAGCTGACGTTCCATTTGTTACAGCCGATACTCCCGTAGACTGAGGTATGTCGAAAGTACGCTTAGCTACCACTCCCGAACCGTCAATAGCCTTGGCCTGAACAACTACCGAACCAGCCTTGCTGCCCATGTTGGCAGTAAAGACTCCATTCTTGTCAATGGTAGCAAATTCTGCGCCCTCTACAATGCTCCATTCCACATTAGCGATAGTAGCCAATACAGGAGTAACCCATGCTTTCAGATGCAGAGTTGTCTGAGTCTCCGAAATAGTAGCATCAGCTTCTTCTGTCTGGATTTCAATATTAGTAACCAGTTTGACAGCGTATGCTTCCTTACTGCTTATCACATTAGAGGAAACGACTTCTTGCTTAGCCTCAGCACGCATACCCCTACTCTTCATGGCTCCAGATTTCTGCTTCATTCCTATGGCATAGTAAGTAACATCGTCTGACGTACGATGATGGACATAGCTACGAGAATAGCCAGACAATGTCTCCACAACTTGCATATTGTCGGGAGTTGCTCCTGCAAATATCACATATTGTGAAATGTCAGCTCCCTCATAAGGAGTCCAATGCAG
>JAIJMN010000402.1:0-1122 GCA_022735715.1 Prevotella sp.
GCGATGTTGTTCACCTGAACGCCTACGTTACCGGCAGGACAAGGACCGTCGAATACGTTCACCTCAACGTCCTTGGCTGATGTCAAGGCAGAACTTGTCTGCTGTGCACCAATACCGAGATAAGTCTTGGCAATCTTCGACAGAGCGGTCAAACCAGTCTGGAAGTCGTTCTCGTTGCCTTGCAGTTCAAACTCGAAGTTGCCTGCGAGAGGCATGTCGCGCAAAGCGCTTACGAAGATAGCGCGAGGCTTCTGGTCGGGAGTTGTTGACACAGCATAAGGCAGCTGGTTGATATAGCCGAACAATCCAGCCTCAAGCAGAGCCTTAACTACGGCATCGCCATCAAGCGAAGCCACCTGTTTCTGACCGAAGTCAACAAACTGCTGATCATTGTCAGCCTCTACGACAACGCGCAATACCTTGCGACGGTCGCCTCTGACAACTGCCTGCACTACTCCACTCACGGGTGAGGCGAACTTGACGTCAGTCTGCTTCTTGTTGACAAACAGAGCGTCGCCAGCCTTCACGTGGTCGCCTTCGCGTACTACCACCTTCGGGGTCATGCCTACAAAGTCATCAGGTACAAGGGCATACTGGGCAGCAGCCTTTACCGGAAACTTCTGCTCGGCAGCCTTTCCCTTAAGGTTGATGTCCAAACCCTTACGTAACTTAATTACATTTGCCATAAATATAAAAAATGATAAGATATTTGCTAATATTTGGGGGTATGCCATAATTCATGGTAATATGGCTCCAAAGTTGCCTACAAAATTAACAAAAATTTGTGAGGTAAAGGAATAAAAAGCCTTAATAATTAACCGCATTAAGGCCTTTATTAAATGTTTTACACAATCTTCATACGTTAATCTGCAATAATGACATTTCGACTTTGCAAAATACCACCTATTTTTTGTCTTATCCGGACAAAACCATCTATTGCTGTGCCATTTCCCTACGCCTCATGTTAGGGAAATAGCGCACTACAAGATAGAGCGTAGCGATGAGTCCGATGATTCCTCCGGCATAACCTATGTAGTCTATCGACAGATGACTTACTACCAGTCCGCCCACGTAGGCACCACTACCAATGCCCAAATTGAAAATGCCCGAGAAGATGGACAT
>JAIJMN010000403.1:0-1119 GCA_022735715.1 Prevotella sp.
AAGACTTTAAGAAAATCAACAGGCAGAAAGCCCGGAGGACAGCTCGGACATGACGGCAACACATTGCTAAAGTCAGAATCCCCCGACAGTATCATAGACATTAGTGCCAGCTACTGCACCCAGTGTGGACATTCTCTTGAGGGCTGTGAACGTATTCTGGATTATGTGACTCAAGTGATAACCTTGCCGGAATTGAGACCGGTCATAAAGGAAATCAGACACTACAAGACGATATGCAACAGATGTGGAGCTACGGTACAGTCACACAAGCCACGCAGACGCGGAGGCAATGCCGTCATATACGATGCCAGCGTGAAGTCGCTTGCCGTGTATCTTTCTGTCGTGCAATTTCTTCCTTATGGACGTATTGAGAATATGTTTCACGAGATATTCGGCATTGAACTGACGCAAGCCTCACTTGTAAACTGGATTAATGACGCGAAAGCCAAGGCACAGCCAGCAATCAAGAAAATAAAGGAATACATCATGCAGTCAGCCGTTGTTGGCTTTGACGAGTCGGGGTGCTACTGCAACAAGAGACTCGATTGGGCTTGGATTGCCCAAACCGTCTATTTCACCTTGCTGTTCAGGGGGAATGGACGGAGCGGCAAGGAACTGACGGACAGATTCGGCGATTCACTTGAGCGTATGATTGCGGTGACAGACCGTCACAGTGCATACTTTGCATTGCATTTCTTGAATCACCAGGTATGTCTTGCCCACATTCTGCGAGAACTGCAATATCTGAATGAGGTTGATGACAAACAGCAGTGGTCAAGGCGCATTGAAAGCATTCTGCAACAAGCCATACATGAACGTAACGAGCATCCGCAAGACATCATTCCGAAAGAGCCGTGGCTTAAAAGGCCTGATGATACACTCAGGCAGAGTGTCACAAGTCTTGGCAAAGACTTTCAGCGTTTGAAGAACGGATTGATTAGGTGCAGAGACTACATGTTCAATTTTCTTGAAGACCCTTTGATTCCGTCGGACAACAACGCCAGTGAATGTGGAATTAGAAAACTGAAAATCAAATTGAAAAACTCCGGCACATTCCGGTCTGAACTTGGAGCGGACGCATTCTTGGAACTGCACTCTATTGTAGAAACAGCAAAAAAG
>JAIJMN010000404.1:0-1117 GCA_022735715.1 Prevotella sp.
ATTGCCGACGAGGCAGCCATCGGTATGATTAATCAGAAGACTACAGCCGTGCGCATTATTCCTGCCATCGGCAAGAAGGTTGGCGATCAGGTAGACTTTGGCGGACTCTTGGGTTATGCTCCCATTATGCCGGTCAACACCTTCTCGTGCCAGCCGTTCGTAGACCGTGGTGGACGCATTCCGGCTCCAATTCACAGTTTCAAGAACTAACGTAATAAAGATAAATATCCAAATGCTCAACAACAATACCATTTGCGCCATCGCTACCGCCCCTGGTGGTGCTATTGGCATTATTCGTATCTCAGGCCCAAAAGCCATTAATATAGCCGACAGGATTTTCCGTCCTGTCGGCTCAACTCTTTCTTTGTCCGAGCGCAAGGCTTACACTCTTGCTTTCGGCAATATTGTCAACACTAATAACGACGTCGTCGACGAGGTGCTTGTATCCATATTCCGCGCGCCTCATTCGTATACAGGAGAGGATTCTGTAGAGATTTCATGCCATGGTTCTGCTTATGTGCTTCAGCAGGTTATGCTTCTGCTTACCGAGAATGGCTGCGTGCCAGCCGGACCGGGCGAGTTCACGCAACGTGCTTTCCTTAATGGCAAGATGGACCTCTCGCAGGCAGAAGCCGTTGCCGACCTTATCAGCTCTACCAATAAGGCTACACATGATATGGCTATGAGCCAGCTCAAGGGCCACTTCAGCAACGAGTTGTCCGACCTTCGTGCCCACCTGCTTAAGCTGACATCATTATTGGAACTGGAGCTCGACTTCTCCGACCATGAGGAACTGGAGTTTGCCGACCGTTCCGAACTCTACTCCCTTGCCAACGACATCCATAAGCGTCTCGTCTCGCTTGCACGTTCCTTTGAGGTGGGCAACGCCTTGAAGAATGGCATCCCCGTAGCCATAGTTGGCAACACCAACGTAGGAAAGAGCACTCTTCTCAATCACCTGCTACATGAGGATAAGGCCATTGTGAGCGATGTACACGGAACAACAAGAGATTTTATCGAGGACACCACCGTTATTAACGGCATACAGTTCCGCTTTGTCGACACGGCTGGCATCCGCGATACAGATGATGTTGTTGAGAATATAGGTATAGAGCGC
>JAIJMN010000110.1:0-8020 GCA_022735715.1 Prevotella sp.
TATGCCATATTATTATGGTAAGAAGGTGGCTGCCGGCGAGACTGTGCCTGCCGACGGACTGCCTCTGTTCGTTTATATGCACGGCTCGGGGCCGAAGGCACAGGAATGGACAACGGGTCTGAAGCTCGCACAGATGTTTGAGGACTCGCCGTCAGCATACTTCATTCCGCAAATTCCTAACGAGGGCAACTACTACAGATGGTGGCAGAAGTCAAAACAGTGGGCTTGGGAGAAACTGCTGTGCATGGCTATGCTCTCGGGCGAAATCAATCCCAACCGTATTTATATGTTCGGCATATCGGAGGGCGGATACGGATCGCAGCGCCTTGCTTCTTATTACGCCGACTATCTGGCTGCTGCCGGACCTATGGCTGGCGGCGAACCACTGCGCAATGCTCCCGTAGAAAACTGCGCCAACATCGGTTTCTCGTTCCTCACTGGCGAATACGACCAGATGTTCTTCCGCAACCATTTCACCACTGATACCAAAATGGCGTTTGACAGTCTGCAAGCTCTGCACCCCGACCTGTTCAAGCACCGCATCGAACTGGTGCCCAACTGCGCCCATCAGATTGACTATCGCCCTACAACACCATGGCTCAGCAAGTTCACACGCAACCCCTACCCCAAGCATATTATGTGGGAGGACTTTGATGTAGACGGACGTCATCGTCAGGGATTCTACAACCTGCGTGTTGACAAGCGTCCAGTTCTCGACCCTATGTCGCGCACTACATACACAATGGACATCACTGGCAACAACGTAAACATTACAGCGAAGACCGTGACATACGAGGTTCTGGAGACCGACCCATACTGGCACAGCATCGAAATGAAGATAAAGCGCCACTATTCGGAAGCCACCGACCTGCAGTTCACCGTGTTCCTCGACGAGCATCTGGTAGATATTAACCGCAAGGTTACGGTGATGGTCAACGGCCGTAAGGTGTTTGCAGGCAAACTGAAGCCTAACCTTCAGAACATGGCAGAAAGTCTGGCTACATTCGGCGACCCTTGCCGCATCTATACTGCGGCTGTGCAGGTGAAGCTGTAGCCTACTTGTCTATCTTGCTTATCTCGCTTGCCTCCCAGTCCTGCCACTGCTTCATGGCTTCCTGCCAATCGGTCTGCTCGCCAGCGGCAACAGCGTCCTGCATCCGGGCTGCTTCGTCGCGCTCACGGTCGCGTGCTCGCTTGGCTTTCATGTCGGCAATGGTCTGGTCGTCGAGTATGCGTATGGCGCCACGGTGTATGGCGTCATAAAGTTCCTGCTCGCCAAATGCACGTCCAGGCACATTAAAATCGGATATGTTGAATTCATACTCTACACGCAGCTTATGACGAATCTCCTTCTGCTTGGCACGGTTGGCACAGTTCTTCAGTCGCAGTAGCTTGGCAATGCCCTGAATTTCGGAATCAGAATATTTGTTTCTTCCCATACAAAATTAAGAATAGTCTGAATTAATATTATTCGTAATCAATTTTACATACATTAAAATAATGGCAATGTCCGCAGCATTCAATGCAGACATTGCCATTGTTTTATGCTTAACAACTTGCAAAATTAGCTTATTTTGTTAAATAATCTACTTTTTAACCACAAATATTTGTTTTGTTCGAATATAAGCTATATATTTGCGGTATCATTTTTTGATGATTTCGATTTTTACGAAATCAACAGTTATGAGGTTGGTAGCTTCCTGCACCAACCTCTTTTGTTTTTATGCCGTTGCATCAGCGTGCCAAACGCAACTGAGAACGGTCGATGTCGCCCGAACCTTTCTTTGAGGTGTTGAGCGTGCGCAACGTTCCCTTCAACTCTACGTCTCCACTGCCGCGCATGTCAATATCGGCATTGCCACAATTGATGAAGTCCAGATCGAGGTCGCCACTGCCTTGCAACGAAGCCTTTACATCGGCTACACCTTTGAGCGTAGCGTCAAGATCGCCCGAACCTCTGAGCACCGCATTTACATTGCGTGCATTCAGCGTCTTCACATCAAGGTCGCCGCTGCCAAGCAGTTCGAGATTTGCCACAGCACAGTCTACAGCCTGCGCTTCAACATCGCCGCTGCCACGCAAGCGCAACGATATATTGTCGCACAACACCTTGCGCAGGTCAACATCACCCGAACCCGAGAGTTCAACGTTGAGCACATCAGTGTCGATATTGCTTTGCGCTTCAAAATTGCCCGACCCTTTCAAGTAGACAGAAGTAATGTCGGGCGACGATACATATACGGTGAGGCGCGCCGGACCGACTATTCTCATTCCACGACCTTTAGTTGTAACAACAAGAGTCTCGCCATTCTGCTTTATGTCGAGATTGTCTACCAGACTCTTGGTTCCCTCAATACGCACCGACGAACTCCTGCCTTGAACATACTTTATATCAGCCGAGGTGTACGACTCAATCTTGCAGAAATAGCCAACCTTAACTACACGTTTCACGAAAGAACGGTCTGCCTTCAGATCCTTGCTCGAATAGCATGCTATGCATGCAACACTCATCGTCACCAAGACAATGAATGAAAAGATACGTTTTGCTGTCATCATAATACCAAATATTAATTATTAATCAGATTTTTGACGCAAAGCTACAAAAAAAAGTTGCAAAAACGAAAAAAAGTTGGCTGTACCATACTTAATTTGTAACTTTGCAGCCAATACATTATTATAACAATGGGCATAGAATTATTAACCGCGGCGGAAGCCGAAGCACTCAAGGCATATATCAACACAGCCGAACACATTATTATTTGTTGTCACAAGTCGCCCGACGGCGACGCTATCGGATCGTCGCTCGCATGGGCCGACTATCTGCGTACACTCGGCAAAGACCCAGAAATCATTGTGCCTGACGCTTATCCCGACTTTCTGCAATGGCTGCCAGGCTCCGAACGCATCATACGATATGACAAGCACGCTGCCGACAAGGCCGACCCGATGCTTGCCTCAGCCGACCTTATATTCTGTCTCGACTTCAACGGCACCGACCGTGTGGACGATATGCAGGACGCTTTGGAGCAGTCGCCAGCCAAGAAGATTATGATCGACCATCATCTCGACCCTCATATGGACACCGTTCTGACCATATCTCACCCGCATATGTCGAGTACTTCCGAACTCATATTCCGTATAATATGGCAGTTGGGCGGCTTCGAAGAGATGTCGCGCAAGTGTGCCGTATGCGTATATTGTGGTATGATGACCGATACAGGCGGCTTTACTTACAACTCTACGCGCCCCGAGATATTCTACATTGTCAGCCTACTGCTGACCAAGGGCATCGACAAGGACAAGATATACCGCAACGTATTCAACAACTTCAGTCCCTGGGCCATACGTCTGCGCGGCTATCTGATGAGCCAGAAACTCAATGTGTTCGGCGACATTCACGCCTCTTACTTCACCATCTCGCGCCGCGACATGCGCGACTTCCACTTCATCAAGGGCGACGCTGAGGGTCTTGTCAACGAACCATTGAAGATAAAAGGCATGCGCCTGTCGGTTTCGCTGCGCGAGGACGACCGTCGCGACAACACCATCTGGGTATCGCTGCGCTCGGTAGACGACTTCCCCTGCAACAAGATGGCAGCCGACTTCTTCAACGGAGGTGGCCATCTCAACGCCAGCGGTGGCAGACTCAACTGCTCACTCGACGAAGCCAAACGCATAGTAAGAATGGCATTTGAGCAATACAAAGACCTGCTCACGAAATAAAAAACGTGAAATATTGTCAACCCAAGGTGACATTACATATAATTTTTGTACTTTTGTATGATAATTAGTGATTACAATTAAATAAAACAGAAAAAGCAATTGATGAAGACGTTAAAATTCTTAGCGCTCACACTCATAGCCATCGTGGCTCTTGCTTCGTGTAGCGACAGCGAAACTTATGCCGACATGAAAAAGAAGGAACGCTCGGCTATAAACAGATACATTGCCAACCAAAAGATAAAGGTCATATCTGAGGATGTATTCAATGCGCAAAACCAGACCACAAACGTTGACAAGAACGAGTGGGTATTGTTTGAAGGCACCGGAGTGTATATGCAGATAGTACGCGAGGGATGCGGCGAGAAACTGGAAAGCGGCAAGACCGAAAAGTTACTGTGCCGATTCAACGAGTACAACATTCTCGAATCTGACTCTTCACTGCAATGTTCAAACATCTACTCATACACTTGGTTGGTAGAAAAAATGACTGTGAAGAATACATCAGGTACATTCTCTGGCACATTCGACAAAGAAAGCAGTCTGATGTACAATACATACAAATCAACGGCTGTTCCTTCGGGATGGCTCGTTCCGCTTACTTATATCAAGCTTGGCATTCCTGCTTCAGCAACAGACGAGATTGCCAAGGTGAAACTTATCGTTCCTCACTCAATGGGACAAGGCAATGCCGCACAGAAAGTATATCCGTGTATGTACGAGATAACATACCAGTTGGGACGATAAAACAGAATCGGCGGCCACACAACAACGGCCACCAACATACTAAAGACTAAAGTCAATCATTAAAAAACATCATTACTATGACACTAATCAAGTCAATTTCAGGTATCCGCGGCACTATCGGCGGACCTACGGGCGACACTCTCAATCCGCTCGACATCGTTAAGTTTACAACTGCCTACGCTACATTCATGAAGCGCAATGCCAAGACCGAGGGTCGCGGCAAGATTGTTGTAGGACGCGACGCACGTATCTCAGGCGACATGGTGCGCAACATCGTGTGCGGTACTCTTATGGGTATGGGACTTGATGTAATCGACATCGATCTCGCTACTACTCCTACCACAGAACTGGCTGTACGCTGGACAGGCGCTATGGGCGGTATCATCATAACAGCAAGCCACAACCCACGTCAGTGGAACGCTCTGAAGCTGCTCAACAGCGAGGGCGAATTCCTGACAAAGGAGAACGGCAACGAGGTTCTGGAAATTGCCGAGAAGGAAGACTTCGACTATGCCGACGTTGACAACCTGGGCCACTATACACGCGACGACTCTATGGACGCTCGTCACATCCAGAGCGTACTCGACCTCAAGTTGGCTGACGTAGATGCTATCAAGAATGCCAAGTTCAAGGTATGTGTTGACGCTATCAACAGCGTTGGTGGTGTTATCCTGCCCGAACTCCTTAAGGCTCTCGGCGTAGAGTTCACAATACTCAACGGCACACCTAACGGCGACTTCGCCCACAACCCGGAACCATTGGAGAAGAACCTCCATGGCATCATGGACGAAATGAAGAGCGGCAAGTACGACCTCGGTATCGTTGTTGACCCCGACGTTGACCGTCTGGCTTTCATCTGCGAGAACGGCGAGATGTTTGGCGAGGAATACACACTCGTTAGCGTAGCCGACTACGTACTCTCACACACACCGGGCAACACCGTAAGCAACCTCTCTTCTACACGCGCTCTGCGTGACGTTACCGAGAAGCACGGTGGCGTTTACACAGCATCGGCAGTAGGCGAGGTCAATGTTACCACAAAGATGAAGGCTGAGCACGCCGTTATCGGCGGCGAGGGCAATGGCGGTGTAATCTATCCGGAAAGCCACTATGGCCGCGACGCATTGGTAGGTATCGCTCTGTTCCTCTCTTCACTGGCTCACAAGAAGTGCACAGCAAGCGAGTTGCGTGCTACATTCCCAAGCTATCAGATTGCCAAGAACCGCATCGACCTCACCCCGTCTACCGACATCGACGCAATCCTCGAGAAGGTAAAGGAAATGTTCAAGGACGAGAAGATTACTGACATCGACGGCGTTAAGATTGATTTCCCCGACAAGTGGGTCCACCTGCGCAAGTCGAACACCGAGCCTATCATCCGTGTATACAGCGAGGCTGCTACAATGGAAGAGGCTGACGCACTGGGCAAGAAGCTCATGCAGGTAGTTTACGACATGCAGTAATCAAATAATACAAAATGCCGCAACATCCAAACGTATAATGGATTGTTGCGGCATTTTTCCTTATCATAACCAACATGAGCAAATCATTATTCATAGCCGTTGCCATAGCCTTTTTAGCATGCACAAATGCTACAGCCCAACAGGCCGACAACTTCCCATACCCTATAGTGCCCGACACACTGCGCACTGCCGAGACGCGTGCCTTGTACGTAATGGAGCACTACTGGGACCGATTCAACTTTGCCGACACCACACTCATGCACCTTCCCGAAACGACAGAACAAGGATTTGCCAACTTCATCGACCTGTTGCCGCGTGTAGCCCCGTCGACTGCCACTCTCGGCATAAAGGCATTGGCCGACCATCTATACAACATCAAGGCAGCCAATACTGAGGACAGCAATACACCCGAACTAATACGCGATTATTTCGCCACACTGACCGAGAAATATCTCGGCGACTCCGAATCGCCATTGCACAACGACTTGCTCTACGCCCAGTTTCTCGACATAATGGCTGCAAATAAGTTCGCCTCAATGGCCGAACGCACTCGCAACGAATACATGGCACGCAACCTGAAGAAGAATCTTCCAGGCACCACAGCTGCCGACTTCGTGTACATCGACCGCAAGAACCAGCAGCACCGGTTGTACAATCTGAAAGCAAAATACACATTATTATATTTCTACGATCCCGATTGTGACCACTGTCACGAAACCGCTGCACAGATTGCAGCAATGCCTGAAACATCATCGCCAGCCATCAGCGTGCTCGCCATATACCCCTATAGCGACTCCGACATGTGGAAGACGAAGACATCACGCATGCCCACCACATGGACCGAAGGCTACAGTCCCTACGGACAAATCACCACCGACGACATATACTACATCAAGTCGGTACCGTCAGTATATCTGCTTGACGAACAAAAACGGGTAGTGCTGAAGAATCCAAGCATCACACTACTGCAAAATACATTACGGAAACTGACGGCAACAGCCAACAAGTAATATTACAAAAACAAAAAACCGCGAGGCTTAATAAGCTTCGCGGTATTTGTTTTCGTCCTTATCCTCAAGCATCGAGAGATAGCTATGAT
Organism: Prevotella sp.; assembly: GCA_022735715.1. Lineage (GTDB taxonomy): Bacteria > Bacteroidota > Bacteroidia > Bacteroidales > Bacteroidaceae > Prevotella. The sequence goes on from JAIJMN010000110.1 coordinate 7,030, forward strand.
AGCGTGATGCAGCTATGTAGTGCTCTTCAACGGCTTTCAGCACGGCACAACCCGGTTCGTGAGTGTGCGTGCAGTTGTTGAATCGGCAGTCCTTCGAGAAGTGGAATATATCCTTGAAGTAGCTTGTCAGCTCTTCAGGCTCGATGTCGAACGTTCCGAAACCCTTGATGCCCGGAGTGTCGATAATCCATCCACCCTCGGGAAGCGGCAACATCTCAGAGAATGTAGTGGTGTGCATACCCGTGTTGTGAGCGTCGGAAATCGACGACGTGCGCAGGTTGGCATCGGGAAGGATATGATTGATGAAGGTAGACTTGCCCACACCGCTATTGCCGCTGAGCAATGTAATCTTGTCCTTCAGCATAGGCAGTATGCTGTCCATACCCAAACCCGTTGTGGCCGACACAGCCACACACTCGTAGCCAATCGTACGATAGAGCGTCATCATCATCTCCTGATAGTGACGTTCTTCGTCCGAGAGGATATCGGTCTTGTTGAACACGAGCACAGTCGGAACGCTGTAAGCCTCGGCAGTGGCAAGAAAGCGGTCAATGAAAATGGTGCTTGTCTGCGGATAGTTGACCGTGACAATAAGGAAAGCCTGGTCGACATTTGCCGCAATGATGTGGCTTTGCTTGCTCAGGTTTTGCGACTTGCGTATGATATAGTTGCGTCGGTCGAAAATGGCAGTGATGAATGCCGTGCCCTCCTGATTGCGCACAATCTCCACACGGTCGCCCACAGCAACGGGATTGGTGCTGCGTATGCCTTTAAGGCGGAAGTTGCCCTTTATCTTGCAGTCTACATTCTGTGCGTCGTCAGTGCGCACAGTGTACCAGCTGCCCGTGTTCTTTATTACTAAACCTTGCATTCAATACTATACTGTCATGATTTCCTTCTGCTTTGCAGCGAGCAGGTCATCTACCTTCTTGACAAACTTGTCGTGAATTTTCTGGAGTTCGCCCTCAGCGTCCTTCTCCAAATCCTCAGA
>JAIJMN010000405.1:0-1107 GCA_022735715.1 Prevotella sp.
ATTGAATAATTCTTCATCGCCAGAGGCGACCAATTCAACACTCAACACTCAAAATTCAAAATTCAACAAGGGTATCCCTTGTTTGTTTATGGGTATGAAAGAAGCCGAGGCCGTTAAGCTCTTCGCTAATACATATTTGGCGTTAAGAGTTAGCTACTTCAATGAGCTTGACACTTATGCCGAGGTTAAGGGTCTCGACTCGCAGGCTATCATCGAAGGTGTAGGTCTTGATCCACGTATCGGTACACATTATAACAATCCGTCGTTTGGTTATGGTGGCTATTGCTTGCCTAAGGACACCAAGCAGCTATTGGCTAACTATCAGGATGTACCGCAGAATATGATGTCTGCTATTGTGGAGTCGAACAGAACTCGTAAGGATTACATCGCTGATGCTGTGCTTCGCAAAGCAGGATGGTATGACTATTCAAGTAATAATCAATATGGTGCTGAGCAGGGTAACTGTGTTATCGGTGTCTATCGATTGACCATGAAGTCAAACTCGGACAACTTCCGTCAGTCAGCTATTCAGGGCATTATGAAGCGTATTAAGGCGAAGGGTGCTGAGGTTGTCATCTACGAGCCAACATTGGAGAATGGTACGACATTCTTCGGCAGCAAGGTGGTGAATGACTTGCAGCAGTTTAAGGCGCAGAGCCATGCTATCATCGCTAACAGATATGACACTTGTCTGGATGATGTTAAGGACAAGGTTTATACACGAGATATTTTCAGAAGAGACTAAGGTCGAAGTAAACACGAATTTCCATAAATTATCCATGAATTACCAATGGTGAATTAGGAATTTTGAGTTTTGAGTTAGGAGTTGTTCTCGGCTAACGCCTGCGATTAAGAATTGTGCAATGTTGAGTTGCAAGACCAACTTTTTTTGCTAATGCGTAAAGCACTGAATCTCAGTGGCAAAGATAATAAAACTGAAATTATCCAAACAAATAAATTGGCGAAAATTGAAATTATCCAAACAAATAAATCGCGGAAAATAGACTTTTTCCAAACAAATAATTTAATCAATTAAACATTTTATAATCATATTATGACAATGAAATTGCGTAATGTGCCTTTCTCTCCGCCTGATATGACGGAGGC
>JAIJMN010000111.1:0-7862 GCA_022735715.1 Prevotella sp.
CACGATGGACACCCTTGCCTTTGGCTATGTAATTCCCGCTATTAGGGCTTACTCGGGACTTGCACCCGTTAGACAATGCTCGTGCCGAGCATACAAAACGGCGGAGCATCCTTTGCAGGAGCTCCGCCTTATTTGTTTATGCAGCCATTCAAACCGCATACTGTTTGCAAGATTGATGTTTAGAACATCTTATCAGGGTAAACACCCTCGTCGTGCAACTTCTGGAACTTCTCGACAGTGCCGGGACGATCCTCAGGATAAGTTACACCGAACCACTTAGATGTAGTATCGAGAACCTCGCAAGTAGCTGTACCGTCGTTGATGAGCTTATCAACCATCAGAGGAATGAAGAACTCGCTCTTGAGGTTTGACATGTTCTTCGGGTCAGAAAGGAATGTCTTGAAGAACTCGTTGCTGTACTCGAAGTAGTCAGGAGTGAAGCCCCAGAAGTTCATTGAAACCGGAGTGTTGTCAGGAATAGATACCCATGTCTCGCCGTCCTCGTCGAGATACTTCACAACACCGTCGATGCGTTGGATTTTTGTACGCTCTACTACAGAAGTAAGGTGATGAGCTTCGTCGTTAGAACATACGCCACGGCTTACAGTACCGCTATCAGACAATGTGTTGCCGCAACGGAAACCTACCATAGCATACTTGCCCTTTGAACCCTCAGGAAGCTCGCTGAGCCACTTGCCCATTACGTTGAACGAGTCACGATCGTAGAAATCGTCGCAGTTGATTACTGCAAACGGCTCATTGATAACGTTCTGACCCATCAATACAGCGTGGTTTGTACCCCAAGGCTTTGTACGGTCAGCCGGACATGTGAATCCATCTGGCAGTGCGTCAAGGCTCTGGAACACGAGTTCGCAAGGAATGTGACCCTCGTATTTTGAAAGAACGACACGGCGGAAGGCATCCTCGAAATCCTTACTGATAACGAATACGAGCTTGCCGAAGCCTGCATTGATAGCGTCATAGATAGAGTAGTCCATGATGGTTTCACCATGAGGACCGAGCTCATCGAGCTGCTTCAGACCGCCATAACGGCTGCCCATACCTGCAGCGAGGAGAAAAAGTGTTGGTTTCATAATCTTATTTTATTAGATATGGTTTTACCGTAAAAATCGGGTTTAGCACTGGCTGCAAGCCTATACCAATGGCAAAAGTAACAAATAACGTTGGAATAAAAAAGTTTTTACTTAGTTTTTGCTTTCAAATTGCCGTTTATAGGGGTATTTGAGTGACTTTTTATATAAGAAATGAGATTACTCTTGGAAATACATGACATTACTCTTGGACTGGCTTCACGTTCATTCTATCATTATTCCAAGTCCTGCAGCGCTACAATCTGAGGAGTTCGCAATGCCGGTTTCAGCTCACCGCCTATGTAGAAGCATCCCTTCTGTGTGACAACCATCTGCGCTCCGGCACGTGCCAAGCCCTTGTCGGCAAATCGTGTTTTAACCCATGCTTCGCTGAGTACATCGTATTCATAGAGATTTCCGCTGAAGCGATACCAAGAGATGGGCTGATTGAGATAGTCGGACTGCTTAACCAGCTCGTAACGGCCGCTTATTGCATCAAGGAAGATGTCCTTGTTGACTCCGCCAGTGGCGTATATCTTGCCATTAAAGGTCCATGCTATGCCACCGGCAAGGGTCATCTCACGGCCTTCAACCGACTTCGGTGCAGCCAGACTCGTCCACTTTCCGGTAGCAATGTTCATGCAGCACCCCGTGGTATGCACTTCGCTCTGGGCGCCATTGGCAAAGAATCCGCCCCAAACATAAAGCTTTCCATCGAGTGCAGCGGCTACGGGTTGCACTCGGGCTGAGCCCGGCATACTGCCGATATTGCTCCATGAGGGATTGGCAGCGTTCAAATTGAGAGCCAGAACATCTGCCGAAGGCTTGCCGTCGTGATTGCCTCCCACCACAAATACGTTGCCCTCGCTTTGCGCCACAGCCATATTGTCAACCGTGCAGGGCAGGTCGGCAAGACGCTTTACGCAGGCATGCTCCCCCACTCCATCAATACGGACGCTATAAACCGACTTCAGCGCATGATTGCTGTTGTTGCCTCCTATGAACAGAAGGCTGTCGCCACTCACAGCCGTAACTCCATAGGCAGCCGGTTCGGGCAACATTCCTACGAGTCGCCAGTTGAGAACATCGCCATCTACGGGCACCGCATATATGCCGGCATAATACGTCTTATTGCCAGGCGTTGGAAAATTGCATCCGCCAGCCACAACAATCCAGTCGCCAATCTGTGCTGCATAGCATGCCGACACGCCCAGCGAATAGCCGGGTTCGGTAGCCGGAAAGCCAAAGACGGGGCGTACGCGTTGGGCAGAAGCTGATGCATGGAAAAGCGAAACGAGCGATATGATGAGGAATAAGATTCTTTTCATTGGGCAATATATAGGTTTGTTGCAGTATAAAAGGGTGTGGCACGACTTGTAGGTCAAGTTTCTGCCACACCCTATCATTTAATTGTAATACTAACCAAGTTTCTTCAATATCTCCTGACAGAGCATATAGCTCTTGATCATCATGCGCGGAATATGGAACGGACCTTTGAAAAGGTTGCCCTTGGCAGGCTGTGCCACGGTGCCGTCGCGATGCAGATAGCCATACCACTCGCCGTATTCGGCATCGGGGAAGTGGGCGTATGTCCACTCGCTGATGCGCTCATGGCGATACAGATACTTCTCGTCGCCGGTGCCGAGGTAGGCATAGAGCGATGCGATAATGGTCTCGCACTGCGGCCACCAGAACTTCATGTCCTGCGAATAGTCCTGCACAGGGAGGTTCTTACAGTCGCGGAAGTTGATGATTCCGCCGTATTGTTTGTCCCAACCCCAGTCCCATGACCAGTCAAAAATTTGAAGGGCCATATCGAACATAGGCTTGTCCCAACCGCGCAGCTTTGCCGCTTCCATGATAAACCATGAAGTCTCAATACAGTGGCCCGGGTTGATTATGCGGGTTTCGTTGGTGTCGATGAACTCGCCGTTCATTCCTACTGTCTCAAGCAGACACTTGAATTCGGGGTGGATGAAGTATTTCTTGAGTTTCTCTATCGACTCGTCAATCTGTGCTGTGAGCTTCGGGTCGTCGATGACCTTGCGTATGCAAGAGCCCACATTGATAAGAATCATGATGATACTGTGGCTCTGCATCTGCACGTTCGGTTCGAACTTGGCAGGCAGGAAGCCCGGAGTGGCGAGGAAGCGCTGTGTATCCTCGAACACCTGGAGTGCGCGCTGTGCCCAATGCTGGTCGCCTGTGGCGAGTGCATATTCCGACATTGCTATCGAGGCGAATGTCTCTGAAAACACATAACGGCGCTTGCGCAACGGCTGTCCTTCAGCTGTCACCGAGAAATACATGTGGCCCCGCTCGTCGAAGCAATGCTTCTCGATGAACTCAAGTGTCGACTTGGCTGCGTCGAGCCACTCCTGGTTCTTCTCGATATTGTTATAAGCGTAGGCGCAAATAAATGCAAAACGGCCCTGAAACCATATCGACTTGGTTGAATCCATCAACGATCCGTCGCGATTTACGCAAGTATAGACACCGCCATTAACCCGGTCCCAACCGTGCTCCATCCAGAACGGCATGATGTTCTCGGTCAGATCCTTCTTGTACGATTCTGCCCAAGACTGAATATATTCTTTTACGTTCATTTCTTTTATAATTTAAAACTTGTTGGCACGCTCAAAGAAACCTATCTCCTCAAGCTCCTTCTTCATCTGAGCCTCTTCCTCATCAGTCATGTTGCGGAACGGTACACGGTTGGGTCCGAGGTCGAAACCGAGGAGCTTCATGATGCGCTTGCCGCCAACGATGTTGCCGCGGAAGTGGCAGATGACGTTGATTACGGCCTGTGAGAAGTTCTGCTTCTCGCGTGCTGTCTCTATATCGCCATTGTTCCAAGCCTCGATGATGCCAGTAAGCTCACGTCCGTTGTAGTTGGTTGTGCCACCGATGCCACCGCGAGCGCCACCCTGTGCAAGGCTCGGGAGTATTGTCTCGTCCTGACCATGGAGCATATCATACTTGCCATCGGCATAGAGACGACACTGGTTGTACTCATAGAGCGACTCGTATGTGTACTTGATGCCGGCGAAGTTGGCTATGCGGCCGTCAACAGCTTTAAGCAAGTCGAGCATAGGCAGATAAGCACCGTTGAATGCAGGGATATGATAGTAGTAGAAGGGAAGGTTGGGAGCGGCGTTGGCGATAGTCTCGCAATACTCCACAAGTTCCTCTATGCGACCGATTTTCGGGAATGGAGGAGCCATCGAACCGATGCCCCATGCACCGATTTTCTGTGCATGCTCGGCCAGACGCACACTCTCACGCAGGCAGCAGCTGCCTACATGTACTATCACCTTGAAGCCTTCAGGAGCTACCGACACCCAACGCTCGGCAAGCAGCATGCGCTCCTCGGTGGTGAGCATGTAGCCCTCGCCCGACGAACCGTTGATGAAAACGCCCTTGAGTCCGTTCTTCTGCAACATCTTGGCATAAGCCTCGATTGGTTCAAGATTGACGTCACCGTTTGCATAGAAAGGTGTAAACGGAGCGTCGATAAGTCCGATAATCTTTTCCATAATCACTTTGTATTTAAAAGTATGTAATATTAAACCTTATATTTATATATAATATGTGTCTGACGTGGGATTACTCCTTGTTGTCGGTTGTAGGCTTCAGACAACTCAGCTGCAGCACGAGAGCCACGAGAACGATGCAGCCCAGCACGGCAAAACCAAGTCCGAGGTTGCCTCCGTCGGTCCACTTTCCGAGCAGGTGTGTCACGGCAGCACCGGCAAACACGCCCACCATGTTCATGACACCGTAAGCTGTGGCGCGATACTTGGCAGAAATAATCTGGCAGAGTATAGGCATGTTGTTGGCGTCGAACATTCCGTAGCCCATACCGAAGAGCAGTCCGGCTCCTACTACAGCCACGATGCTATGGCCGAAGCCCAGCAATACGAGTGCAGGGATGGTCATACCCAATCCGATGGCGCTGGTATAGACACGTCCGCGGATGTTGCGCAGCACCCACTTGTCCGACAATACGCCACCCACGATGACACCAATGAACGACGAGGCGGCAATGGTAATGGTCGACATAGGTCCGGCTTGCGACATAGGGATGCCGAGATTCTCAGCAAACAGCGTCGGCAACCAGTTCTTGGTGGCCCAACCCGGCAGACTCGGAACGGCAAAATAGATGAGTATCACCCAGAAAGCCCATGTTGAGAACACCACGCTAAGTCCGCGCCAGACGGTCTCCTTAGGCTTACCTGCATCGGGATTGGCAGCTGCTACGGTTGCTGTGCCCTTGTGCTTGTCGTGCAGCAGAAGGGCGAGCACTACCGAGTAGGCTATACCGATGATGCCAAACCAGTGGAATGTAGAGTGCCATGAGAACATGGCGGCTATGGTTGCGCCGAATCCACCGACAGCCTGACCTACGTAAAGACCGGTCATGTGGATGCCAATGGCGAGCGAACGCGACTTGCCTTCGTGCCAGTCGGCTATGAGCGAGAGTGCTGACGGGATGTAAAGTGCCTCGCTTATGCCCATAAGAGCACGCAACCAATAGAGCTGCTGAAAGTCGGTGGCGTAGCCCATAAGATATGTCACAGCTGACCAGACGAACAAACTGCCTACTACGAGCTTCTTTCGGCTCACGCGGTCGGCTACCACTCCGGCAAACGGACTTACAATTCCGTATATCCAAAGGAAAACCGCCATCAACGCACCAAAAGCCTCAGCTTTGTTCAGTTCGGCAATGTCGGCCTTCATAGCCTCCTGCATTGTGGAGAGCATCTGACGGTCCATGTAATTCAATAAGGCCACAACCCAGAGCAGCGCAACGACAGCCCACGGGTAAAACTTACTTCTTTTCATCAGTTTCTATCAGTTAGTGTATTCTTAATATTTGGGTTTTAGTTTATGCGATTAGTCGTACATACAGTTGATTTTATCTGTATCTGATATTTACTTTGCAAAAGTATACTTTTTTTCTATATTAAGCAAGTTAAATAAAATATTTTTTAAACACAATTAATTTGTTTACTATTTTTAATAAAGTAACACCTCTAAATTACAGCAAAAACCACTCTGAATTATGGGTGCAATCCTATGGTTTTGCAAAAGGACTCCTTTTGAAAAGCAGGGGTTTTAGGTGGGGGAAACAGGAAATAAAAGGATGGAATACAAGGGGGTACACCTTATTATATATATAGGGTTGGGATTTGGTAATGATATTGCATGGCATAACTGACTTTTAACACACACTCCTCCTACCGAATTGCTGCTCAGGTTATGGCGAGAACGCCATAACCTCCTAACATTAGAAGTACTGCTGAATTCCATAGCAGCCCTTTTCCTCTTTCATTTCTGTCATTTTGTCAGTGATTTATTGGCTTCCAATACGTTATTCTATCATTTTGTCAGCAAAACAAGCTATGGAATATAGTTTGTGTTTATAGTTATCGAAAGCGAAAAGCTTTAATACAAGAAATCAGAATAAATCAAGAAAGGAGAACAAAATATGACATTCGACAAATTCACAATCAAAGCCCAGGAGGTTGTTCAGGAAGCTGTCAACACCGCACAGCGCCAGGGACAACAGAGCATTGAGCCGGTGCACCTGCTGAAGGGTGTGATGGTGAAGGCCAAAGACGTAGCCACATACATCTTCCAGAAGCTCGGAGTCAATGCCAATCAAATAGACACTGTTGTAGACAGTGAAATACAACGACTCCCACGCGTTCAGGGTGGACAGCCATATCTGTCTAACGATGCCAACAACGTGCTTCAGCGTGCGCAGGACTTCGCCACCAAGAACGGCGACGAGTTCACAAGCGTTGAGCCGATATTGCTCGCACTGCTTCAGGTAAATTCTACTGCAAGCCGCATTCTGAAGGATGCCGGTATGACGGAGGCTGAAACCGTGAAGGCAATTCAGGAATTGCGACAGGGTCAGAAGGTGCAGTCGCAGTCGGGCGACGAGAACTATCAGAGTCTTGAGAAATACGCCAAGAACCTAGTTGAGGAAGCCCGCCAAGGCAAGCTCGACCCGGTTATAGGCCGTGACGAGGAGATTCGCCGTGTGCTTCAGATTCTGTCGCGCCGTACCAAGAACAATCCTATTCTTATAGGTGAACCAGGTACCGGTAAGACGGCTATCGTTGAGGGACTGGCTGAGCGTATAGTTCGTGGCGATGTGCCCGAAAACCTTAAGGACAAGCAGCTATACTCATTGGATATGGGTGCGCTTGTGGCTGGCGCCAAGTACAAAGGCGAGTTTGAGGAGCGCTTGAAGAGCGTAATCAAGGAGGTGACCAACAGCGACGGCCGCATCATTCTCTTCATCGATGAGATTCACACTCTTGTTGGTGCAGGAGGTGGCGAGGGCGCTATGGACGCTGCCAACATATTGAAACCGGCACTTGCACGTGGCGAATTGCGCAGCATTGGTGCCACAACCTTGAACGAATACCAGAAGTATTTTGAAAAGGACAAGGCTCTGGAGCGCCGATTCCAGACCGTCATGGTAGACGAGCCTGACGAACTTTCAGCCATCTCAATACTGCGTGGATTGAAGGAACGCTATGAGAACCACCACAAGGTGCGTATTCAGGACGATGCCTGTATAGCTGCCGTGAAACTCTCTGAGCGCTACATCTCAAACCGCTTCCTCCCCGACAAGGCCATCGACCTTATGGACGAGGCTGCTGCCAAACTGCGTATGGAGCGCGACTCTGTACCGGAGGAGCTCGACGAGATTACACGTAAGCTGAAACAGCTTGAGATTGAACGCGAAGCCAT
>JAIJMN010000406.1:0-1095 GCA_022735715.1 Prevotella sp.
CTTGCGCCGATGGTACTGCAATGCAATGCGGGAGAGTAGGTGGCTGCCTTCTTTACTTGAGGTCTTCAAGGTCTAACGACTTTGGAGACCTTTTTTTATTTGTACACTTTCTCCACGCATTTACACATTATTATATACGTACATTATATTATATATAGCATGTGTTCTTAATACAACCCCATCATTCCTTATTGCTGTTTTATAGATTTTGCTATATGTTTTTCTAGTTAAATATTGTTGAAGCCATCAAAGTTTAATATAAAAGCATTACTTTTGTAGTGTATTATAATAGTAGTGCACTATAGACTGTGTTATGTATTTATAACAATTAAAATTTAATGGTATGATAGAATTAAAGAATGTGACGTTCGGTTATCCAGGAACAATGCGTGATATCTATGAGGATTTTAGTATTTCGCTTTCAGAAAACAAAATATATGGACTTCTTGGAAAGAATGGTATGGGCAAGTCTACGCTGCTATATCTTATATGTGGACTTCTGCGTGCTTCATCGGGCAAGATAACTGTAGATGGATATGATGCGCAGTTGCGTCGTCCAGAGATTTTGCGTGAGATAATGATTGTGCCAGAGGAGTTTGAGCTTCCTAAGGTTACGCTTGATGAATATGTCATGATAAATGCTCCTTTCTATCCACGTTTCTCGAAGGATGTACTCGTAAATTGCTTGCAGAACTTTGAGTTGCCACTCTCGCTTCGTCTTGATCAACTTTCAATGGGACAAAAGAAGAAGGTGTATATGTCGTTTGCACTTGCTGCAAATACGAAGTATCTGCTTATGGATGAACCTACCAATGGATTGGATATTCCCTCAAAGAGTCAGTTTCGTAAGGTTGTGGCAAGTAATATGAGTGAAGACCGCACTATAATAATCTCCACTCATCAGGTGCACGATATAGAGCAGTTGCTCGACCATGTTCTGATTGTAGGTACAGATAAAATAATGTTCAATGCCTCTACTGCCGATATAGCCGACAGTTATGTGTTTGAAACACGCCGTCAAGGAGAGGACATGGCAGATGTTATCTATTCGGAATACGGCGTGCAAGGCACTCAAGTGATAGCCAAACGTGGTGA
>JAIJMN010000112.1:0-7844 GCA_022735715.1 Prevotella sp.
CGTAAGGACCTCGACGACCGTGTATACAAGACAGCACGTGAGAAGTATTCGGCTGTAATCGACGAGATTGTAGAGATGCGCAACAGCGGTCGTCCGGTTCTTGTCGGTACTACATCTGTAGAAATCTCTGAGCTTATCTCGAAGATGCTCAATATGCGCAAGATTCCGCATCAGGTGCTTAATGCCAAGCTTCACAAGAAGGAGGCTGACATCGTGGCTGAGGCAGGACGCAGCACTATGGGAATGACCGAGATTGTAGGCGAAGACGGAACAAAGCACTTCGAGGAGCGTATGTTGGGTGCCGTGACTATTGCCACCAACATGGCAGGTCGTGGTACCGACATCAAGCTTACTCCTGAGGTTAAGGCAGCAGGCGGTCTTGCCATCATCGGTACCGAACGCCATGAGAGCCGCCGTGTAGACCGTCAGCTTCGTGGTCGTGCAGGTCGTCAGGGCGACCCGGGTAGCTCAGTATTCTACGTGTCGTTGGAGGACAAGCTTATGCGTCTGTTCGCTTCAGAGCGTATTGCAAGCCTTATGGACCGCCTTGGATTCAAGGAGGGCGACCGTATCGAGAACCCGATGATTTCGAAGAGCATCGAACGTGCTCAGAAGAAGGTTGAGGAGAACAACTTCGGTATACGTAAGCACTTGCTTGAGTATGACGACGTTATGAACAAGCAGCGTACCGTTATCTACGAGAAGCGTCGCCATGCTCTTATGGGCGAGCGCATCGGTATGGACATAACAAATGTTATCTGGGACCGTGTTGTCAATATCATTGAGCAGAACGACTATGAGGGATGCCGCGAGCAGTTCCTTAAGATTCTGGCTATGGAGTGTCCGTTCAGCGAGGAAGAGTTTGACAACGCAAAGCGTGAGGACCTTGAGGAGCGCGCCTTCCAGAGCACAATGGCTACATTCAAGCGCAAGACCGACCGTATCGAGAGTGTTGCTTGGCCTATCATCAAGGAGGTTGAGGAGAATCAGGGTGCAATATATGAGCGCATCATGGTGCCTATCACCGACGGCAAGCGTGTATACAATATTCCCTGCAACCTCAAGGAGGCTTACCGCACAGAGGCAAAGGACGTTGTAAAGCAGTTTGAACGCGTGATAATGTTGCACATCATCGACGATGCATGGAAGGAGAACCTGCGTCTGCTTGACGAGCTGCGTCATAGTGTGCAGAATGCTTCTTACGAGCAGAAGGATCCGTTGCTCATCTTCAAGCTTGAGAGCGCCAAGTTGTTCGACTCGATGGTTAACGATATGAACAACCGTATCTGCAGCATCCTCACACGTGGACAGATACCTGAAATGCAGCGACAGGAGGAGGTTCGTGAGGCAGTTCCCGAGGAGCACACACAGCGTCAGAACTATACCGAAGAGAAGGTTGACCTTGACAACGAGCAGCAGCGTGCCGCCGCCAATAACGACACACGTGAGAACATAAGCGAGAATCACACTCCGCTTGTTAAGGATAAGATGCCTGGACGCAACGATCCTTGTCCTTGTGGCAGTGGCAAGAAGTTCAAGAACTGCCACGGTAAGGGACTTGTCTAAACTTGTTACTTTCTGATTAAAGTGATAATGGGTCACTTTATGATTATAATAAATGCGGGTGTTTCAAAAATGCGAAAGGGTTTTTGAAGCATCCGCGTTTGTGTTTATCGTTAAAATTCATATAAGCTTATGACATCAAGAAACGAAGAAAAGTGGAATGCCAACTACCGTGCGTTGAAGGAATACATATTGGCGCATGGTCATCTGCCCGACAAGAAGAAGGTTGAAAACCGTGGACTTCTTAATTGGTGGAAGTATAATAAAAAATGTGGCAAGCTTGGCAAACTGAGTGAGGAGAGGGCTGATATGTTGCAAATGTTGAGTGACATGCGCGATAAGTAGAAAAGAAGCAGAGAAATGAATATAGAACTATACAAAGCCGGAATGAAATTCAAGGACAATCAGCTATTCTCTGATGTGTCTTTCGTTGCTGGCGCAGGCGACCGCTTGGCGCTTGTGTCTTCCGATTCTATGCGCCTGACCATGACCTTGCAGGCAATGCTTGGCATGAGAGGCCTGTGCAGCGGTTGGGCAAGTATTGACGGCGAACCCGTATTGCCTTCTGTGGCAGCCTGTTACAGGCGTTATATTTCGTATCTTCCCAACAACATTGGTTTTGAAGACATAACCGTGGAGCAGTTGGCAAAGAGCATATTGACGGGCGACAGCAAATATTCGTCAAAAGAAGCCGAGCGTCATCTGCAGCTTCTCGGCGTGGAAACTGATTGCTTGCACAGAGCCTTTGCCTCGATTGATGCATCCACGGCTCAGCGTGCCGCTCTTGCCGTTACGGTTATGGACGGTAGGCCGATAGCTTTGCTCGACAACCCCACTTCGCAGCAGGATGAAGCGGGCAGCCGGCTTGTTGCCGATTATCTGGTTTCCTCATTGTTTGACGATGTGGCAGTAGTTATTGCCACTTCCGACCCTATAGTGACAGCTGTGTGCAACAAGAAACAGAATATATAGAAAACAACAATTTATAGCAAATAAACAACAATAACGATGATAACGACATTAGGATTGGCTCTTGGAGTCTTGTTTCTGTTAGTTCCCTTGTGTGTGGCTTACGTCTATCATATAAATATGGTGATGCGCATGCTCCGTGCCTTCTTCTGTATGGCATTGCGGGTAGGTGTGCTTGGAGTGGCGGTGTATTATCTTATGCAGGCAGGCAGTCTGACACTCAGCCTGTTGGCTGCTTTGGTGCTTATGCTTTATTCTGTGGCAGTAGTTGTCTACAGGGCACGCCTTAAGCTGTCGCTATTCCTTTTGCCGGTATTTGCAGGAATGTTGGTGGCTGTAGTTTTTGCTGCCGCAATATTGCTGTTTGCCAACGTAGCTATAGGCGACGGTTTCGGCATGCGTTATGTGTTGCCCGTTATGGCATTGCTGTCGGGCAGTATTGTAGAGCCGATGGCACAGTCGTTGGCGACATATTATGCAGGCTTGAAGCATCACAACCATCTGTACTATTATCTTATAGGCAACGGCGCAACACGCTCTGAGGCAATCGGCTATCTTATGAGACGTGCATTGGAGAAATCGTTTGTGCCGGGTCTGCGTAGTATGGCAGGTGTAGCAGTAGGTGTGGCTCCGGTATTTATGTGGACAATGATAGCGTGTGGAGCATCGGCTTTCGATGCCGCTGCGGTTCAGGTGCTTGTCATGCTGGCTGTATTTGCTGCATCTGTGGTGGCAGCCGTCGTTTCGCTTACAATAGCAAGACGGTATGTTATAGACGGTTACGACCGTCTGAAATCCATTCTTATATTGTTCTGCATGTGTGCTACGCTTTGCTCTTGCAATCAGATTGTAAAGCGCATGGACGCAAAGGTGGCTGAGACCAGGAAGGCAGTCTTTACTGATATAAAGAAGGAGGTTGAAGCCGGAACAAGCAATAAGGGCGAGGGTGTGGCTTCCGAATACAACGACCTTGAGACGCCAGCCCGTCTGAAGCTGGTGCCCGAACAGATACTCCGTCGTACCGGCTATACTGCATCCTACAATAGCGACCGTCGTGTGCCCAACTGGGTGGCATGGCATCTTACGCCCAACCGCCTTACTGGCGATGTCAAGCGAAGCGGGTTGGCTTTTCAGGAAGACGAGGAAGTGCCCGAGCCACGTGCTGTCCACTTCGACTATGTACGCTCAGGCTACGATCGTGGACATATGTGTCCGGCAGGCGACAACAAGTGGAGCGCAGTAGCAATGGACGAATCGTTCCTCCTTACCAACGTTTGTCCGCAGGCTCCTTCGCTCAATCGTGGCGACTGGAACGAGATGGAGCAGGCGTGCCGCAAGTGGGCAAAGCAGTATGGCGATTTGTACATAGTCTGCGGTCCGATATTCTATAAGGGCAAGACCAAGACGATAGGTGCCAATAAGGTGGCTGTGCCCGAAGCCTTCTTCAAGGTGGTGCTGTGTATGAAGGGCGAGCCTAAGGCCATAGGCTTTATCTATAAGAATGGCGACGGCAATCGTCCTAAGGGCGACTATGCCAACTCCGTGGATGAAGTGGAGCGCATCACAGGCATCGACTTCTTCCCCTCGCTTCCCGACAATATAGAGAAGAAGGTGGAGGCTGAGTGCAATCCCGATGATTGGGATTTATAGATTTTTTGGTTCAGCCCGTATAGTTGACTTTTTAGACTTTCAGCTTGTACACGTTGGTTGTCTTCTGCTCAAATCCTACCGATTGATACAGGGCGTTGGCAGCCACACGTGCCGGGCGCGATGTCAGCATCAGCGTGCATGGCGAATATCTACGTGCTGATGCTATGGCATGTTCAATCAGCAGTCTGCCCAGCTTTTTGCCACGCATACTGTTGTCTATCACTACGTCCTCTATCCATGCCTTGCTGCCGGTAGGGGCGTAGTAGACGGCAAGTGTGCACATTCCCACTATCCTTCCGTCATGCTGCAACAGCAGCAGATGGGTATCGGGTGAAGTTATGATGGCGTTCAGGGCTTCTATGGTCATGGGGTGGGCTGATTGCGATAGCTGCGGCAACAGCATGTTGATGCTTTCAAGATACTCTGCCTTGGCTTCTGTGGCTTCGAAAATAATCGGTTCGTGCATGCTTCTTAACTTTTATGATTGTTTTTATTAGTTATATGTGCAAATATACATAAATTAATGTGTATCTTTGCACATATATAAACTATTATAAGCAATAAAACAATCAAGAAATGAAAAAAACACTACTTCTTTCTTCTGCCTTGCTGCTGTCGTCACTCTTTGCGTCGGCACAGACCACACCACGCAATCAGCTTACTCCGACTCCTCCTATGGGATGGATGACGTGGAATCTGTTTCAAGGCAACATCAACGAACAGCTCATACGTGAAACTGCCGATGCTATGGTGGAAGGCGGTTTTCGCGATGCCGGCTACAAATACATCTTTATCGACGACCTGTGGCAGGGCGGACGCGACCGTCAGAACAATATCATCCCCGACCCCGTAAAGTTTCCCAATGGCATAAAGGCGCTTGCCGACTATGTGCATTCCAAGGGACTGAAGCTCGGAATATATTCGGATGCGGCTCCGCTCACCTGTGGCGGATGGACAGCAAGTCTGGGATTTGAAGAGCAGGATGCCCGTACGTTCGCTTCATGGGGTGTCGACTATCTGAAGTACGACTACTGCAACGCTCCTGAAGACAGCGCTACGGCACGCCATCGTTATCGCACTATGGCAAATGCCTTGCAGAAGTCGGGCAGGAACATAGCGCTTGGCATCTGCGAGTGGGGACAGCGCCAGTGCGAAGAGTGGTGTGAGGAAGTGGGCGGTCAGCTATGGCGCACCTCTTACGACGTTCGCGACATGTGGCAGGACGTGGTGAAACAGGGCGGAATGGGTATTCTTGATATAGTGAACGTCACGGCTCCGCTTGCCCGATATGTGCGCCCAGGGCAATGGCCCGACATGGACATGCTCGTTGTAGGCCTTAACGGCAAGGGCGGCCCGTCGAGCGACCTTGGTGGAGTAGGCTGCACCCAGACCGAATATCAGACACAGATGAGCATGTGGTGTATGATGGCTTCGCCTCTCGCAATGACCAACGACCTTCGCAACGTCTCTGCCGACGACCGCCGTATATTGCTCAATCCAGAGATTATCGCCATCAATCAGGATCCTCTCGGCAAGGCGGCCGAGCGCAAGGTCATGACCGGCGACTACCAGATATATGTACGTCCGCTTGCTGACGGTTCTCACGCCATAGCATTGCTCAACACGTCTGACAAGCCCCTGGTTCTTACTGCCGACTTTGCCAAGCTTGGAATACCGGGCAAATACACCGTACGTGACGTATGGCAGCACAAGGACATAGCCCGCAACGCTTCCAAGTGGAGGGGACGTGTGATGCCGCACGAGACACGCGTGTTTGTCGTAAAGAAATGACATAAAAAAAGGTTGGTTACAAGTATTGTGCTTGCATCCAACCTTTTCTATTACAATCCAACCTTCTATATATTCTTCAAATACAGTAGATTGTCATTTCACTTCGATGTTCTTCATCACTTTGGCTTCCTGCTCGGGAGTAGTCTTAGGGATTACGATGGTAAGGATGCCGTCGGCAACGCTTGCCGAAATCTTGTCGCGCTCTACGTCGTTAGGCAAGGTGTAGCTTTGCTCGTAGTTGCCATAGGTGAATTCGCGACGCAAGTAGCGCTCATGTCTTTCCTTACGGCAATTGCACTCTTTTTCCTCCTCCTTGTGCTCCATCTTGTTCTCAATGGCCATGTGAAGCAAACCTTCGTTGGTAACGTTGATGCGCACCCACTCCTTCTTGAGTCCAGGAACTGCCACCTCCATTATATACTCGTCACAAGTCTCCTTGACGTTGATAGCCGGGGCTGTAGTGCGTGTCTGAGGCACTTCCTCAGTATTGAAGAAACAGTTGTCAAACCAATCGTTCAACCAATTAGAATAGTTATTCCTGCGAACTAACATCATAATGAATTACCTCCATTTGTATTTTTCTCGTCCTCTCTTCGCCTTACGGTTCCGTCGGGATTTCTGTTTGTTTATAATCCTGTTTTGCCTATAGCTTTATTGCTTTCGGTTTTCATTATGTACGTTCGCAACTTATGTGCCAAGGGCTTTTTATGTTGCCAATTTGACATGTTTCTCATTTTTGTCATGTTATTGTGATGAAATGTCAGACGTATGTTTTTTCTTTGCAACTTTTGCTATATGATAATCAGAACTTCCTGATTCTGACATGGCAATAGGGTGCACCGCCAGTCTTTTCATAATAACGCTGGTGGTAAGCCTCGCCGATGTAGAAGGGGGCTTCGGGCAGAAGCAGGGTGTTCACCTCGTCGCCCTTGTCGCGTAGAATCTGTATTACACGTTCAGCCGTCTGCCTTTGCCCTTCGTTGCGATAGAATATGCAACTGCGATACTGCAGACCAATATCAGGACCAACGCCGTCGGTCTGTGCCGGGTCGTGAATCTCGAAGAACAGCTTGCACAGGCTCTCGTACGAAATCAGCTTCGGATTGAACTCTACTATCACAGCCTCTACATGACTGGTCTTATGGTCGCGCACATCTGCATACGATGGGAAAGCCTCCTTGCCACCTGTGTAGCCGACAAGAGTGTTAAGTACACCCTCCTGTTTTTGAAACTGGTGTTGCGTGCCCCAGAAGCATCCGCAGGCAAAGATACCCACCTCGATATTCTCGTCCGCAGGAGCCTGATACAGACTGACTTGTGAGCAGCTTTCGATGGCAGCCTTCACCATCTCCAATGCTCTGCCATGCTTTGCCTGAAGGTCTGGGTGAGCCTTACCTCGTGCAAAGTTGTGCTGCAAGTCGTTGTACTTCACCTGCAGAGCAATGGGATTTCCAGAGTCAATGATTCTTTGCACATACTCGAAATAGTCGGTTGAATGGTCGTGTGTGAGTAGGCGTAGGGCATTTACTATGCCAGTAGGAATGCCTTCTTCCAGCAAATCATCGAAAGTGTAGCTTGTATCCTCAACCACAGCGTGCAGAAACCCAGCTATCTTCTCTTCGTCAGTATGTCCCATTAGTCCTACGGTAAGAGGGTGGAGTATGACGGGATAGCCGTCGCGGTCAGTTTGTCCGGCATGGGCTGTTGTGGCTATGCGGAGTGCAATGTCAATAGGATTCATATATTTCTTTATTTGTTATGGAGTTGGTTCAACATTTTTTACTCCCTCCCGAGAAAGTTTTTACTCCCTCCCGAGGGCGCAAATTTACAGATCTGTATCACGCTTGCAAAGTTAATACATTCGTCAGGCA
>JAIJMN010000407.1:0-1092 GCA_022735715.1 Prevotella sp.
CAGCCAAGCGTGCCGGCATAACAGATATAGTAATGTGCCGCGACAACCGCAAGGACATTGAGGAAATACCCGAAATCTACCGCAAGGGAGTGCAGTTCCATTATGTCGAGAACGTGCAGGACGTATGGCAGTTTGCACTCACCGACACATTGGTAGACAATCCGGTAAGCTTTAAGATTGACGACGAAAAGAAAGAAGACAAATGACATTTGAACTACAACATACCGACCCGTGCAGCGACGCACGTACCGGACTCATAACCACCGACCACGGACAGATAAAGACTCCTATCTTTATGCCCGTGGGAACCGTTGGCTCGGTCAAGGGAGTACACTTTCAGGAGCTGCGCGAGCAGGTGATGGCACAGATAATACTGGGCAACACCTATCACCTGTACCTCCGTCCCGGACTTGACACGCTGCGCAAGGCAGGCGGACTGCATAAGTTCAACACATGGGACCGCCCGATTCTGACAGACTCGGGGGGCTTTCAGGTTTTCTCTCTCACTGGCATACGCAAGCTGCGAGAGGAGGGATGTGAGTTTCGCTCACACATTGACGGATCGAAGCACATATTCACTCCCGAGAGCGTGATGGACACCGAGCGCATCATTGGAGCCGACATCATGATGGCTTTCGACGAATGTCCTCCAGGCGAGAGCGACTATGAGTATGCCAGCAAGAGCCTGCAACTCACACAGCGTTGGCTCGACCGCTGCTTCAAGCGCTTCAATGAGACCGAACCGCTCTACGGTCACAAGCAGAGCCTCTTCCCTATCGTGCAGGGATGTAAGTATAAAGACCTGCGTCGCGAGGCTGCCAAGTACGTAGCCGACAAGGATGCCGACGGCAATGCTATCGGCGGACTTGCAGTAGGCGAACCTACCGAGGTGATGTACGAAATGATTGAGGTTGTAAACGAGATTCTGCCAAAAGACCGTCCGCGCTATCTCATGGGTGTAGGTACACCGCAGAACATTCTCGAAGCTATTGAGCGAGGAGTGGATATGTTCGACTGTGTGATGCCGACCCGCAACGGACGCAATGCCATGCTCTTCACCTACAACGGCACGATGAACATGCGCAACAAGAA
>JAIJMN010000408.1:0-1091 GCA_022735715.1 Prevotella sp.
TACAAATACCATATGTATAAGTACGTAACACGCCTCCTGCTTAGCTTTTGCTGTCTGCTCATTGCAGCCTGCAACGACCGTAATGGCATGCTGCCTACGAGCGGAGGCAGTCCGTATGAGGTGACTGTAGTGGGCGATATTGACAGCATATTGTACAATACGCTGAGCATAGACGTTGAAGGATTGCCGCAAAGCGAACCGATGTTTGACGTGAGCGAGCCTGACATCAAGCCGACGGAAGCATTGAAGGGAGTGTTGCGATATGCAAGGTCGCTGGTCGTGGTGGACATCAACCCGAAGAAATACGACAAGCTGAGCATTGCATGCAAGCGCAATATGTACGCCAAACCGCAACTGATTGTGCGAGTATGCGCCCCTACTGCCGACTGCTTGCGCAGCATGTCTGCCCAAGACACAACTCAGCAAGGCAACGCACACACATTAGTTGAACTGCTGAAAGCTCACGAATCGAAAGCCTACATCGAGACTTTGCAGCGCAAGCACAACCCGAAGATGGAGGCAGAGGTGAAGCGCATGTTCGGGTTTGACATACCGATTCCTGCCGACATGAAATCGTGCAAACGTGGCAAGGACTTTCTGTGGATTTCAAACGATTCGCCTACGGCTATGCAGAACATCTGCATTTACAAGCAGCAGTTTCGCAACCGCGACAGCGTGATGCAGGTGAACATAAAGGGAGAGACCGACTCGATGTACATGACAACCGTGCATGACGCATGCAGCGTTATATATAAGTACGACGAGCGGGAAGACATCCATACGCAAGAGTGGCGCGGACTGTGGGAGATGAATGGCGATGCTATGGGCGGACCGCTTGTGGCTCGTTCTATATGGGGATATTATCCCCGTGAAGTCGTCACGGTAGAAGGATTCGTCTATGCTCCTGGCAAGAAGAAGCGCAACCTCATGATGCAGCTCGAAGCCATCGTGTATGCTACGCATAAACAACGGGCAAAGAAGAAGCAGGAGCCGACAAGGCATCTGTCGGGCAAAAAACATACAGACTAATTATTTATACACAATATATAATATACAATGGAAGATAGAAAAATACGCGTTGCCATAACGCA
>JAIJMN010000409.1:0-1091 GCA_022735715.1 Prevotella sp.
TGGCCTGGCAATTTCCGCTTCACTTTCGAGGTGGACAACGTGGGTGCTCTGCGAGTTATTCCTGCCATCAATCCTTACGCTTCCGACTATAAGCTGAAAGCTGGCGAGGTGTTCACAACTCCTGAGTTTATCTTTGCCATAAGCGATAATGGTATTGGTGAGGCTTCGCGCAATCTGCACAACTGGGCACGCCAGTATCAGGTGAACATGGGTATGGACGATCGCCTTACTCTTCTTAACAACTGGGAGAATACAGGCTTCGACTTCAACCAGAAGAGTCTTGCCGAGTTGATGAAGGATGCCAAAGATCTGGGTGTAGATATGTTCTTGCTCGACGACGGATGGTTTGCCAATAAGTATCCTCGTAAGGACGACCATGCTGGTCTTGGCGATTGGGAAGCCACTAAGAGCAAGCTGCCAGAGGGAATACCAGGATTGGTAAGAGATGCTAAGAACGCAGGAGTGAAGTTTGGTATATGGATTGAGCCGGAGATGGTTAATCCAAAGAGCGAACTCTTCGAGAAGCATCCTGATTGGGTGATTATGCAGCCACAGCGCGAGACGTATTACTATCGTAATCAGCTTGTTCTCGACATCTCTAATCCTAAGGTTCAGGATTATGTGTTTGGCATTGTCGACCGCATCATGACCGAGAATCCCGATGTGGCTTACTTCAAGTGGGACTGCAACAGCGTGATTACAAACATCTACTCACCCTATCACAAGCAGAATCAGGGCAACTTCTACATCGACCATGTGCGTGGCATATACAACGTGCTTACTCGCATCCACAACAAGTATCCTAAGCTTCCGATGATGCTCTGCTCTGGTGGTGGTGGAAGAATGGACTACGAGATGCTGAAGTACTTCACCGAGTTCTGGTGTTCGGACGATACCGACCCCTACGAGCGCATCTACATCCAGTGGAGTTTGTCTAAGTTCTTCCCGGCTAAGACTATGGGTTCGCATGTAACCAATTGGAATAAAAATACATCAGTTAAGTTCCGCACCGATGTTTGCAGCTCATGCAAGCTTGGCTTCGACATCGACCTCAAGTCGCTCTCGGCTGACGACTATAAGTTTGTGCAGCA
>JAIJMN010000410.1:0-1085 GCA_022735715.1 Prevotella sp.
TAAATCTTGAACTGCTGAAGAAAGCCGATTTGCCTGCCAACTTCAAAAGATTGGAAAAGAAACGTCTGCTGTTCAAGTCGTATTCGAGATTCCCTTTATATCCGTCACATCATCCGTTCCTCAAGAAGTTGGATTCGTACAAACCTACATCTCTCTTTATGAACAAGATGAAGGAGTTGACTGTGGTTGATGCCGAGTGTCTTAACTTTGCCGAATATGGCTACTATCTTATGGATGCCATTCAGTGTCAGGCGTTTCAGGGTGGTGACAGTAATAAGGAGTTTATGTCGTTTGTGGATGCCAACGTCAAGGATGCAAAGGTGAAGTCGTATGTAACCGATTCGTATATCTACGACATCGTGTCGAAAAAGGGACTTGATGTTAATGATGATCTTGTCGATTTCTATCATAAGAATGTGATTGATAAGAAAGCTATGGAGAAGTTTGACGCATCCTGCAAGCAATGGGAGATATTGCGAGCAGGAAGTCCTTCGCCATCGTTCAATGCTCCAGACGTTAATGGCAATATGGTTTCGCTCGAATCGCTCAAGGGCAAGTATGTTTACATTGACATCTGGGCAACATGGTGTGGTCCGTGCCGTGGCGAGCTTCCTTATATGACCAAGCTTGAGGAGCAGTATGCAGGCAAGGACATCCACTTCGTTGGTCTCTCGTGCGACAGCAACAAGTCTGCTTGGGAGAAGCGCATACAGAAGGGTGACATCAAGGGTATTCAGCTTTGTATTGGACCGAATAGCGATTTTATGCAGAAGTATCTCGTCAAAGGCATCCCACGCTTCATCCTTCTCGACCGTGAGGGCCGCATTATCAAGGCCAATGCTCCACGTCCGTCAGACCCTAATATTACAAAAATCTTCGACGAACTGCTGAAGAAGTAAGCATAACTACACCTTATTATGTATAGAGGGTGTCAAAATAGAAGTTATAAATTCTGGTAACCTCCATTTTGACTCCCTCTTTTCTTTTTGTCACTTTTTACATTTTATGGTTTGTTTTTTGTGAGTGGTGTAAAAACTCTTCACTTCAGTGCGAGCTTTTTCTTAATATCTAAGTAATGTTCAAAA
>JAIJMN010000113.1:0-7782 GCA_022735715.1 Prevotella sp.
CGTACGGCATTTCCATATAAAAATGATAATGCAGCATGTGTCTACAATAATCTGTTTATTGCTTCGCTGCTTTTTCCGGAGTCTCTGCGGAGGCGTGCCTTTAAAATAGTTGAGTCGCTTAATAGTTCATTATATCATGACGCATTGAAAATGCTAAATAGCAATGCTTCGTTAATAGAAGAACTTAAAGCCTATTATGACAGTGTTTTTACACGCTCGTTCAAGGATGTTGTCAAGTTGCACCAAATAGTACAGCCGGACGACAAGGAGTTTGCAGATAAATACAGCAATGTGCTACCTAAAATAGCTGAAACAATAATGGATAATATAAACGGCAATGGTATTGTCAAAGGCAAAATAGGAGCGGCTATATGGTATTATGAGTATGCCAACTATTCAAGTGAGAGCAAATGGACATACATTGCTGACAATTTGTTGGAGAGTGTGTTGGCAGATATTGTTTCAGCGGATTTAGGCTCAGATTTCAATGAGGGATTATCTGGGATTGGTTGGGGGCTTATGTATATGCGTGAACGTAAATTGACAAAAATAAACATCAATGAAGCTATAGAGTTTATACACAATAAAGATAACAGTTTGTCATCAGAAGACATGCCATTAAGTCTTAATATGGTATTCGAAATAACATCTTTTATACCAAGAAATCCCAAACGGTGGGATTATTCTATGAACGGGGTGTTGGGTACTTCGCTTCATATAATGGAAATATACAGAATGTTGGGTAATAACACCTTATTTTAAGAATACAAGATTAAGCAACCGTTTGCGCTCAATCTCGATAAATCCATCAGCAATATAGAAATGTCTTATTGGATTGTAGCCACTTATAAAGGCTACTTTGCAAATCATTCCTGTATTGCTGATTTTCACTTCTTTTACTAACATTTTTACTTGTCCTATATTGTCAGAACTCACATTTATAAGCAGTGAATCACCTGGTATTGTTGTTATATTCTGAGGTATGTAGCAATAAATTTCGCCACTATGTTCTCTTATAATCTTTACAGCTACTCGATTCCCTATCTTTATATTATACAAGGTAAGTAACATGAGTATTGCTGTCGTTACAAGCAAAAGCATTGTACCGTATCGAAATAATAGATAATGTGATTGTATATTATTAGTCATCTTTATTTTTCAAGTTCAAGTTGGTTCTTTATAAGTTCGTAATAATACCCGCCAAGTGCTACTAACTCTATATGGGTACCTTGTTCTACGATTTTCCCATGACGTAGTACAATAATGTTATCTGCATTCTTGACGGTTGATAATCTGTGGGCTATAATGATTAGAGTGCGACCTTGGCAGACATTAGCTATATTATCAGTTATGTGCCGTTCGTTCTCAGCATCAAGAGAACTTGTTGCCTCATCAAGCATTAGATATTGAGGGCGTTTGTATATTGCGCGTGCAATCATTATTCGTTGACGTTCGCCTCCACTTACGCCAATGCCTTCGCTTCCTATTTTAGTGTCAACACCTACAGGTAGCCCGTTTATGTATTTGTCAAGACATGCTGTCTGAATTGACTGTTCAAGTCTCTGTACATCGTAAGGCTCTCCGAGAATAATATTATTGCGTATACTGTCGGAAAACATAAAGTTGTCCTGCATCACAATCCCTGACACCTTTCTTATTGAGTGTGCGTTGTATTCATTTAAGTTCAATGTACCATATTTTATGTTCCCGGATGTTGGTTCATAGAATTTTAGCAATAGTTTTAATAGGGTTGTTTTGCCACTACCACTTTCACCAACAATGGCAGTAGTTTTGCCGGCTGGTATAGTGAATGATATATCGTCAATAGCTTTTTTCCCTATACATCCAGTATAGCAGAACGAGAGATGGTTTATAGATATATCTAAAGGTTTATCGCGTTGTATCTCTTTCGTGTCGTTGTTGTCTTCGTTTTCACATAGATGCACTTCTTCAGCTCTTTCCATACTTATGCGTGCATTTTGGTATTGTTGTAAGAATTCAATTAGTTGGGACAACGGTCCGCTGATTTGTCCAATAATACCTGAAATACTCATCATCATACCTAATGTTAGGTTGTCGTTGACAACAGCTATTGCTATCCAGCAAGTTATAAAAATATTGCGCAATTGTCCTAATAATGTATAGCCAGATGATTGTATTTGTTCGAGTTTCAGATTACGCTTATTCATTATATATAAGTTCTCCTGCATGTCCTTCCATTCTTGTAATTTATAATGTTCATAACAATTGGTCTTGATATCGGTGATACCAGACATTAGTTCATACATTTTGTTTTGGTTGATAGCATTTAGTCGGAATTGCTCGTAGTCAAGAGCTTTGCGGCGATCGAAAAAATAAACCATCCACACTATACTTATTGCAGTGAATATGACATATGTAAGCATTATAAACATATTATAGAAGCCTATGACACACAATAGTAAAGGTACTGATAGAAGTGAGAAAAAAGTTTGAAGTGTACCGAAGGTTGCAAAATTTTGCAAACGGTTGTTGTCGTTGAGTCGCTGCTGATAGTCACCTACGCTTTTGGTGTCAAAGAAAGTCATAGGTAGACATAGAAGTTTTTCCAAAAAACTAGTTAATATATTGATATTGATGCGTGTACTCATGTAAAGGCTTATCCAACTGCTTATAATATTCATCAGGAAGGAGCCAAGAAATAGGCATATTTGTGCCAGCATAATGTTGATAATAACGCCCATGTTATGCATGCCAATGCCATCATCAACCATTGCCTGTGTAAGGAATGGAGTTACTAAAGACAACAATATTCCAAATAACATTGCAATAGCAGTCTGAGACATTTCCCATTTGAATGGCCAGACATATTTACGTGCAAATGCTATTAGGCTGTGTCTTTGTATTGTAGGGCTTTTTATATAGAATTCATCTGTTGGTTCACAAGCAACGACTACACCTTTTCCGTCATTAAGCCATTTCTTTCTCATCTCATTATCATCAATAGTCTGTCGCCCAAATGCTGGATTGGCTATGTGATAACGCCATTTGCCTGTAAAAAGTGTTTTGTTTATTCCATAGATTACAACAAAATGATTCTGCTCCCAGTGTAATATTGCTGGTAGAGGACATTTCTCACGCAGTTGTTCTGGAGTAAGCATAAACGATGCTGACTCCATTCCGATTTTTTTCATGGCGTCACGTATGCCGGCAATGCTCACACCCTCACGTGTCAAGTGGCTTAATGTGCGTAGGTAGCTCAAAGGATAGCTTTTACCGTAAGCCGAAGCTACCATCCGAACACACGAAGGGCCACAGTCCATTTGGTCGAATTGGCGAGTGAATTTTATCTTTTTCTGCATGATTCTCATCTATGGTGATTTTTTTTTAGAATGAAAGTCAAAGTTACTAATTTTTCATTTGAATGACAAAATAATATTAATAAAAAACCGGATATCCAACGGTACATTACTTATTAATAGGTATTATTCACTTAATATTTGCAGGTTGCGTAAAAAACACGTAATTTTGTTGTCATAAGAAAGCTATTTGCATATAAAAAAGACATGGAAAATTACAAGATTTTTTATCCGAAAGACAGACAGTCGTTTGCGGTGCGCATAGAAGAACTCGAAGCTACGGTAGGCGAATAT
This sequence comes from Prevotella sp., assembly GCA_022735715.1. GTDB lineage: Bacteria > Bacteroidota > Bacteroidia > Bacteroidales > Bacteroidaceae > Prevotella. The sequence goes on from JAIJMN010000113.1 coordinate 3,633, forward strand.
ATCAATGAAGAGAAGCAGAATGGTCGCCGTATAGTTTACTCGAAAGTATTCCTCAGCGACATACGCAATCAGAACTCGATGTTCACAGAATCGGCATTGTATACCGACATGCTCAGCAAGGCTCCGTGCAGCATAGTAGGGCAAGCCCCATTGTGCGGTTCAAAGATTGCTGTGCTCGTGAAGACATCCGATCTTAATGAATGCTTCCGTCTGCACAGCCTCCGCCTTAGCGAAGAAGAGGCTGAGGGCTATCGCTCGTATATGCAGACAATGATGCTCTTTGAGAAATATATTAACTATATGGAGGCGCATGGGCTTGACATGAGCACCCATCTGGTGCGCACATGGATATACATAGCCGATATAGACGTCAACTATGCTGGCGTGGTGAAGGCGCGTAACGACATATTCGAGCGTTATGGGCTTACCGCCGACAACCATTACATAGCGTCTACGGGTATTGGTGGCGACAGCCAGTCGCGTCATGCATGTGTAGCCATCGACTTTCTGACCTATCCCGAAATAGCCGAAGAGCAGAAGACATATCTCAAGGCTCCCGAATATCTTAATCCCACGCATGAGTATGGAGTGGCTTTCGAACGTGCCACACGTCTCACCGTAGACAATGTCAGCCACTATTACGTATCGGGCACAGCAAGTATAGACAATCATGGCGACGTGTTATATCTGGGCGACGTGGAACGTCAGACGTACAGACTGCTTGAAAATGTGGAGGCTCTGCTTGCCGAAGGCGATGCCAAGATGTCCGACATACGTTATTTCATTGTGTATCTGCGCGACATAAGCGATTATGAGGTGGTGGATGCCGTATTCAGCAGTCGTTTTCCAAGTGTGCCATACGTCATAGTACACGGCAAAGTATGCCGTCCTGAATGGCTTGTTGAGGCAGAGTGCATAGCAGAAAAATAATGTTTTTTTTGACTATAATTGACAAATCATTGTATTTGTATTTCTTGTTTCTCATATTTTTTATCTAATTTTGTACCTCATATAAAGATTGAAACACATAAAAATAGAAAAGGAAAGAAAATGAGAACTGTTTATGAATTCTCTGTAAAGGACAGAAAAGGAAAGGAAGTATCTCTGAAGGAGTATGCCAACGAAGTGCTTCTCATTGTCAATACCGCCACTAAATGCGGATTCACACCTCAGTATGAAGAACTGGAGAAGCTCTATGAGAAATACCACGCACAGGGCTTTGAGGTCTTGGATTTTCCCTGCAATCAGTTTGGAGCGCAGGCACCAGGCACCGACGAGTCGATACATCAGTTCTGCAAGCTGACATACGGCACAGAGTTTCCACGGTTTAAGAAGATAAAGGTGAACGGCGACGATGCCGATCCGCTCTATAAGTTCCTTAAGGAGCAGAAGTCGTTTGCAGGCTTCGACCCTGCACACAAGCTCACACCCGTGCTTGAGGAAATTCTCTCTAAAGAGAATCCCGACTACAAGGAGACAAGCGACATCAAATGGAACTTCACCAAATTCCTCGTCAGCAAGTGCGGACAGGTGATGGCTCGCTTCGAACCTACAGAAAGTATCGAGAATATAGCAAAACAAATTGAAGAACTACTATAAACAATATAAGTAATGGAAAACAGAGAACACGTTCGTTGCCTCATCGTTGGTAGCGGTCCGGCAGGTTACACAGCCGCAATATATGCAGGTCGTGCCAACCTCAGTCCGGTAGAATACTGTGGCATACAGACTGGCGGACAGCTGACACAAACAACCGTAGTAGAAAACTTCCCCGGCTATCCCGAGGGCGTTGACGGCAATCAGATGATGCTCGACCTGCGCAAACAGGCAGAGCGCTTTGGTGTAGACATGCGCGAGGGATCAATCGTAAAGGCCGACTTTGCGTCGCAGCCATACGTGCTCACTACAGATACTGGAGTGGAGATTGAGGCTGATACAGTAATCATAGCAACCGGTGCCAGCGCCAAGTATCTTGGTCTGGACGACGAGAAGAAGTATAACGGTCAGGGCGTGAGCGCCTGCGCGACATGCGATGGTTTCTTCTATCGCAAGCGTACGGTTGCCGTTGTAGGCGGTGGTGATACTGCTTGCGAGGAGGCTCTCTACCTGGCAGGTCTGTGCAAGAAGGTGTACATGATTGTACGCAAGCCTTATCTGCGTGCTTCTGACGTTATGCGCAAGCGCGTTGAGGACAACGAGAAGATTGAGATACTCTACGAGCACAACACCGAAGGACTCTTTGGTGAGGACGGCGTTGAGGGCGCACACCTCGTTAAGCGCAAGGGCGAGGCAGACGAGACTCATTACGACATAGCTATTGACGGATTCTTCCTCGCTATCGGCCACAAGCCCAACACCGACGTGTTCCGTCCGGCTGTAGAATGCGACGAGACTGGATATATCAAGACCATCGGTAGCACACCGCGTACTAATGTTGACGGAGTGTTTGCAGCAGGCGACTGCGCTGACCCGACCTATCGTCAGGCGATTGTGGCTGCCGGTTCGGGCTGCAAGGCTGCTCTTGAGGCTGAGCGCTGGCTCACCGAGCACAACAAATAAACAACAAATGACACGACTATTGCTTGTCCGTCACGGCGAGACCGTGGACAATGTAAACAGAATAATGCAGGGTCAGACACCGGGTTGTCTGACCCTGCATGGTATAGAGCAGGCTGAAGCCGTAGCACGACAGATGGCATCGACATCTATCGACGCCTTTGTATCGAGCGACCTTAAGCGTGCCTATGATACATGTAGAATCATAGCGCAGCCCCATTTTGATGGAGCTGAGCCGCAGATTGAGCAGACCCAGTTGCTGCGCGAGCGTGATTGGGGAGGGTTTACGGGCCGTTATATCCCCGACCTTAAGGATGCCGCGTGGCCCGACGACATTGAGACGCTTGAGGCAATGAAGCTTCGAGGCAGCCGGTTCCTTGACTTCATACGCACTAAATACGCTGGAAAGACCGTGCTGGCAGTAGGCCACGGCATAATAAACAAGGCTATACAGAGCGTTTATTACAATCGCCCCATGAAGGATATCGCCCCCATGCAGAATGCTGAGATGCGCACATTGGAACTGTAATGAGGCACGTAAGTCCTTATTTTAGGGTTTTTTATTCCTAAAAGTATATTGCTTTAGAATAATCTTTGTATTTTTGCATCACGACAATAGTATACACCTATTTATATATTATTACTCAACGACACATATATGAATAATAGCGACAGCATAGTTATCATTCCCACCTATAATGAGAAGGAGAACATAGAGAATATCATACGTGCGGTGTTTGCACTCGACAAGTGTTTCCACATCCTTGTCATCGACGACGGAAGTCCCGACGGCACGGCTGCCATTGTACACCGACTAATAAACACCGAGTTTGCCGACCGACTCTTCATTAAGGAACGTTCGGGCAAGCTGGGACTTGGTACGGCATACATTGCCGGATTCAAGTGGGCGCTTGAGCACAACTATGACTATATATTCGAGATGGATGCCGACTTCTCGCACGACCCCAACGACCTTCCCCGTCTCTATGCAGCATGTCATGACGAGGGCTACGATGTGGCTATCGGCTCGCGCTATGTGAGTGGTGTCAACGTGGTGAACTGGCCTATCGGCCGTGTGCTTATGAGCTACTTCGCATCGAAGTATGTGCGCTTTGTCACCGGATTCAACGTCCATGACACCACAGCCGGATTCAAGTGCTACCGTCGTTGTGTGCTCGAGTCTATACCATTGGATCAGGTGCGCTTCAAGGGCTATGCCTTCCAGATAGAGATGAAGTACACCGCCTACAAGATGGGATATAAGATTAAGGAAGTGCCCGTAATCTTTGTGAATCGTCGTGAGGGTGTGAGCAAGATGAACGGAGGTATCTTCGGTGAGGCATTCTTCGGAGTCATGCGCCTCAGATGGGACGGATGGTTCAGAAAATATCCCGTAGCCAAGCACTAATTATGGAAATCAAAGAAATAAGTAGCATATATTCAGCCCTGCCGCAGTGTGGGGCTTTTTTGAATATAATATCTGACAAGTCGATGAGGCATGTATATCTGAAAGGATTACTTGCCTCATCGGCTTCTGTGTTTTTTGCCGCCGTAGGAAGGGAGAGTGAAAAGAGAAAAGAGAAAAGTGAAAAGG